>CAKNFJ010000001.1:2095000-2395000 GCA_930633495.1 Hyphomicrobiales bacterium | reverse complement strand
CCCTCGGAATCCATCATCTCGATGAAGGATCCGAGAATCGCGTGATCGGGATGGGCGGACAGCCATTCGACCTGCCGTTCGAGTCGGTGCGGCAGCGCGATGTCATCCGCATCCAGACGCGCGATCAAGGCGCCGCGGGCTTCATCGAGACCAAAATTGAGCGCAAAGGCCAGTCCCGGCGAACGGCCACTGCGTCGAAGCACCCTGACCCGGGGATCTGCTGCGGCGAAATGGCTCAAGATCGCGGGAGAGTCGTCCGTGGACAGGTCGTCAACCGCCAGAAGCTCAAAGTCGGTGAAAGTCTGCGCGAGCACCGATCTCAGGGTTTCTGCGAGATAGCGCTCGGCATTGTGCACCGGTACGAGCACGGACACGAGCGGAGAAACCTGCGGATGAGAGTCCATGGGCGATCAATACCTGCGAAGACCCGAGATCAACACGTTGCGGCGCTGGGGCCAAGCTCGACCTGCAGCCTCTTCCAGCGCTCGGGAATGAGGTCGGTGGCGTCCATGCTGGTATCGGCGAACCAGCGGGCCGGAGCAATGACTCTCGAATCCGGGCGTGGATCGAGCCAAGCGCCCCACCAGCTAAAGGTGCTGTTGGCGATCACATGATGGCGACACGCGGCCATGATCCGCATGTCCTCATAGGCCTTGTCGGCAGCGTTGCCCTCGACGTGTACCGTCTCGATGGGCAGACGGATATTCTCGTGCGCCCAGGCGTGGTCGTCCGAGAAGACGAAGCCGACGAGGGGCGAGCCGCACTCTTTTGCCAGTGTGGTAATCGCCTTCTCGTAATAGGCAGGGGAACAGGTACCGTGCACGGCGAGCGCGTTCGGGTTCGTCACATAATCCCCGCGCCGAATATGGATTGAAACCGTATTATCGGCTCCCGCCCTTTTCAGGAACTCCGCATTCGTCGGCGACGGAGCGTGGCGGAACCGAAAATCCTTCCGCAAAATGTCGGAAAAGTCGGAGAAATACTGCTCACTCTGCCAGTATCCGTCGAGATAAACGTTACCCGATTGCGCCGCCACGGCGGGATCGAAGCGCAGCCCTTGCTCCACGACATGCCGGACAGGCCGCCGCCAGGGTAACAGTCTGCTCAAGCGGTTGCCGGCACCGGGGGAGGCAGGCAAATCGGACGCCGAGGCAGCAGGAGCCTCCAGAACGAAGAAATCGAGAGCATAGGCATGGACGGTATAGTCCATGAAGGCACTGCGGTCGATTGCCAGACCCGTGCGATTGCGGAGTGCGAGCGCACGACCCGCTGCGTATTGGAACATCTGGTTGCCCAGGCCGCCGATGATGCGCGTCGTTATCATGCTATCGTTGCTTTCCGCCGATCGACGACAGGGCGTCGCGTAACGCAGACAGGAAACCGCCCCGCGCTTCGGTCCGGGCCCCTTCGGATTCGGATATTGACGGTTCGGTTGTCACGGGTTCGGGCAAGGCCGCCTGAGGGACAACGGCAACCTCGCCGCGCGCAGCCTCTTCGGCGAGGAACTCGCTGTTGGGCCGTATCGTGATCTTCTCCGGCGGTTGCCGGCTCAATCCGACAATGATCTCCAGTGCGCCTGCCAGGTTGCCGAAGAACTGCCAGCGCGTCAGATAATCCTGTCGGGCCGTCAGCACTGCCGGCAACCGGCTTGTGTAGCCCGCCTCGTCACCCAGCAAGCTTCCTATCCGAGCGATCGCAGTTTGGGGTTCGGCGATGTCGATGCATGTGAATGCGTCGGGTGAGGCGTATCTTTCCGCATTCGCGCTACCGGCATAGATCGGGTGGCAGAAGGCCAGCCACGCATCGGGCATCTTCTCCGTAACGAAATCCGGCTCGTTGCTGTTTTCGAGCACGATGGTATAGCGATAGGGCAAGAGGGTGTCCCACTTGCTGTCGAAAGGCCGGATCCCCCGCCCGAAGACATCGATGGATGGGTGAGCCTGCCGCAGCCGCTCGAGAAAATCGAGGCGCCGCCGGTGCCCTTCGGTAAAGGCCTTGTCGGATATCAGGACGCAGATGTCCCGGCGCTTGGCCGGGGGCGGCATGACGAGCAGTTCGTCGAGATCACGCTCCACGAACCAGGGATGGGCTGGCTGCAGGCGGATCTGCCTGGGGTGGAAAAGGTCGCCTCGGCCACTGATGACATAGGCAAACTGAGCGAGAAACTCCGGATGGTATCTGCCGATGTCGCTCGGCTCACCGGTGATGAACACCGTACGATCCGGCGGGCAGAAACTCTCCGCGCGTGCCCCGATCGACTCAAAGATGGCCCATGCCTCGCAACGCTCGGGAGCATCGTCGATCCCGAATTGAAAGCTTCCCCAACGGCCTGATCGCGCTGGCGTTTGGCGCAACCAGGGCCATTTGGGCGCACAGGTATCCAGCCGGACCAACCTTGTCATATGCGCTGCATCTGCCACTGAGGATCGATGTGCACATAGCCGAAGGGCTGCTCGCCCTTGTACGCGACGTTGTAGTCCTTGGCTTCGGCAACGCGGAAGGAGAGCTGTCCAGCCTCGCCGAAATAGTCGCATGTCCCGAAGCGGCTGCCATGCACCTCGAAAATATACTCGCCGTGAACGAGGAGATTCGCGGGGATGATGCCCTCCAGAACGAAATGCCCCATGGGGAAGCGCGATTTTTCGACATCCCAATCGTCGAAAAGCGCACGCGCGATCACATGGCCGTCGATGGTTTTGATATAGAATCCGAGCCGAAGATCGTCGATCGGGGTCAGGACCTCGACTTCGATTGAGACCGCAATTTGCTCTTCTCCCACGAAATCCATGTGATTCCGCGTATCCTGAGTGACGTTCATGTCGACGAGCACAATATCGTCGGTGATGATGGGGAGAGACGCCGTCCGCCTCTTGATGGTCGTGTTCAGATATTTGCGGACGGCGCTTTCGACGGCCTGTTTCGGACCCGCACGTCCGGCATCGAGCAGGAGGGCGGTATCGCAAACCCCGCGCACGGCAGCCATGGAATGGCTGACGAACAGGACAGTCCTTCCTTCCTTTGCCAGGGAGTCGAGCTTCTTCTGGGACTTGGCTTGGAAGCCGGAGTCGCCCACCGCCATTACCTCGTCGAGAATGAGGATGTCCGGCTCCAGATGCGCAGCAACACCGAAAGCGAGGCGGACATACATTCCGCTCGAATAGCGCTTGACCGGCGTGTCGAGAAACTTGGCGATCTCGGAAAACTCGACGATCTCGTCGAACCGTCGCTTCACCTCGGCTTGCTTCATGCCGAGAACGGCGCCGCTAAGGAAGATGTTTTCCCGACCGGTCAACTCCGGGTGAAAGCCGGTGCCGACTTCCAGCAGACTGCTGAGCCGCCCGCGGACACTGACCTTGCCGCTGGTCGGCGCCATGACGCGCGACAGCACCTTCAGCAGTGTCGATTTACCGGAACCGTTGCGGCCGATGACCGCCATGCGCTCGCCGAGGTCGACCTCAAAGCTGATGTCCTTCAGAGCCCAGAAATCGGTTGTCTCGTCGTCCTCGGCTGAAGGGCGCAGTGAATGGAGCATGCGGCCGATGGAGTCGCGCAGGTTGCCGCTTTCGGTGTCGCTGGCCCGGCCGATCCGGAAGCGTTTCGATAGGCCTTCAGCAATGATAGCTTTTTTCATCGTTCTTACAGGTCGTCGCAGAAACGACTTTCCGATTTCATGAAGAATCGCACGCCGGGAATCAAGCAGATGATGGTGAAAACAACCGCGACGCTAAAACTGAAGGTTGGAAACGGTGTTGTGGTATCCAGAAGAGACCAGCGAAATCCGTCGATGATGCCGACCATCGGGTTGAGCGCGAACACCATGCCCCATTTACCTGGCACGACACTGCTGGCGTAACCAACGGGTGACATATAAGCACCCAGTTGCAGCACAACCGGTAGAAGATACCTGAAATCGCGGTAACGAACGTTCAGCGCCGCGATCCATGTGCCGCACGCCATAACAAATAAGCACAGAAGAATGATACAAACGGGCAAAAATAAGACGTTTATCCCTGGGGGGTGCTTAAAATAAAGAGCTAATAAGAAATAGATGAAGAATGATATTATGAAATCAACGACGCCGACAAATATGCAGCTTATTGGCAATATAATCTTAGGAAAATAAACCTTTGAAACAATAGGTGCATTAGCAATAACGCTATTTCCAGCCTCTGCAAAGGTTGTTGCAAAAAACATCCACGGAAGTAAGCCCGTGAAGACGAGAAGAGCATAGGGAGAGTCGTTGGACGGCAGTTGCGCGAAACCCCCGAAGACGATCGTGAATACGATCATCATCGTCAGCGGGCGGATCACGGACCAGCTGAAGCCAATGAGGGTTTGCTTATACCGGACGACGAGGTCGCGCCATACCAACAGTTGAAAAAGTTCACGGTGCTGCCAAACATCGCGCCAATAATTCGGGTTCTGCGCGTCAGCCGTAATCTCGATCACTGCCTGGTGGGCGTCAGGCGTCGATTCGCCCTGTTCGGCAATGAGATACGCCATTAATCGGTCGTCCTGTGACATTTCGCATGTTCGCGGTGAAGCTGGTAGTGCAAATCTGCGCGCGTTTCTAGCCCGGAGCACGCCTCTGATGTGCCCGTCGCGCTGACCAAATCGAGAACGTCATATCGCCCGGGAGAGAAAGCCCCATGCGATGACGCCTCCCCTTCTAATACATGGACTCGCCTCGAAGCACATCGTTGAAGTGCCCGGCTCTCGATCTGACGAAGTTCGTCAGGCCGGTGCGCCTTCGGATGACTATGAACAGGCGGTGGCTATCAGAGAGGTGATGTGGGGTATGTCATGGGCCGACCAGGTCACGTCATCGGTCTCGGCCCGCGTGACGGTCTCGGCATCAAGCGTTGTCGTCTGCCCCTGCAAATGACGAAGAGCGTTGCCTAGCATGATCAAAGAGCTATGGGCTGCCTGTGGCAGTTCCGAAGGAAGGTTTTGACCGCCGCAATCAGTTTCTCTGTGTGGAAAGGGGCCTTGCGGTGCAATTACGCGGTATATCGACAGGTGACGGCGCATCGCGTTGATGAGCTCCAGGCGCTGCGCAGCCTCACTCCCTCGGTGTCACACCCGTCGCTCGGTGAGGTAGTAACTTCCTGTTCATCATAACGGGGTTCCCAGTCACGGCGAAAAGCCTGCTCAACCTCGGCAAGATTCCCTGCTGTCCCCAAACACCCAGCACCAAAATGCCTTGGAAATCCTCGCATCCTTCGCATTTTCGGAAGATCAAAGTAGCGCTTCTCCTCAAAGAATTCCCTGATAGATACTTGGTCTCAGGGGAGCCGCCACCCATCACCAGGGCAGGCCTCTCACCCGAGCAGCGCCGGCTCAGATGCGAGAAGCTTGTGTCGATCTCTTGGGCTTATTAGAGAGCCGGTAATCAGGAGTGCGCTGCGGATGGTCTCGAAGATAATTCCCGTCGTGATGTGTGGCGGCGCGGGAACGCGTCTTTGGCCGGTCTCGCGTGACACGATGCCGAAGCAGTTCATTGCGCTGCTGGGACAGGGCTCGACCTTTCAGCGGGCGATGCGGCTTTTGGCCGACACGTCCGTCTTCGCCGAGCCGATCGTGATCACCAATGCCGAGTACCGCTTCACGGTTCTCGAGCAGTTACAGGCTATCGGGGTATCGGCGCAAATCGTGCTGGAGCCGACGCGGCGCGATTCCGCTGCGGCGGTCGCCGTCGCGACCGAATTGGCGCTGGCTCGCGACGAACGGGCGGTGGTCGGTGTCTTTGCCGCCGATCATGTCGTTCAGGACGGTGCGCTCTTCGTCGAGACCTGCCGCAAGGCAGGCGTGGTCGCTGCTCAGGGCCTGATCGTGACGATCGGCATTCCGCCGAGCCATCCGGCGACGGGTTACGGCTATATCCGGCCGGGCGATGAGATCGCGGGCGGGGCGCGGCAGGTCGCGGCTTTCGTCGAGAAGCCCGATGCCAAGCGTGCGGCGGAATATCTTCTGGACGGCTATCTCTGGAATTCCGGCAACTTCATTTTCGATGCCGCCACGATGCGCACTGAGCTGGAGGCTTTCGAGCCGCAGGTGCTGGAACCTGTGGTGGAGGCGGTCTCGAGAGCTAAGCCCGACCTCGACTTCCTGCTGCTCGATGCCGAGGCTTTCGCGCGAGCCAAGAAGATATCGATTGACTTCGCCGTGATGGAACAGACGAAAAAGGCCGCCGTGGTCGCCGGCAGCTTCGGCTGGTCGGACGTTGGCGGCTGGTCGGCGGTGTGGGACCTCTCGGAGAAGGACGCCAGCGGCAATGCGGTCGAAGGCAGGGGTTATGTGCTCGACGGCTCGAATAATCTCGTCCGCTCGGAGGATGCTCTCGTCGCCGTGATCGGTCTTGACGACGTCGCGGTGATCTCGACGCGAGACGCCGTGCTGGTGGCGCCGAAGGGCAAGGCCGACAAGGTCAAGGAGATGGTCGCCCTGATCGCCTCCAGGGGCGAATCGGAGGCCGGGGCCCATCGCGAGATCCACCGGCCCTGGGGCAAGTATCTTTCGGTCGATATGGGCGAGCGCTATCAGGTCAAGCGCATCACGGTGAAGCCGGGCGGCATCCTCTCGCTGCAGAAGCACTATCACCGCGCTGAGCACTGGGTCGTGGTGCGCGGCACTGCGGAAGTGACGCGCAACGACGAAACCATCATCGTCCACGAGACCGAGTCGATCTATCTGCCGATCGGCTGCGTTCATCGCATGGCCAATCCCGGCAAGATTCCGCTCGAGCTGATCGAGGTGCAGGTCGGATCCTATCTCGGCGAGGACGATATCGTCCGGATCGAGGACGTCTATCGGCGCGGCTGAGACGGTCTTGCGAGGGTTCGGAGTTTCCGGAGCTTGCGGCTTGCTGCCGGCGCCGATCTCAGCTCGATGCCGATTGCGCGGCCGAGAAGAAGAAGACGGCGAGCGCCAGCAGGAAAGCGAAGCTCACGAAGCGGACGGGAGACATGGTCACCTGCGGCGAAGGGGTCGTTATGGGCGATCATGCCGGCCGGACCTGAAACCGGGATCAATTCGGCAGATAAAATTGCGACGAATTGTGCGATTCTCCGTGCCTTTTTCTCCTCGCGGGCGAGCCGTCCAGAGAGCGGAGCGGCCGTAGCCGAGTTGACCCGGTCCTGCTTCGGGATCGAAATCGCCTTTCGCGGGTTCTTGTCCTGCGTCGCCAGTCGGGCGCAAGGAGCAGGATATGATGACGATCAGGCAGACAGCCATTTCCATTGCAGCTTTTCTGATGCTGGCGCCGCCGGCGATGGCGCAGTCGCGCTCGCTCGGCCCCTCGACGGGCTCGGTTCGGATCGAACAGGTGCAGGCCGGCTTCATCGCCTCCGGCGAGGCGGGTGGTGGAACCCTGCGCTTCCGTGGGCGCTCATACCCGATCACCGTCGGCGGGCTGGGGATCGGCTCGATCGGCGCTTCGCGCACCGTCGCGACCGGCACCGTCTACGGCCTCCGCAACGTCTCCGACTTCGCCGGTGCCTATGTGCAGCTCAAGGAGGGCTGGGCTGTCGGCAATCAGGGGGCCGGCAATGTCTGGCTCCGCAACGACAAGGGCGTGACGCTGCGGTTGGCGACGCGCCGGCAGGGGCTTCAGCTTTCGCTGGGTGCCGACGGCGTGCTGATCGGCTTCAAGCAATAGACACCGGAATGCCGCTCTTCCGACTTTGAGGGCCCGCGCCGCGCACGATAGTCTAGTCCTTTGATATTGCATCGGCTTTTTCCGAAGGCCGCATTCCACTTTGCGGACTGATGCTCTAGGCAATGGCTTCGTCTCGACTATGGTGCCCTCGCTTTGACGACGTTGCTCGCCTCCCTCGCCATTCTCGCTGCCGCCGCCGTTCTGGCGGCGGTGCTGTGTATCTGGCTGCGCCCGCTCCTGATGCGCTACGCGCTCGCCCGGCCGAATGCGCGCTCGAGCCATAAGGTCCCGACGCCGCAAGGTGGCGGAATCGCAGTGCTTGCAGGCGCCTTCCTGGCCCTGGCCGCTGCACTTTGGTTGAACCAGCTCGGAGGCGAGGCCTGGCGCACGCTGGTGATTGTCGGTGGGGCGGCGACGGCGCTGGCCGCGGTCGGAGCCTGGGATGATATCCATCCGCTGCCCGCCAGTGTCAGGCTGGTCCTGCAGGCTGCCTGCGTCGGGCTGGTGTTGTTCCTGGCGGCGCCGGGCTTGCGCCTGTTTCCGGAGATCATGCCGCTGATGGCCGAGCGCGCGCTGGCGCTGCTCGCCGGGGTCTGGTTTGTCAATCTCGTCAACTTCATGGATGGGCTCGACTGGATCACGGTCGCCGGCATCGTGCCCCTGGCGGCGGCTCTCGCCCTTGCCGGAAGCTACGGCGTGGTCGATCCGGTCACCGGCTGGCTCGCGGCGGGGCTCTGTGGCGGGCTGATCGGCTTCGCCCCTTTCAACCGGCCCGTGGCGCGGCTGTTTCTCGGGGATGTCGGTTCCCTGCCGATCGGTCTGCTGACGGCCTATTTGCTCTATCGGCTCGCCGGGGCCGGCGCCTTCGCGGCGGCGGTGATCCTGCCGCTCTACCACATCGCCGATTCCACCATCACGCTGCTGCGCCGTCTGGCGCGCGGCGAGAAGGTCTGGGAGGCGCATCGCTCGCATTTCTACCAGCAGGCGACCACCAACGGTTTCAGCGTGCTGGCGGTCGTCGGGCGCATCGGCCTCCTGAACCTCGTCCTGGTCGCGCTGGCGGCCATCACGGTCGCCTGGCCGCAGCTTTGGGTGCAACTGGCCTGCCTGCTCGTCGCGGCCGGCCTCACCGGGCTGTTGCTGCGCCGCTTCGCGACGGGGCCTGGGCGTGGCTGACGAACGGATCCTCCTCACGGGCGCGAGCGGCTTCGTCGGCCCCCATGTCGTGGCCGGGCTTCTGCGGGAGGGCTATCGCCTGCGCCTCGCCCAACGCCGGCCGGAGCCTGTTCCGGAGGGTATCGAAGCCGTCGTGACCGGCGATCTGGCGGCACCTGTGGATTGGCGCTCCGCCTTGGCTGGCGTCGACCATGTCGTCCATATGGCCGGGCTCGCCCATGCCGGGCCGGGCCTCGACGAGGAGCTCTACACCCGCATCAACACGCAGGCGACGCTCGAGCTGGCGGAAGCGGCGGCAGCCGCCGGTATCGGCCGGTTCGTCTATCTGTCCTCGATCAAGGCCCTGTCCGGCGCCTTCGACGGGCCGCCGCTGGCCGAGGATGCGCAGCCCTTGCCGGCGGATGCCTATGGCCGCTCCAAACTCGCTGCCGAGCAGGGTCTCGCTGGGACCGCGCTCGACTGGGTGACGTTGCGCCCGGTGCTGATCTACGGCCCCGGCGTGAAGGCTAATATGGCGGCGCTGCTGCGGCTTGCGCGCCTGCCCGTCCCCCTGCCGCTCGGCGGCCTCGACGCGCCTCGCTCTCTCCTCGCCGTCGAGAACATGGCCGACGCGATCCGCTTTGCGCTGACGCCCGCATGCCCGGCGCGGCAGGCCTATACGGTCTCCGATCCCGAGCCGATCAGCGTCTCAGACATGCTGGCGGCCATGCGTGCCGGCCTCGGCCGCGCGCCCGGCCTGCTTTCGGTGCCCGAGCCATGGCTCAGGCGGCTTGCGCGTCTGGCGGGGCGGGAAGAGACCTTCCTCAAGCTGGCGGGGAGCCTGGTCGCACGCCCGGCAGGGCTGCTCAAGGCTGGCTGGCAGCCGCCTGCAGAGACGAAGACGGCGCTGGCGCGTCTGGCTGCGCTGGCTCGCGCCGGCTGAAATCCGGAATTGCCTCGTCGAGCACGGCATTGGCCGCGGCGCGGTTGTCGGCCTTGACGGCTGCCTCCAGCTGGGCGAGCCAATCCTGCATCCGGGCGCGGCCGGCGAAGATCGGCTTGGCGGCCATGACGCCGTCAAGCCCGGTTTCGGCCATCGGCTCGTCGCGGGCGAACAGGATTTCGTTGAGCCGCTCGCCGGGCCGGACGCCGGAGACGATGATCTCGATATCCTCGCCCGGTTCGAAGCCGGCGAGGCGGATCATCCGTTCGGCCAGCTCCATGATCCGCATCGGCTGGCCCATCTTGAGCACATAGACCGCCGCGCGCTCGGCATCCGACTCGCCGGCCGGGGCGTGCGAAGCGGCGGTCAGCACCAGATCGCAGGCCTCGCGGATCGTCATGAAGTAGCGGATCATGTCGGGGCTGGTCACGGTGACCGGCCCGCCCCGGGCGATCTGCGCCTTGAACTTCGGCACGACCGAGCCGACCGAGCCGAGGACATTGCCGAAGCGCACCGCGACGAGCCGCGTGCCGGAGGCCGCGGCCACGAATTCCGCGTCCCGCGACTGCGCGTACATCTCGGCGAAGCGCTTGGTCGCGCCGAGCATCGACACCGGTTCGATCGCCTTGTCGGTCGAGATCAGCACGAAGATCTTGGCGCCGGCGGCGACGGCGGCATCGGTGACGTTCACCGAGCCGAAGACATTGGTCTTGATGCCTTCGCTCCAGTCCGCCTCCAGATAGGGGACGTGCTTCAGCGCCGCCGCATGGATGACGATGTCGGGCTGGAAGGCGAGGAACAGCGGCATGATGCGCGCGCGGTCGCGCACATCGGCCAGAACGCCGGAAACCACGGTGCCATGGGCCTGCACCGCAAGGTGCTCGGTGATCTGGAACAGGGCGGGTTCGGAGCTCTCGACGATCAGCAGCTCGGCTGCGCCGAAGGTGGCGCAGCGCAGACAGATTTCCGAGCCGATCGAGCCGCCGCCGCCAGTCACGATCACCCGCTTGCCCTTGAGGAAGGCGCCCAGCCGCTCGCGGTCGATCGCGACGGTCGAGCGCACCAGCAGGTCTTCGATTTCGAGCGGCGCGACTTCGGTGTCGCGCCCGCCCTCGCCCAGCGCTTCGATGCGGGAGATCGGCAAGGCGAGCTTGCGCGTGCGGGCGAGCCATTTTTCCGGCTGCGCCTCCGGCAGGAGCGCCGAGGGGGTCGCGACGATGCGGCGGAAGGCTTCGCCGCGCTCGGCCGCATCCGAGGCGATGGTCTCGATCTCGGAGAGCAGGCCGAGCACGGGGACGCCCCGGATCGACTGGCCGAGATCGTCGACGCGCGGCGACAGGATGCCCGCTGCCTGCAGCCGGCGCATCGTGCCGGTCTCCATCGCGCGGATCACCATCTCGACCTCGGCGCCGCGGCCCAGGATGAGCGTCGGCAGCCTCGCCTCACGTTCTGCACTGGTGCGCGAGCGCGCATATTTGAAATAGCGATAGGCAAGGCGCGGCCCACCGAGCAGCGCGTTCTGCACCAGCCAGTAGAGCGCGATCGTGATCTTGCCGAAGTAGAACGCTCCGTAGAAATTCGGCGCCACCAGCACATAGTCGACCGCCAGCAGGCTGACGGTGAGCACCGAGACGGCCCTGACGATGTTCGACAGGTCGGGCAGCGACGCGAAGCGCCACTTCGAGCGGTAGAGCGAGAAGAACCAGTAGACCAGCCCGGCATAGGCGACGAAGAAGGGCAGGAAGCGCGGCAGGTAGCGCAGATGCTCCTCGAGCTGCCGTCCCTCGAAACGGACGACGAAGACGAGCCAGATCGCGAGCGCCGTCATCACGAGATCGTGGAGGACGACGGCGGCTTTCTTGAAACTTTGTTTGGGCAGGATGGCCATGTCTGGCGGGGTATCCCGCTCCCTCGGTGGCTTGTCAACGCACCGTCGTGCGGCCGCCCAATCTGCTTACCGTTTCGCCTCGAGCGCGCTGAGCACGAAAGCGATCATTTCGTCGGGCGACGGGCCCGGAATGCACTCGCATTGCGTGATCAGCAGGGGGTGCATGAAGCGGATCATCGCCGTGCGGATGCAGCCGGTCGCGTGGGCGGGCTCGATCGGCCGGAACTCCCCGCTGGCGATTCCGTCGGCCACGACACGGCGCAGGACGACGTCGAAGCGCTCGATATGGGCGATGATCGCGTCCCAACTTTCCTCCATCGCCGCGCAGACCATCTCCTGCATCCGGGCATGCCCGGCGAAGCGCGCGGCGTTGAGCCGGTAGGAGGTGGCCAGGATGTCGCGCAGCCGCTCGCTGGCGGGGCGATCCTCGGCGGCGATGGTGGCGATCGCCTCCTCCTGCTCGCGCTTGTAACGCTCCAGCACGGCCTCGTTGATCGACTTCTTGGAATCGAAGAAGCGATAGACGTTGGCAGGGCTCATCCGCAGGGATTTCGCAATGTCCGCCACGGTCGTCTTCTGATAGCCGATGTCCCGGAAAAAGCGCTCGGCGGTGTCGACGATGATCTGCTTGGTATCGCGTTCGGAATGACTCACGGCGTTGCCGGCTTGCTTGTTTTCAACGAATGCGGTGAAGAATTAATCCTTATGACGAATTTCGTCATTCGTCAACATAATGGCGAATAAAGACTTTTGCCTTGACGCATGTCAAATCCGGCAAAAGCCGGATCCTGACAGCCGCTGCCACGGCGTCTCGGCAGGGCTTTCGGCCCTGTCGGTTCTGACGAAGGGTCATGCCACGCGCCGCGATTTCGCGATATCGAGCAGCATATCGATGTCGAAATGGCGTTCGAGATGGTGCGCGAGCGCGTCCAGCGTCCCGTCGACGGCGGCCTCGTAGTTCAGGGTCGAGGGCAGGCTGGCGCCGACGATCCGGGCGATCCAGGCGCTGCGCACTGCGTCCGCGGCAAACACGCCATGCAGGTAGCTGCCGACGACGCGCCCGTCGGGGCTCGCCGCGCCCTCGGGCCGGCCCTCGACCCGGAACGGCGCGCGTGCCGTATCGGCGCCCAGCGTGCGGCCGAGATGGATCTCGTAGGCCCGGCCGGTCGTGGCGCTGGCGGGATCGTCGAACGCGACCTCGCGGACGGTCTTCTCGCGATCGAGGGTGGTGTCGACATCGAGCAGGCCAAGGCCCTGAGCCTCCCCGGCCGGGCCTTCCAGCCCGAGCGGGTCGCGGACGACGCACCCCAGCATCTGGTAGCCGCCGCAGAGGCCCAGCACATGCCCGCCGCGACGACGATGTGCGAGGATGTCGATGTCCCAGCCCTCCCGACGAAGCGCCGCGAGATCGCGCAGCGTCGTCTTGGAACCGGGCAGGATGACGAGGTCGGCATCGCCCGGCAGCGCCTGGCCCGGGCCGATCATGGCGAGGTCGATGTCGGCTTCGAGCTTGAGCGGGTCGAGATCGTCGAAATTGGCGATACCCGGCAGCACCGGCACCGCGATCTTGAACCGCGCCCCGGCTTTGCGTCCCGAGCTGATGTCGAGCCCGTCCTCGGCCGGCAGCCGCACGGCATCCGCGAACCAGGGAACGACGCCGAGCGAAGGCCAGCCGGTTGCGGCGGCGATGGTCGTGAGGCCGGGGCCGAACAGCCCGACATCGCCGCGAAAACGATTGATCGCGAAGCCGCGGATCATGGCCCGGTCCGCCGGGTCGAGCACGGCATGGGTGCCGACGAGGCTCGCGATCACCCCGCCGCGGTCGATGTCGCCGACGAGCACCGCCGGAACTCCGGCGGCGCGCGCGAAGCCGAGATTGGCGATGTCGCGGGCACGCAGATTGGTCTCGGCCGGCGAACCGGCGCCTTCGACGATGACGAGGTCAGCCTGCTCGCTCAGGCGCCCGAAGCTTTCGAGAACCTGCGGCAGGAAATCGCCGCGCCGCGCGAAGTCGCGGGAGCTCAACCGCCCGGCGACGCGGCCTTGCAGGATGATCTGGCTGCCCTGCTCGCCCTCGGGCTTCAGCAGAACGGGGTTCATGTCGGGATGCGGGGCGATCCGCGCGGCGCGTGCCTGCAGCGCCTGGGCGCGGCCGATCTCGCCATCGGCGGTCGCGGCGGCGTTGTTCGACATGTTCTGCGGCTTGAAGGGGCGCACGCGGAGCCCCCGATTCGCGAAAAGGCGGCACAGGCCGGCGACAAGCAGCGACTTACCGACATTGGAGCCGGTGCCGAGGACCATGATGGCGGGGGTGGGAGCGGGAGGCATCGCCCTGCTTAGCCCGGTTTTCCGTCATGCGGAAAGCAGCTGGACGGAGAATGGCGGGCGGTCGGGCGCCGAAAGGTCGGTGGCGCCTGTCGGCGCGCGCCGGCTCACATCCGGCCTGACGCAATCACCATCCTGACAAGGTTCGCCGGTCCACCGCGGCACCCTGCTGCGCCAAAGGGGCGAAGTCGCAACGGGATCCCGCCGAAGACCGGCTGACCATCAATAGACACTGATCGGTGACGAATGTCAACATTCATCACTCGGCATATTTTTGATGCTTCACTCTGACCTGTCCGACGCCCGGAGCGGCCTGCCCGAACCCGGCGTCCTGACAATGAGGTTCGGGGTGGGCCTTGTGCCGCTCGCGGGCGAAAAGTGGTTTCCCCTTTTCCGTCCGATGTTCTAAGCCGGGTTGCATCCTCGCTTGCGCCGGCCCCTGCCATGAATCCGATCTTCTCCGCCCTTCCGACCACCGTCTTCGAAGCGATGTCGCAGCTCGCGCGCGAAACCGGCGCGGTCAATCTCGGCCAGGGCTTCCCCGACGATCCGGGGCCGGAGGATGTGCGGCGCAAGGCCGCGGAGGCCGTCATGGGCGGCTGGAACCAGTACCCGCCGATGATGGGCCTGCCCGAGCTGCGCCAGGCCGCCGCCACGCATTACAAGCGCTGGCAGGATCTCGATCTCGATCCGAACAGCGAGATCATGGTCACGTCTGGCGCGACCGAGGCGATCGCCGGGGCGCTGATGGCGCTCGTCACGCCCGGCGACGAGGTCGTGCTGTTCGAGCCGATGTACGACGCCTATCTGCCGCTGGTGCGGCGCGCCGGCGGCATCCCGAAATTCGTGACGCTGACGCCGCCGCATTTCGGATTGACCGAGGAGGCGCTGGCGAAAGCCTTCTCGCCCAGGACCAAGGTGGTTCTGTTCAACAACCCGCTCAACCCGACGGCGACGATCTTCAGCCGGGCCGATCTCGATCTCCTCGCCGATTTCTGCGTGCGCCACGATGCGATCGCGATCTGCGACGAGGTCTGGGAGCATGTCGTCTTCGACGGGCATCGCCATGCTTCGGTGCTCGGCCGGCCGGACATGCGCGAGCGCACCGTCAAGATCTCGTCCGCCGGCAAGATCTTCTCGCTCACCGGCTGGAAGGTTGGGCTCGTCATGGCGGCCCCCGCCATCATGCGCGTGCTGGCCAAGGCCCATCAGTACATCACTTTCACCACTCCGCCGAACCTACAGGCCGCCGTCGCCTACGGGCTGGGCAAGGATGACGACTATTTCGAAGGCATGCGCGCCGATTTCCAGCGTTCGCGGGATCGTTTCGCCGCGGGCCTGCGCGATCTCGGCTTCGCGGTGCTGCCGAGCGCCGGAACCTATTTCCTCAATGTCGACATCGCGCCGCTCGGGGAAGCCGACGATGCGGAGTTCTGCCGTCGCCTGGTGACCGAAAGCGGGGTGGCCGCGATTCCCGTCAGCGCCTTCTACGCCGAGGGTGCGGTGAAGAACGTCGTCCGCTTCTGCTTCGCCAAGCACGATGCGACGCTCGATGCGGCTCTGGAAAGGCTGGCCGACCGCCGTCCGCGCTGACGCAGGGTGCTCTAGTTGCCGATCAGTTTGGCTGCGGCCGTGCCTGCAACGGCAAGGCGCTTCTGCAGGTCGGTGGCGAGCGGTTCGCCGGCCGGCGAACGCTGTGCCGTCTCCGTCGCGGTCATCAGCTGGGCCAGCGCTTTCTGGGCCAGTTCCTTGTCCTTGCTGCGTCGCGCCAGCTGCAGCATGGCCTCGGCCTGATTGGCCAGGCTGTGCGCCCATAACAGGGGCGTGCTGTCCTGCCGCCGCTCCTGCAGCGCGGAATCGAAGGCAGCGATCGCCTCCTCCAGCACGACGGGCTCGCTGTAGCGTTCGCCCATCGCCGCCAGCACGCTGCCCATCTGGTCCTGAAGCTCGCCCCAGCGCAGCGGGTCGCGCGTGCGTTCCGTCGCCATCGAAACCCGGTTGAGGCCGTTGAAGGCGCGCTCCAGCAGCGAAAGGTCGTTGCGGCGGCGCCCGAGCGTGGCGCGGGCGCGCGAGATCATATGCTCGGCATCGAGCCAGCGCGTCTCGTCGTCGGCGCGGTCCCAGGTGGCGAGGAGCCCGGCATAGGTCGCGATCGCCTCTTCGAGCAGATCGTCGTCCTTCTGCGCCACCCCGAGCAAGACGGCGAGACGGCCGATATGCAGCTTCAGCGCGCGCCAGAGCGGCGGCGCCTCGTCACGGCCCAGATATTCCGCGCCCGCCCTGTAATGGTCGAGCGCGCCGGTTAGCAGCTTCAACTCGCCGGTGAGGGCCGCCAGGCCCTCGAGCGCAGTCCCGAGAGCATCCTGGACATGGGCGAAGGCGACCGTATCCGCCAGGCTGTCCAAGCCTTCCAGAAGGCGGCGCAAGGCGGAGATGGCGGCGTCATAGCCGTCGCGGCCACCGAAATCCTCGCTGATCCGTGCGAGCGACTTCGCCTGGGCCAGCGCAGCGGCACGGCTGCGCTCGATATCGGCGAGGCCGATCAGGGCGGAGGCTTCGCCGTAGCGGGCGGCAGCCTCTCGATAAGCCTCGGCGGTGGTCCGCAGGAAGCTGAGTGCCGCGCGGTCAGCCCGGTTCTCGCCGATCAGCAGCCGGCGCTCGACGGACAGCGCGGACACATCGGTCGAGCCGCCGATCGCGTGGAGCTCCGCATGCGCCAGGATCTTGTCGGCCTCGGCGAGGCGCCCGCCGACAAGGGCGTCGGCAGCCTCGCCGCGCATGCGCCGGCTCTCGCCGTCACCGACCGGCGCCGTGAGGCGCCGGGCCAGAACGAGGACGTCGCCCGCCTTGCGGTCGAGCAGGGCTTCGCTCGGCGGGGTCGAGTCGGGGCGGCGCAGCCAGTCGGCGATCATCGCCGTCAGCACCGCGGGTGGCAGGCCGTGGCGGCCTGCGACGCGCGCGAGAAGCGGGGCGATCTCCTCGGACTGGCTGATGGTTGCCTCCCCGCTCCGGCTTGGCGGTTACTTCGCGGCGATGACCGCGATCTCGACCGTGAACTGCGACGCGGCCAGCTTGGCCTCGACGGTGGCGCGGCCGGGCGTCTGGCCGGCGACGACCCACTTGTCCCAGACGGCGTTCATCTCGGCGAAGGTCGACATGTCGGAGAGCCAGATATTGACCATCAGGAGCTTCGACTTGTCGGTGCCGGCTTCCGCCAGCAGCCCGTCGATGATGCCGAGAATGTCGGCCGTCTGCTCGCCGACGCTCTTGCCGGCGGCCTTGTCGGCAACCTGGCCGGCCAGATAGACGGTGTTGCCGTGCACGACGGCCTTGGACATACGGGGGCCGACGCCGATACGCTGAATGCTCATAGTCAAATCTCCTTGAACGGACATCGTCGCTGGTAGCCCGGCCCGGCGGGTTTCGCAAATGATATGCCGCAAAGGCGCCAAAAATGGCGGCGCTTCAGCGCTGCAGCCGCGCAAGGACGCGTCGATCAGGCGAGCCCTGCCCAGCCGGCCCAGAGCGCGGCATAGCGCCCGGCCTTGCCGAGGAGGACCAGCGCGACGAAGCGGCCGGCCGGATAGTGCAGGGTGCCGGCGACGAAGGTCAGCGGGTCGCCGACCACGGGCAGCCAGGCGAACAGCAGGGAAGGCCAGCCGAAACGGGTGAAGAAGCCTTGCGCCTGGGAAAAGCGCTTCGGATCGGGGCGCAAACGGGCCGGCAGCCTCTCGATGCCATGGCGGGCGATCAGCCGGCCGAGCCACCAGTTGACGATCGAGCCGGCGGTGTTCGCGACGCTCGCGGTCAGGAACAGCGCAAGCGGATCGACGCTTTTGGCCGCCAGCAATCCGAGGAAGACCGCCTCCGACTGCGCCGGCAGCAGCGTCGCGGCGACGAAGGCCGCGGCAGCCATCAGGCCGAGGGAGGAGAGCGCTTCCATGCGCCTGTTTCCACCGTCATTCCGGACAAGCGGCGAAGCCGCGCAGATCCGGAATCCATCGCAAAGCGCGGAGCTCTACGATGGATTCCGGCTCTCCGCTTCGCTGCGGCCGGAATGACGGAGATGGTTTGGGCAAGATCGCGATAATTACAGCCGCCGCAGGGCGACCTGCTGGATGCGGTGGCTCGCGCCCTTGGTGAGGATCAGGCTGGCGCGCTGGCGTGTCGGCAGGATGTTCTCCTGCAGGTTTGGCAGGTTGATGCCGGTCCAGAGCTTCTCGGCGGTGGCGAGCGCTTCCTCCTCGCCGATCTCGGCATATTTGCGGAAGAAGGAACGCGGATCACGGAAGGCGGTCTGGCGCAGCGTCATGAAGCGGTTGACGTACCAGCGATGCAGGTCGTTCTCGTCGGCGTCGAGATAGACCGAGAAGTCGAAATAATCGGAGACGAAGGGGATGATCGTGCCGTCCTTCGGCATCCGGTTCGGCTGCAGCACGTTGAGGCCTTCGAGGATCAGGATGTCCGGCCGCTCGACCGTCACCGTCTCGCCGGGCACCACGTCGTAGACGAGGTGCGAATAGACCGGCGCCGTCACCTGCGGCTTGCCGGCCTTCACATCCGAGAGGAAGCGCAGGATCGCGGCGCCGTCATAGCTCTCCGGGAAGCCCTTTCGCTGCATGAGCCCGCGCCGCTCGAGCTCGGCATTGGGCAGCAGGAAGCCGTCCGTGGTGACGAGCTCGACCTTGGGTGTGTTCGGCCAGCGTGACAGCAGCGCCTTGAGCACGCGCGCCGTGGTCGATTTTCCGACCGCGACCGAGCCGGCGACCCCGATCACATAGGGTACCTTGACCTCGGACTCGGCCATCAGGAAGCGCTGCGTCGCCTTGAACAGCCCCTGCGTCGCCGCGACGTAGAGCGAAAGCAGGCGCGACAGCGGCAGGTAGATCGCGACGATCTCGTCGAGCGAGATCGGGTCGTTGATCGATTGCAGCTTCGTCAGGTCGTCGACCGAGAGCGTCAGCGGCGCATCGGCGCGCAAATGCGCCCATTCGTCCCGCGAGAACAGCCGATAGGGCGAGACCAGGTCGCGTTCGGGCGGGGTCGGGATGAGGTGCTGGTCCATGACGCGACCCGCGATCCAGGCTTCGAGATTCAAGGGAAGGTCATCCTGGCGGGTCCATCCTCACGCTACTCAACCGGCACGCTACCGGGGCCTGGCCGCCTTTTCCGCCAGTCCGGAGCGAGCTGTACGGCTCTCAAGCTGGCTCAAGACGTCCTGCAATGCAACATCGCGCGCCTTGAGCACAACCAAAAGATGATAGAGCACATCGGCGCTTTCGGCGATCAGCTCGGCGCGATCGCCCTTCACCGCGGCGATCACGGCCTCGACAGCCTCCTCGCCGAACTTCTTGGCGGCGCGCTCGGGGCCGGCGGCGATGAGCTTCGCCGTCCAGGATTCCTCCGGCGCCGCGCCGGCGCGCTCGGCGATGCGGGCTTCGAGATCGGACAGGGTGAAGCCGGCCATGTCAGTCGAGCCTCATCCGCAGGCCGGCTTCCGCCATATGCGCCTTGGCCTGCTGGATCGTGTAGGTGCCGAAGTGGAAGATCGAGGCTGCGAGCACGGCCGAAGCATGGCCTTCGCTGACGCCCGCCACGAGATCGTCGAGGTCGCCGACGCCGCCCGAGGCGATGACCGGGACCGAGACCGCATCCGCGATCGCCGAGGTCAGGCCGAGATCATAGCCGGACTTGGTGCCGTCCTTGTCCATGGAGGTCACGAGCAGTTCGCCGGCCCCCAGCGAGACCACTTCGCGCGCGAAGGCCACGGCCTCGATGCCGGTGGCGTTGCGCCCGCCATGGGTGAAGATCTCCCAGCGGCCGGGCGAAACCTGCTTGGCGTCGATGGCGACGACGATGCACTGGTCGCCGAACTTCTCGGCCGCCTCCTTGACGAATTGCCGGTTGGTCACGGCGGCGGTGTTGATCGAGACCTTGTCGGCACCGGCGAGGAGCAGGGCGCGGATGTCCTCGACCTTGCGCACGCCGCCGCCCACGGTGAGCGGCATGAAGCAGGCCTCGGCCGTCCGGGTCACCACGTCGAACAGGATGCCTCGATCCTCATGGCTCGCGGTGATGTCGAGGAAGCAGAGCTCGTCGGCGCCGGCCGCGTCATAGGCCTTGGCGGCTTCGACCGGATCGCCGGCATCGACGAGATCGAGGAACTTGACGCCCTTGACGACGCGGCCGTCCTTGACGTCGAGGCAGGGGATGATGCGGGTCTTCAGGGTCATGCCGCTTCTCCCGTGCCGGCAGGTGCCAGCCGCTTCAGCGCTGCCGCCGGGTCGATTCGCCCGTCATAGAGCGCCCGGCCCGTGATCGCGCCTTCGAGGATCGCGGCATCGGGCGCGCAGAGCCGCTCGATATCTGTCATCGAGGCGAGCCCCCCGGAGGCGATGACCGGGATCGACACGGCCTTCGCCAGCGCGATCGTGCCCTCCCAGTTGATGCCCTGGAGCATGCCGTCGCGGGCGATATCGGTGTAGATGATCGCGGCGACGCCGGCATCCTCGAAGCGTTTGCCGAGATCGGCCGCAGCCAGCGAGGAGGTCTCGGCCCAGCCCTCGACCGCAACGTAGCCGTCGCGCGCATCGATGCCGACCGCGACCTGCCCCGGAAACGCCTTTGCCGCCTCGCGCACGAAGCCGGGGTCGCGCACCGCCGCCGTGCCGATGATGACGCGGCGGATGCCCTTCTCCAGCCAGCCTGCGACCGTCTTCATGTCGCGGATGCCGCCGCCAAGCTGCACCGGGAAGGCGACGCGCTTCAGGATGGCTTCGACGGCCGCCGCATTCATCGGCTTGCCGGCGAAGGCGCCGTCGAGATCGACGACGTGCAGCCACTGGAAGCCCTGGCGCTCGAAGGCGGCGGCCTGCGCGGCCGGATCGTCGTTGAAGACCGTGGCCTGGGCCATGTCGCCCTGCTTCAGCCGGACGCAGCGGCCTTCCTTCAGGTCGATCGCGGGAAAGAGGATCATGGCTTCCAGCTCAGGAAATTGGCGATGAGCTTCAGCCCCAGCTTCTGGCTCTTCTCGGGGTGGAACTGCGTCCCGGCGACGTTGCCGCGCGCCACCATCGCGGTCACCGGCCCGCCATGGTCGGTCAGGGCCAGCACGTCCTGCGGGCGCTGCGCCGTCAGCGCATAGGAATGGACGAAATAGGCGTGCAGGCCCTGCGGCCCGGTCTCGATGCCGTCGAGCAGCGGGTGCTCGTCCTGCTTGTGCAGGATGTTCCAGCCCATATGCGGGATCTTGAGGCTGTCGTCGTCAGGCTCGATCAGCGTCACATCGCCGGGAATCCAGCCGAGGCCTTCCGTGATCCTGTATTCGAGCCCGCGCGAGGCGAGCAGTTGCATGCCGACGCAGATGCCGAGGAAGGGGCGGCCCTTGACGCGTACGACCTCTTCCAGCGTCTCGACCATGCCCGGAACGGCATCGAGCCCGCGCCGGCAATCGGCGAAGGCACCCACGCCAGGCAGCACGATGCGGTCGGCGGCACGCACAATGTCGGCGTCGCTGGTGACGCGAATGGCCGCAGGCGTGCCGCTCTCCAGCGCCGCCCGCTCGAAGGCCTTGGCGGCGGAGTGCAGATTGCCCGAGCCGTAGTCGATGATGGCGACGCTCTGGCTCATCGTCCGCGGGCCTCCGGAAACAGGCCGATGATCGGCAGCGGGCCGCTGGCGCGCGCCGCTGCCGCAGGCGCAGGGACCTCGGCACGCCGCGGTATGGCCTCGCCGGCGAGCGCCCGCTCGAAATAGCGGCGCTCCGCCTCGGAGAGGCTGCGCGCCTCGACCACGTCCGCGAGTCGCCAGCCCTTGCGGACGAGCTTGCGCAGGGCGAGATTGTTGCCCTCGACGCCGAGGAACAGCGCGACCGACCAGTAGACCAGCGACAACGCGCTCGGATGCAGGCCGAAGCGGCTGCGCAGATAGGCGAGCCCGGCCCAGAACAGCACGAAGAGCAGGCTCCAGAGCCAGAGCCGCTTGCCGAGCAGCCACAGGCCGGTCAGCGCGAAAGCAGCCCAGGAGAAGCTCTCGGGGATGAGCCGCGCCTGCTCGATCTCCGCGTCGCGGCCTCCCGCGGCCGGCGGCGGTGTCAGCACGGTGTAGAACGCCATGTCCGCCTCCTACAAAGCGCCCTTGGTCGAGGGAATGCGGTCGCCCTCGCGCGGATCGACCTCCAGCGCCTGCCGCAGCGCCCGCGCCAGCCCCTTGAAGCAGCTCTCGGCGATATGGTGGGCGTTGTCGCCATAGAGCGTCTCGACATGCAGCGTGATGCCGGCGTTGATGGCGAAGGCCTGGAAGAATTCGCGCACCAGTTCGGTGTCGAAGGAGCCGATCTTCTGCGCCTTGAATTCGGTACGGAACACCAGGAACGGCCGGCCGGAGACGTCGACGGCGACGCGCGTCAGCGTCTCGTCCATCGGCAGATGCACGTCGGCATAGCGGCGAATGCCCTTCTTGGAGCCGAGCGCTGTTTTGAGCGCCTCGCCCATGGCGATGCCGGCATCCTCGACCGAGTGGTGGTCGTCGATATGGGTGTCGCCCTTGACCTTGACCGTGAGGTCGATCAGCGAATGGCGGGCGAACAGGTCGAGCATATGGTCGAAGAAGCCGATGCCGGTGGCGATCTCGGCCTTGCCGGTGCCGTCGATCGTGAGCGAGACCGCGATGTCGGTCTCGTTGGTGCGGCGCTTCACTTCGCCCGAACGCATGCTGGCCTCTCAAGCCTTTAGCGGGAAACGGCCCCGCTTTAGCAGGGGCAGGCGGCGATGGCCACTGGCCGATGGCAAAGGGCGCGTGGAACCCCTCTCCTGTAAGGAGAGGGGCAGGGGTGAGGTGTAGGCCCCCGGACCAGTCGCGTGTTTCCTCACCACAGCAGCGGTCAGGTCTTGGCGAAGGCGTCCAACGGCCTACCCCTCACCCTGCCCTCTCCCTCCGGGAGAGGGTTCCCCGCGCTGCCCGAGTCTACTTTCTGACTGGAAGCCCTCACACCTTCGCCAGCGCCTGCTCCAGATCGGCGATCAGGTCGTCGGCGTGCTCCAGTCCGATCGAGAGCCGGATCAAGCCGTCGCTGACGCCCATCGCGGCCCGGACTTCCGGCGTGAAGCGCTGATGCGTCGTCGTCGCCGGGTGCACGATCAGGCTCTTGGCGTCGCCGAGATTGTTCGAGATGCGGATCAGCCTGCACGCGTCGAGCAGGCGATAGGCGCCTTCCTTGCCGCCGGGCACCTCGAAGGCGATCATCGTCGAGGGGCCGCTCATCTGGCGCGCGATGATCTCGGCCTGCGGATGGTCGCTGCGGCCGGGGAAGATCACCTTGGTCGGCTTGGCATGGGCGGCCAACCAGTCGGCGACCTTGGCGGCGTTCTCCGCCTGTTTGCCGACGCGCAACGGCAGCGTTTCCAGCGCTTTCAGCATCACCCAGGCATTGAAGGGCGACAGGCTCGGGCCGGTCTGGCGCAGGAACTGCTGGATATCGCCCTCGATCAGCTCCTTGGCGCCGAGGATCAGCCCGCCGAGACAGCGCCCCTGCCCGTCGATGTGCTTGGTGGCGGAATAGACGACGATGTCGGCCCCGAGTGCGAGCGGGCGCTGGAACAGCGGCGTGGCGAAGACATTGTCGACCACCAGCTTCGCCCCGGCCTCCTTCGCTACAGCGGCGACGGCGGCGATGTCGATCACTTCCAGCGTCGGGTTCGCGGGCGATTCCAGAAAGAACAGCTTGGTGTTGGGCCTGACCGCGCGGCGCCAGGCGTCGATGTCGGTGCCTTCGACCAGCGTGGTCTCGACACCGTAGCGCGGCAGATGGTCCTCGATGATGTAGCGACAGGAGCCGAACAGCGCGCTGGCCGCCACGACATGATCGCCGGCCCGCACCGGCGCCATCATCGCCGCGGTCACGGCGGCCATGCCGGTCGCGGTGGCGCGGCAGGTCTCGGCACCCTCGAAGGCGGCCATGCGCTCTTCCAGCATCACCGTCGTCGGGTTGGACAGCCGGCCGTACTGAAAGCCGGGATCGGTGTTGAGGAACCGCCCCTCGGCCTGGGCGGCATTGTCGTAGACATGGCCCTGCGTCAGGAACAGCGCCTCGGACGTCTCGCCGAACTGCGAGCGCATGGTGCCGGCATGGACGAGGCGGGTTTCTGGATGCAGCTTGGCTGCGGCGTTGTCCGATGCCGACATGGAAGACCTCAGTCCGTTCTTTTTAGCGGACAAGGCCAGTAGCATCTCCCATTCCGTTCGTAAAGAAGAACAGAATTTCCTTTTCTGGAAACGGTTGCCGCGGCAAACTTCTGCCGTCTCAGCTGCTGCGTTCGGAAGGCCGTCCGAGCGGCTTGAGGAAGCCGGTCAGATCCGCGGTGACGTGGTGGACATGCCCGGCATCCACAGCGACCTGTTCCCAGGCCTCGCGGAAGGGATCGGGCGTCTTCGGCACGATCAGCACGGTCTTCATGCCGAGTGCGCTGGGCACGACGAGGTTCTTCTCGATATCCTCGAACATCGCGGCGCGGCCCGGGTCGACCGCGTGCTTGGCCAGGAAGGTCTCGTAGGTGGCGCGCTCGGGCTTGGGCGTGAAGCCGGCCTGCACGATGTCGAAGATATCCTCGAAGTGGTGGAGGATGCCGAGCTTGCCCGCAACGTTCTCGGCATGGCCGCGCGAGCCGTTGGTCAGGATCAGCTTGCGGCCCGGCAGGGCCGCGATGGCTTCGCCGAGGTCGGGATTGGGGTCGAGCAGGGTCAGGTCGATCTGGTGGGCGAAGTCGAGGAAGTCGTCCGGGTTGATGCCGTACTCCTCCATCAGCCCCTTCAGGGTCGTGCCGTAGCGCTGGTAGTAGTATTTCTGGAGCGCGCGCGAGGAGAGGCCGTCGAGGCCGAACATCTCGAGCAGGAACAGCGTGATGCGTTCGTCGACCTGCGGCCACACCTTCGCCTCGTGCGAATAGAGCGTGTTGTCGAGGTCGAAGATCCAGTGGTCGACATGCGCGAGGCTCTCCGCCGGCAAGGGCGGGGCAGCGGCAGGTGTGTCAGCGAGTATTTTCATTGGACTCCGTGATGTGGCGAGCCGGAGTCTGCAGTGCAAGTCCTTGGCCAAGGCTTAATCGCGGCGGTTTTTGAAGCCCCGACGCCGTCATCCCGGACAAGCCGCGTTAGCGGCGCCGATCCGGGATCCATCGAAGGGCGCCAACGCTCTACGATGGATCCCGGGTCTTCGCTGCGCTACGCCCGGGATGACGTTGGGTGGGTCAATCTCTCACCGCCGGATGATCGTGCCGGCGCCGGTGTCGGTGAAGAGCTCGATCAGCGCCGCATGCGGCACCTTGCCGTCGAGAATGACGACCGCCTCGACGCCCTTTTCCAGCGCGTAGATGCAGGTCTCGATCTTCGGGATCATGCCACCCGAGATCGTGCCGTCCGCGATCAGGCGGCGGCATTCCTCGACCGTCAGCTCCGGGATGAGCTGCTTGTCCTTGTTGAGCACGCCGGGCACGTCGGTCAGCAGCAGCAGGCGCTTGGCGTTGAGCGCACCCGCGATGGCGCCGGCGAAGGTGTCGGCGTTGACGTTGTAGGTCTGGCCGTCGGCGGCGGCGCAGACCGGGGCCAGAACCGGGATCAGCTCGGCCTTCAGCACGGCGTCGAGCACGGTGGTGTTGACCGCCTCGGGCTCGCCGACGAAGCCGAGATCCAGAACCTGCTCGATCCGCGAATCGGGATCGACGATCGTGCGTGTCACCTTGCGGGCGGTGACCATGTTGCCGTCCTTGCCGCACAGGCCGATGGCGCGGCCGCCCTCGCGGGTGATGTAGCCGACGATCTCCTTGTTGACCGAGCCGGCCAGGACCATCTCGACGACCTCGACGGTCGCCTCGTCGGTAACGCGCAGACCCTGCTTGAACTCGGACTGGATGCCGAGCTTCTTCAGCATCGCCGCGATCTGCGGCCCGCCGCCATGGCAGACCACCGGCTTCAGGCCCGATTGCTCGAGCAGGACGATGTCCTCGGCGAAATCCTCGGCGGTCGCCGCATCGCCCATGGCGTTGCCGCCATATTTGATGACGATGATTTCCTGGTCGTAGCGCTGCATATGCGGCAGCGCCTGGACGAGCAACTCGGCGGATTGCGACGGCGTCAGGTGGGGATGGTCGGTCATCGGGGCAGGCTCCGCGCGTCCGCAGAAAGGGTGCGGCCGCGCTTCTAGCCGAACTTGCCGGATGGCGGAAGGACGCTGATGCGGATCAGCCCTGTTTCGCGAGTTGGCGGGATGGGTGGGCTGTGTTTCGCGACGATCACCGACGGCCTCCGGCCATGACCTGCGCCATTTCGAGCTTGCGGAAGCATGATAGCCACGCAGGGAACTCAAGCCTATCATTCGAGCGGATCATCGAAAGGGGGAGATCGGTCAATGATCAATGCCCGATCCTTGCTCGACGTTCTGCGCCAATCGGTCCCGGATGGTATCGTCGGGGAAATCGAAGATCTGATCGCGAACGCCCCTGATCGAAAGCTCAATCGCATTAACGCCCTGGCGTTCGCCGCCGAACGAGGGTTGGACGAAGAGCAAGTGATTTCCGGCTTTCTGCACGCGTCTCGACTGGGTCTGTTCGAGTTTTCGTGGAACGTTCTTTGCCCCGGCTGCGGCGGGGTGCTCGATGCCGGCGCTTCGCTGAAGCATGTCCGCAGCGAGGTCTATACCTGCGCGCTCTGCGCCGCCGGCTACGAGCCCTCGCTCGACGGAATGGTCGAGGTGACATTCACGGTCAGCCCCAATGTCAGGCGGATCGAGGCTCATCATCCGGACCAGCTTCCGGCCGTCGAGTATTTCCGCCAGGTGTACTGGGGCTCGGGCATTGATCTGCCGGAAAACGACTACGAGGCGATGGTCGGCGAGTTCATCGTCGAGGCCCTGGAGCTGCCGGCCGGCGAGAAGGCCGTCATATCGCTGCAGATTGCCGAATCCTTCATCATCGTCTTCGAGCCGGTGACTCACGCCGCGCAGTTCATCGACGTGAAGGGAGAACCGACGAGGGAGCGGCAGACGCTTTCGCTGGTGTTCGACCGGGCGCATCGCCACAACGACACGCTGGTGATGCACCCCGGGGCTTTGCGGATAGCCGTCGAGAATCACACGGATGTTCGAACCTTGCCGTCGGTCTGCCTTGCGAATGATGCACTGCATCATGTCCTCGGAAAGCGCCGTCCGTTCCTGACCGCCAAGCGCGTCCTTTCGAACCAGACCTTCCGGGATATCTATCGGACCGACACGCTCGACGTCGACCAGCGCTTGAAGATCGCGAGCCTGACCTTTCTCTTCACCGACCTTCGGGGCTCGACCGAACTCTATGAACGCGTGGGCGATCTCGTTGCCTTTGATCTGGTGCGGGCGCATTTCAGGGTCTTGAGCGAGATCGTGGCGTCCGAGACCGGCGCCGTGGTCAAGACGATTGGCGATGCCGTCATGGCGTCGTTTCCCGCGCCCGACCGGGCGATCGCAGCGGCTATCCGCATGCGCGACGCGATGCGTGGGATCAATCAGGCGCGCGGCAAGGAGGACATGATCCTCAAGATAGGCATCCACGAAGGGCCCTGTATCGCGGTCAATCTCAACGAGCGGCAGGACTATTTCGGGCAGACGGTGAACATCGCGTCCCGCGTGCAGCATCTTGCCGCCTCGAACGAGATCTTCACCACCGATGCTGTGCTCGGTGACTCCGGTGCCAACGAACTGCTCGCCGAACTGGGATTGACGCCGCTGCGGCAAGACATCGGGCTGCGCGGCGTCTCGCGGGCCATCGGCGTCTTCGCGATCAAATAGCGGTGCCCGCCATCGGAGCAGGCTGGCCCGACAAGGAAGCGGCTCGGTGCGCTCAGGCGCGCCGCGCGGACAGGGCCGCGACGGCGAGGCCGAGCCAGCCGCCGAGCATGAACCAGCCGCCGATCGGTGCGGCGCGCGGGAAAAGCGCCTCGTTCGCGAAACCGCGCCGGGAGAGGTCGGCCGCGAACAGGATCGCGCCGAAAATGATGGCGGAGAGCGCGAACCGGGCCAGCATGTCCTGGAGATATCCGCCCTTGCGCGCGGCGGTGACACCGATCACGACAGAGGCGTGGAACAGCAGCATCTGCCCGGCGGTCTGGACATGGCCGGGGTCGAGAGCGGCATGGGCTGCCGCCGCCAGCAGCGCGACGCCGGCAAGCCCCATCAGGGCCGCGAAAGTCAGATGTACCTTGGTCGCGGTCATCCGCGCTTCACTGCCGCTCAGCCAGCACGCGCCCGATCGCGGCGCGGAATTCGGGGATGCCCATCCCCTTCTCGCTCGACGTCAGCAGCACCTCGGGGAAGGCGGCCGGCCGGCGCTTGATCTCGTCGAAGGTCGCCTCGGTCATGAAGGTCTGGTCGGCGGCTTTAAGCGCATCGCCCTTGGTCAGCACGACCTGATAGGACACCGCGGCCTTGTCGAGTGTCTCCAGCACGGCGCCATCGACATCCTTGATGCCGTGGCGCGCGTCGATCAGCACATAGACGCGCATCAGGTTCGAGCGTCCGCGCAGATAATCGTGGATCAGTTTGGTCCAGGCCGCGACCTTCTCCTTGCCGACGGCCGCATAGCCATAGCCCGGCATGTCGACGATGGTCAGCCGCTCATCATGGCCGACCTGCCGGAAGAAGTTGAGCTGCTGCGTGCGGCCCGGCGTGTGCGAGGTGCGCGCCAGCGCGTTGCGCCGGGTCAGCGCATTGATCAGGCTCGACTTGCCGACATTGGAGCGCCCGGCGAAGGCGATCTCCTGCCCGACCATCGGCGGCAGGTCGTCGATCCGGGTCGAGGCCCAGACGAAATCCCACGGCCCCTCGAAGAGCTTGCGGGCGGCCTCGATCTCCTCGGCGTCATAGGGCTTGGTCGTGGACGTGGTCATGGAGCCCTGCCTACACGGCTGCGCGGAGCGCGTCGATATCGGCGCCCTGGATCGCGTCGATATGGCGCGCGATCCTGTCCGCCTCCCAGTCCCACCAGCGGATCGCCAGCAATTCCGCGACGATCTCCGGCGGGAAGCGCATCCTGACGATCCGGCCGGGATTGCCGGCGACGACGGCATAGGGCGGCACGTCCTTCGTCACCTGCGCCCGCGTGCCGATGATGGCGCCGTCGCCGATCGTCACGCCCGGCATGATCACCGCCTCGCGCCCGATCCAGACATCGTTGCCGATCACCAGGTCGCCGCGATTGTTCGGGCCGGGGCGCTTGAGCTCTGCGGGATCGCCGAGGCCGAACATCTGGAAGGGGAAGGTCGAGAAGCCGCCGAGCGGATGATTGGCGCCGTTCATGATGAATTGCGCCGCCTGCGCGATCGCGAC
Source organism: Hyphomicrobiales bacterium (assembly GCA_930633495.1). Classification (NCBI taxonomy): domain Bacteria; kingdom Pseudomonadati; phylum Pseudomonadota; class Alphaproteobacteria; order Hyphomicrobiales; species Hyphomicrobiales bacterium. The sequence goes on along the minus strand of CAKNFJ010000001.1, from coordinate 2,365,686 downwards.
GAATTTCCCGATGATCAATCGGTCGCCGACGAAGTCGAAATGATAGCGCACGCAGCGGGCGACGAAATGCTCCGGCCCGCGCGAGTCGTCATAATAGCTGTAGTCGCCGACCTCGATCAACGGGTGGTCGACCACGGCCTTGAGGAAGGCGGTGCCCTTCCAGCCGGGAATGGGATGGCGCGTCTGGGGATCGGGAAGCGGCATCGCGGATGAAGCCTTGGCCTGAAAAGGCGAAGGGCGGGAAACCCCGCCCTTCGAACGCTCATTTCTTGTTGGTGTTGGCGGGCTTGGGCGGCGCTGCGACGGCGTCTGCCGTTGCCGGCTTCTTGCCGAACAGGCCCTTGAGGTTGTCGAACAGTTCGATCTTCACCCCGTTCTTGCGCATGATGTAGCCTTGCTGGATCACCGAGAGCAGGTTGTTCCAGCTCCAGTAGATCACCAGGCCGGCCGGGAACGAGCCGAGCAGGAAGGTGAAGAACACCGGCATCCAGGTGAACATCATCTTCTGCACCGGGTCCGGCGGCTCCGGGTTCATCTTCATCTGGATGAACATCGTGAAGCCCATGATGATCGGCCAGGCGCCGAGATGCAGGAAGGCCGGCGGCGTGAAGGGCAGCAGTCCGAAGAGGTTGAACAGGTTCGTCGGATCGGGCGCCGCGAGATCGTGGATCCAGCCGAAGAACGGCGCATGCCGCATCTCGATGGTGATGAACAGGATCTTGTAGAGCGCGAAGAACACCGGAATCTGCAGCAGCACCGGCCAGCAGCCGGCGACCGGGTTGATCTTCTGCGTCTTGTAGAGCTCCATCAGCGCTTGCTGCTGCTTCATCTTGTCGTCGGCATAGCGCTCGCGGATCGCGGTCATTTCCGGCTGCAGCGCCTTCATCTTCGCCATCGAGGCGTAGGATTTGTTGGCGAGCGGGAAAAACAGGATCTTCAGCAGCACCGTGACGAGCAGGATGGCCACGCCGAAATTGCCGACGTGCTTGTAGATCCAGTCGAGCACGAAGAAGAGCGGCTTGGTGATGAAATAGAACCAGCCCCAGTCGATCAGCAGCTCGAAGCGCTTGATGCCGAGGTTCTTCTCATAGCCGTCGATCGCCGCGACCTCCTTGGCACCGGCGAAGAGCCGGGCATTGGCGGAGACGGTGGCGCCCGGCGCGATGGCGATCGCCTCGCCGAGGAAGTCGGCCTGATAGGTATGGCCGGTGCCGGTCTGGACCGCCGAATAGCGGCCCTCATACTTGCGCTGCTGGTCCGGGATGACCGCGGCGGCCCAGTACTTGTCGGTGATGCCGACGAAGCCGCCGACCACGTCCTTCCAGCTCTTGCCGGTGGTGCCGGGCGAAAGCAGGGGCTCCTTGTCGATCTTGTCGTAGGTGTATTCCTGCAGGCCCTGTTCGCCGAGATTGCCGACGAGGCCCTCGTGCAGGACGTAATAGCCGAGCGTCGCAGGCTTGCCCTGCCGCACGATCTGGCCATAGGGGAACAGCGACACGGCGTTGCCGCTCCGGTTCTCGACCTCGTCGCGGATCGTGAACATGGCGTTGTCGTCGATGCCGATGACGCGCCGGAAGGTCAGGCCCTGGCCGTTGTCCCAGCTCAGCGTCACCGGCTTCGCCGGGGTGAGCACTTCGTTGTCGGCCTTCCAGACCGTGGTCGCGTTCGGCAGGGCGACGTTGCTGCCCGGAGCCGCGACCCAGCCGAAATCGGAATAATAGGCGTTCGGCCCGCCGAGCGGCGAGAGCAGGACGATATGCGGGCTCTTGGGGTCGACCGTCTCGCGATAGGCCTTCAGCGAGACGTCGTCGATGCGCGCGCCGGTCAGCGAGAGCGAGCCGGTGATCTTCGGGGTCTCGATGCGGACGCGCGGGCTTGCCGCGAGAGCCTGCTCGCGGGTGCCGACGGCCTGGGTCGCGGCGGCGCCGGGCATGGCGGAGGCGCCGGGCTGGCCGGGCGTGGACGCGGGGGGGGCGGAGGAGCCGGCGGGAGCCTGCTGGCTCTGGGCCTGCTGGTTCTGCTGCGCGGCCTGCTTCTGCTTTTCCATCTGCGGCATGCCGTAGAAGAACTGCCAGCCGAGCAGAACGACCACGGACAGGACGATCGCGAGAAGCAGATTGCGGTTGTCTTCTTTCATCATGATCGGAAACGGATCTCGCTTGGTCCGGCAGGTTCGGCGTGTCGGGTCAGCCTTGCGGCGGCGTACCGCGTGCGGCACGCGGACGTCGCCGGTCGGCGGAGGATGGCTCGCGCGGCTTTTGAGGCCTGGCCCGGTCGATGGCAATCGAAAGATCGGCCACGAGTGCGTGAAAATCGGCGCTCAGCACCTCGGTGCGGGCGATGATCACGACGTCGCAGCGCTTGCCGGTCTGGTCGCGCAGGGCCTGTGCCGCGGCGGCGCGCAGGCGGCGGCGGATGCGGTTGCGCTTCACGGCATTGCCGGTCTTGCGCGAGGCGGTGAGCCCGAGCCGCAGCCCGTCCCGCTCTTCTTCGGGCGTGCAGTCGCGCACCTGCGCCGTGAAGGCAGGCGAACGAAAACGGCGGCCGTGGCCGGCCGCCGCCAGAAATTCCTTGCGTTGCGTCAGACGGGCGAGGCGCATGGCGATTGGCCAGTCTTCCGGAACGGGCGCGTCGTCGTCACGCGCCTGTGCCTGATCAGGCCGACAGGCGCTTGCGGCCGTGGGCGCGGCGAGCGGCGATGACCTTGCGGCCACCCTTGGTCGCCATGCGGGCACGATAGCCGTGGCGGCGCTTGCGAACCAGCTTGCTGGGTTGATAGGTTCTCTTCACGGTCCGTCTCCGGGGCCTTTATGAGCACGACGGCCGCGGCTTTCCTTGGGAAAGCATGGCCAACCGAGCCTGTCATGCGATAAGGGTCGGCGCTGCCTTTCGGCTGCGCAGGTCGCGGGCTTATGACGGATGGGCGGCGCCAAGTCAACGCCAAACTCACTGTCGGGTCGCGGGCTGCGACCAAGCTTCGCGGCATTCGAATGCCGGCTTGCGATTCCGGCCGACATCCCCGATATAGCACGCGGGAGGTTGGCGAGGGACGTCTCACTCGCCAACCGGGTCAGGTCCGGAAGGAAGCAGCCCTAACGAGACCGAACGGGTCTTCGTCCAGCCTCCCACCTCGCGCGCCTTGTGAAAGCGCCGTGAGTTGCCGCCGCGCCAAGCCGACATCAGCTCGGCACGGCAGCTGACGCGGCATGGTGCTCAAGCTCCGCGTAAAGCGCCATTGACCCTCGCCTCCCGATTGGCGAAACCAGTTCTCATGACCGACCAGATCGACGCTGCCTCTGCTGACGAACCGGGATTCGCCGGCTTCGACCCGGTGCCCGTGCCGCAGGCTGCGTCGAACGCGGCGCCCACGCCCTATCGCGTGCTTGCCCGCAAATACCGGCCGGCGCATTTCGGCGATCTGATCGGCCAGGAAGCGATGGTGCGCACGCTCACCAACGCCTTCGCGGCGGGCCGCATTCCGCAGGCCTGGATGCTGACCGGCGTGCGCGGCGTCGGTAAGACGACGACGGCCCGCATCCTGGCGCGCGCGCTGAACTTCCAGACCTCCGATGGGCAAGGCGCCCCGACCACGGATCTCCGCGAATTCGGCGTGCATTGCCGCGAGATCATCGAAGGCCGCCATATCGACGTGATGGAGATCGACGCCGCCTCGAACAATAGCGTCGACAACATCCGCCAGATCAACGACGCCGTGCGCTACGCCCCGGTTTCGGCGCGCTACAAGGTCTATATCGTCGACGAGGTGCATATGCTCTCGACCGGCGCCTTCAACGCCTTCCTGAAGACGCTGGAGGAGCCGCCGCCGCATGCGAAGTTCATCTTCGCGACGACGGAAATTCGCAAGGTGCCGATCACGGTTTTGTCGCGCTGCCAGCGCTTCGACCTGCGCCGCGTCGAGGCCGACGTGCTGGTCGACCACCTCGCTGGCATCTGCAAGGCAGAGGGCGTCGATGCCGAGCAGGAGGCGCTTGCCGCCGTCGCCCGCGCCGCCGAGGGCTCGGTGCGCGACTCGCTCTCGATCCTCGATCAGGCCATCGCACATGCGGCCGGCCGGATCACGCTCGACGACATCCGCTCCATGCTCGGCCTCGCCGACCGGGCCCGCGTCATCGATCTTTTCGAAGCGGTGATGAAGGGCGACATCGCGGCGGCGCTAGGCGAGCTGCGCGCGCAATACGACGCTGGCGCCGATCCGGTCGTGGTACTGAACGATCTCGCCGAGTTCACCCATCTCGTGACCCGTCTCAAGCTCGTGCCCGAGGCGGTGAAGGACAACAGCCTCGTCCAGGCCGAGCGCGTGCGAGGCGGCGATTTCGCCCAGCGCCTCTCGATCCGCGTGCTCGCCCGCACCTGGCAGATGCTGCTCAAAGGCATGTCCGAGGTGAAGCAGGCCGATCGACCGGTGATGGCCGCCGAGATGGTGCTGGTGCGCCTCGCCCATGCCGCCGACCTGCCGACGCCGGACGAAGCCTTGAAGATGCTGCGCGACGGCATGGGCTCCATGCCGGGTAACGGCCAAGGTGGTGGCAATGGCGGTGGCGCGCCGCGTCCCCCGTCAGGCGGCGGCAATACTGCGCTCGCTGCCCGGCCGATCCTCGCCAGCGCCAATCCCGCCCCCGTTCCGGTCGCGCGCGCCGTCGCGGCCCCGGCTGCGATCGTCGCCTCGATCGAGGATGTGGTCGCGCTCGCCTCGCAGAACCGCGACATCACGCTGAAGATCGCGCTGGAGCGCGACATCCGGCCCGTGCGTTTCGAGCCCGGCCGCATCGAGTTCTCGCTCGCCGAGGGCGCCTCGCGTACTCTGGCTCAGGACCTCTCGCGCCGCCTCAAGGAGTGGACGAACCAGACCTGGATGGTCGCGGTCGTCAACGAGGAGGGCGGCGCCACGCTGCGCGAGCAGGCGGCTGCGGCCAAGGACCGGCGCGAGAGCGATGCCGCGGCCCACCCTTCGGTCAAGGCCGTGCTGGAGCGCTTCCCCGGCGCGCGCATCGTCGATGTCCGTGATCCGCGCGCCATCGCCGCGGCCGAGAATGCCGCGGCCGTGCCGTCGGAGGACGAGTACCTGCCCGACGCCGAGCCGCTGTTCGACGATGCCGAGCCGGATTTCGACGGCATCGATTTCTGAGGTTTTCGAGGAGGATTTTCCATGCGGGACATGATGGGCCTGATGAAGCAGGCGCAGGCGATGCAGCAGAAGATGGCCGACATGCAGGCCGAGCTCGACGCCGTCGAGGTTGAGGGCACGGCCGGCGGCGGCATGGTCACGGTCGCGATGACGGCCAAGGGCGCGTTCAAGGGCGTGAAGATCGATCCGAGCCTGATGGTCGCGGACGAGCGCGAGATCCTCGAAGACCTGATCGTCGCCGCCGCCAACGATGCCCGCACCCGCGGCGAGCGCGTCATGCAGGAGCGCATGGCCGAGATCACCAAGGGCCTGCCGATCCCGCCGGGCATGAAGCTGTTTTGAGCTTGTCGCGAACCAACGGCTGTCATTCCGGGGCTTTGCGAAGCGAAGAACCCGGAACCCACGACGGGGCCGGCCCGGTCGTGGCGATGCGGTTTGCCGGGCTCACCCGGTCGTGGGTTCCGGGTTCGGCCTGCGGCCGCCCCGGAATGACAAGGTAGTGCCATGTCCCGCGCCATCGCCGGTCCCGAGATCGAAAGGCTGATCCAGCTCCTGGCCAAGCTGCCGGGGCTCGGGCCGCGCTCGGCTCGGCGCGCGGCGCTGCATCTGGTCAAGAAGCGCGAGCAATTGCTCGGTCCGCTTTCGGAGGCGATGGCGGTGGCGCGTGAGCGCATCGTCGTCTGCGCGCGCTGCGGCAATGTCGATACCAGCGACCCTTGCGGCCTCTGCACCGATCCGCGCCGCGACGACGGCCTGATCGTCGTCGTCGCCGATATCTCCGATCTCTGGGCGCTGGAGCGTTCGGGCGCCGTCTCTGGGCGCTATCACGTCCTGGGCGGCGTGCTCTCGGCGCTCGATGGCGTGCGTCCGGAGCATCTTTCGCTCGATGCGCTGGTGTCGCGGGCCTCCGATCCGGCGATGAAGGAGGTCATCCTCGCGCTCAACGCCACGGTCGACGGCCAGACCACGGCGCATTTCATCACCGACCTGCTGGCGCATCTGCCGGTCAAGGTGACCAAGCTCGCCCATGGCGTGCCGGTCGGCGGCGAGCTCGACTATCTCGACGACGGGACATTGGCGGCGGCGATCCGCCAGCGCACGGGCTTCTGAAGGCGCCTCAGAACTTGTAGGCGACGCTGGCGCGGGCGCTGTGCGTCGACAGCTCCTGGGAGCCGGTCAGTCCCGGAAAGGCGCCGGAGCTCGCGAAGCGGTTCCGCCCGAAATCGGTGTAGCGGTATTCCGCGCCGAGGATCAGGTTGTCGGTGAAGGCGAAATTGATGCCGGCCCCGACATTCCAGCCGGTGCGGGCGCTGGTCAGCCGCTCACTGAGCCCGGCGGCATCGAAGACGCGCCGCTCATATTCGGTGAACGAGGCGCCGCCGGCGGCATAGACCAGCAGCCGGTCGAAGGCGAAGCCGATACGGGCGCGAGCGGCGCCCTGCCAATCCTGCGAAACCCGGCCGACAAGGCCGGCGCTGGCGAAGCGGCTGCGGCTGTTGACCGCTTCGATATCGCCCTCGAGGCCGAGGACGACGCTGCCGAACTGGTAGTTGAAGCCCGCATGGGCGCCGCCGAAGGCGGCATCGTCGTCGATCTGGATGCTCGCCGGGGCGAAGACTCCGAGCGGGGCCCCGATGTGCACCCGGTTGCTGCCCCAGGCATAGCCGCCCTGGATACCGGCATAGATGCCGGTCCAGGAATAAAACGCCGGCAGCTCCGGGGCGGGAGGCAGGGCGACGCCGCGCGGATCGGCCGCGCCGGCCGCTCCCGACAACAGGGCCACACATCCTGCCAGGACATATCTCAGCTTCGACATCGGGCTTTCCGGGGCATCGCGCGCCAAGCCATCCGGCGCCCCGTCATAACGAAGCATTAAGGTTAACAATCGGCTAAACGCGCTTCCCGGGCGCTTCGTATAGGAACGATTGCGGCGCGGCGCGGTTGCTCGCAAGCTGCAGCCGCAACGGCAGCGGAGACGTCACCCCGAGATGGCATTCCTCAAACGGATCACGGGCGCCGCCGGGCTGGGGGTCGTGCTGGGCTATCTGTCGGGAGCCCTGTCGAACCACCGCGACCGGCGCCGGCAGGAGGCTGCGCGGGGGCGCCTAGCGAGGACGCCGTGGCAGATGACCTGGCTCGGCTGGAAGGACGTTCTGCTGCGCTTCGTCGGCAACGTCGCCGACAACCGCCTGACTTCGCTCGCCGGTGCCGTCGCCTTCTTCACCCTGCTGTCGCTGGTGCCGGCGCTGTCGCTGCTGGTCACGATCTACCGCTATTTCACCGATCCGGGGACCATCGCCGAGCAGCTCGACACGGTGACGACCATGTTCCCGCAGGCCGCGCGCGAGCTCATCCACGAGCAGGCGATACGGCTCTCGACCCAGTCGCAGGTCAGCCTGTCCTGGACCTTCTACATTAGCCTTCTCGTGGCCGCCTGGTCGGCCAATGCCGCGGTGAAGGCGATCTTCGACGCGCTCAACATCATCTATCGCGAGCAGGAGAAACGCAGCTTCCTTAAACTCAACGCGATCTCGCTGTTTACCACCATCAGCGGCGTCGTGCTGCTGGCGGCGGCGCTGGTCGCCATCGCGAGCCTGCCGGTACTGACGGCGCTGTTTCCGTTCCATTTCGAGCTGGAGCGTCTGGTTCGGCTGGTGCGCTGGCCCGCCTTCTTCGTTCTGGCGACGCTCTCGATCGCGGTTCTCTACTGGATCGGCCCGAGCCGCGAGCGCATGCGCTTCATCTGGGTCATGCCCGGCGCCATCGCCTCGGCCCTACTCTGGGGCGCGGCCTCCTATGCCTTCTCCTGGTATGTCTCGACGCTCGGCAACTACACGGCCGCCTATGGTTCGCTCGCCACGGTCGTGGTGTTCATGACCTGGCTCTGGCTCTCGGCGACGATCGTGCTCGCTGGGGCGGAACTCAACGCCGAGCTGGAGCACCAGACCGCGCATGACACCACCACGGGCAAGCCGAAACCGCTCGGCGAGCGCGGCGCGACCATGGCCGACAGGGTCGGGCCGGCACAGGTCGATTGAGGCAGAAAGCCTACTTCATTGCAGCGCTGCAATCCCGCCCTTGCCGGCGAGGCAGGCGACAAGCGCGGCAGGAAACGCCATCTTTGACGAGGCAGCCATCCCGACTGTCTCGCAAGGATCGCGCCATGCCCATGACCGCAGAGAAGGCCGCGCCCGCCGCCGGGCTGGAGGCGCATGATGCGCCCTATCACATCGGGGCCGTGACCCTGCGGGTCCGCGATCTCGCCGGGCTGACGGCCTATTATCGCGATGCGATCGGGCTGCGGCTGATCCGGCAGGACCATGACAGCGCGGAACTCGGTATCGACGGACAGGTCCTCGTCCGGCTTCAGGCCGGGGCGGCGCGGCCGGGTTCGGCCGCAGGCCTCTTCCATCTCGCGATCCTGCTGCCGTCGCGTCGCGACCTCGCCAACTGGCTGAAGCATGCGGCCGAGACCCGCATCCCGCTGGAAGGTGCTTCCGATCACCTCGTCAGCGAGGCGCTCTATCTCTCCGATCCCGAAGGCAACGGCATCGAGATCTATCGCGACCGCAGCCGTGCCGAATGGCCGCGCAAGCCCGATGGCGGCATCGCCATGGCGACCGAGCGGCTCGATCTGGACAGGCTGCTGGCCGAAGCGGAGAGCGGGGCCTATGCCGGCATGCCCGTCGGGACGGGGATGGGGCATATCCATCTGCGCGTCGGCGATACCCTCGCGGCCGAGGCTTTCTATCGCGACCTGCTCGGCTTCGACCTGATGGTTCACTATCCGGGCGCGAGCTTCCTCGCCAGCGGCGGCTATCACCATCACATCGCCGGCAATATCTGGGGCAGCCGCGGCGCCGGGCCGCGCCAGCCCGGCGAAGCCGGCCTCGACCGCTTCGAGGTGGTCGCGCGCGACGAGGCGGATTTCGGGGCGATGCGCGCTCGAATCCTGGCGGGCGGCGGCACCGAGACGGATGGCGTTCCGACGATCGCCGACCCATGGGGCAACAGGCTCGTCCTGGTCCGCTGAGCCGGTTCAGCGCGTCAGCAGGTGGGAGCGGCGCGTTCCGCCGGAATCGGGTCCGAAGCCGTTTGCTTCCCAAAAGGCCGCCGCGCGCGGATCGGCGGCGCGCAGCGAAAGGCGCGGCGTCAGCGCCAGCCCTTGCTGAATCAGGGCGGCCGCGAGAACGCGGCCGATGCCGGCGCCACGGTGCAGCGGCCTGACATAGACATGCCTGACCCGCAGCAGATCCGGCGCGGGATCATAGGGATCGGGTGTCAGCGCACCGATGCCCGCCAGTTCCCCGTCGCGGAACGCGGCAAAGACGACGAAGTGGTCGTCTCCGCCGTCATAACGGCCGGCCAGCCATTCCTCGCGCAGCCCCTCGACGAAGCGATAGCTCTCGGCGCTCGCCTCGTTGCGCAGCGCCTCGAAATCGTCCGGCAGGCTGTCGGCCAGCCGGACGACCTGAATGGCTGCCGGGTTCACAGACCTTCGAACAAGGCGCTGGAGATGTAGCGCTCGGCGAAAGAGGGGATGATCACCACGATGGTCTTGCCGGCATTTTCTGGCCGTGCACCGACCTCGAGCGCCGCGGCCACCGCCGCGCCGGAGGAGATGCCGGCCGGGATGCCCTCGCTCTTGGCGAGCGCGCGCGCCGTCTCGAAGGCGGTCTGGTTGCCGACGGTGACGACCTCGTCGATCACGCCGCGATCGAGCACGCCGGGCACGAAGCCGGCTCCGATGCCCTGGATCTTGTGCGGCCCGGCCTGGCCGCCGGAGAGAACCGGAGAATCCTCGGGCTCGACCGCGACCATCTTCACGCCCGGCTTGCGCGCCTTCAGCACCTGCCCGACGCCGGTGATGGTGCCGCCCGTGCCGACGCCGGAGATGATGATGTCGACCCCGCCATCGGTGTCGTTCCAGATTTCCTCGGCCGTCGTCTTGCGGTGGATCTCCGGATTGTGCGGGTTCTCGAACTGCTGCGGGATGATGGAGCCCGGAATCTCGGCCTTGAGTTCCTCGGCCTTGGCGACGGCGCCGCGCATGCCGCCCGGGCCGGGCGTCAGCACGAGCTCGGCGCCGAGCAAGGCGAGCATCTTGCGCCGCTCCAGCGACATCGTCTCGGGCATCACCAGGATCAGGCGATAGCCGCGCGCGGCCGCGACGAAGGCGAGCGCGATGCCGGTGTTGCCGGAGGTCGGCTCGATCAGCGTGCCGCCCGGCTTCAGCGCGCCGGAGGCCTCCAGCGCGTCGATCATGTTGACGCCGATGCGGTCCTTCACGCTGGAGATCGGGTTGAAGAATTCGAGCTTGGCGAGGATCGTCGCCTTGACGCCGCGCTCGGCCGGCAGGCGGTTGAGCTTGACCAGTGGCGTATCGCCGATGGTGTCGGTGATCGAGTTGTAGATGCGCCCGCGCCCGGGGGCCTTCGTCGACTTCTGTGCTTCAGCCATGGAATGACTCCTCTGGACGGAACGTTCGGTCGCGAGGCTAGGTCAATTCACGGAAATTGTCGATTAAAGAAATAAATTACATAATTATATTGTAAAATCGACTCCCGGGCCATGCTGGCCGAAGACAGCCTTGGCCTGCGCCCTCTGGCAGAGCTCCTCGACCGTGACCTTGTCGAGCGCGGCGAGAAAGGCCGCAGCGGCGGCCTCGACCTCTGGCTCGACGACCTCCTCGACCAGTCGCGACTGCGGCAAGGGACCGAGCCCGTCTTCGCCGAGCTCCTGCATCGCGGCGCGCGCGATGTCGCCGGCTGTGACCTTGCGCCGCTCGCGGGCGAGTTCGTAGCCGCCACGCGGCCCGCGCACGCCTTTCAGGATGCCGGCCCGGACGAGCGTCTGCAGCAGCGTTTCGAGATGGCGCGGCGGCAGCGCGTGCCGGGCCGCCAGAAGCTTCGCCGCGACGGGCGAGGGCCGCGCATGCAGCGCGATGTCGACGACGGCCGCGATGGCGAGCAGGCTGCGATGCGAGGCTGGCATCATGTTGCCGGCTCCTGCCCGGCGCGCGCGCCGCCGGCGACGCCGGTGGAGCCGAAGCCGCCCGCGCCGCGCGCAGTGGCATCGAGGCTGGCGACCTCGGTGAGGACGGCTCGCGTCACCGGCGCGACGACCAGCTGCGCGATGCGGTCGCCATGCGCGATGGCGAAGGGCTCCTGCCCGAGATTGATCAACGGCACCTTGACCTCGCCGCGATAGTCGCTGTCCACCGTGCCCGGCGCGTTCAGGACGGTGACGCCGTGCTTCACCGCGAGGCCCGAGCGCGGCCGCACCTGCCCTTCGAACCCGTCCGGCAATTGCAGAGCCAGCCCGGTCGGGACCAGGGATCTCTCGCCGGGGGCGAGCATCAGCGTCTCGCCGATGGCGGCACGCAGGTCGAGCCCCGCCGCCCCGGCCGTCTCATAGGCGGGCAAGGGCAGATCGGCACCATGCGGCAGGCGTTGCAACGCGACCGTCACCATCGCCGTCAATCCGGCCGGCCGGCGGCGGCAAGCCCGGCGATATGCGCGATCAGGCGGGTCGCGACCTCGTCCTTCGGCAGTGTCGGCCAGGTTTCGACGCCCGCGGAGGTGACGAGATGGACCGTATTGGCATCGCCGCCCATCACTCCGGCTCCGCCGACATCGTTGGCGACGATCAGGTCGCAGCCCTTCTTCCTGAGCTTGGCCCTGGCGTAGTCGATGACGTTCTGCGTCTCCGCCGCGAAGCCGACGACCAGCGGCGGGCGCGCGCTCTTGCGATGGGCGACGGTGGCGAGGATGTCGGGGTTCTCGACTAGCGCGAGCGGCGGCAGCGCCTTGCCATCCTTCTTCATCTTTTCCGATGCGGCCCCGGCGACGCGCCAGTCGGCGACGGCGGCGGCGAAGATCGCGATGTCTGCCGGCAGCGCCGTCTCGACCGCGGTCAGCATCTCGCGCGCGGATTCGACATGAATGGTCTCGACCCCGGCCGGGTCGGGCAGGTTGACCGGGCCGCTGACCAGCGTGACGCGCGCGCCCGCCGCGGCTGCCGCCGCGGCAATGGCATGGCCCTGCTTTCCGGAGGAGCGGTTGGCGATGTAGCGCACCGGATCGATCGCCTCATGGGTCGGCCCCGAGGTGATCAGGACATGCTTGCCGGCGAGCAGGCCCGATTTCGCGTGTTCGCTGCCGGGCAGCCGGCCGAGGAAGCCGATGGCGCGCTGGGCCGGCGGTTTTTCGCCAGCGAGCGCGAGTTCGATCGCGGCTAGGAGCTCGGGCGGTTCGGCCATCCGGCCCGGCCCGCTCTCGCCGCGTTCGGCCATGGCCCCGACATTCGGCCCGACGACGAGGATGCCGTCCTTCTCCAGCTGCGCCATGTTCCGGCGCGTCGCCGGATGCTGCCACATCCGCGGGTTCATCGCGGGCGCGATCAGGACGCGCTTGTCGGTCGCGAGCAGGGCGGTCGAGGCGAGGTCGTCGGCAAGGCCGTTCGCCATCTTGGCGATGAGATCGGCGGTCGCCGGAGCGACGACGACGAGATCGGTCGAGCGCGAAAGTTGGATATGGCCGATATCGGCCTCGTCCGTCAGCGAGAACAGATCGGTGAAGCAGCGCTCGCCGGCGAGCGAGGAGACGCTGAGCGGCGTGACGAACTGCTCGCCGGCCCTGGTGAGGATGCAGCGCGAGGCGATGCCGCGATCCTTCAGCCGGCGGATGACTTCGAGCACCTTGTAGGCGGCGATGCCGCCGCCGATGATCAGGAGAACGGAGCGGGAAGCGGACAAGGCGGCCCTCGGGCAGGTCAGGCGTCGGACTGACGCTTCCTAGCATTTGGCGCGCGGCGCTGTCATGCGCTACGCAAGCCGCCGCCTTCCTCAGTCGCGTGGCAGGTCCGGCACCTTGTAGGCCGTCGTCGCCTTGATCCGTTCCATGGCGAAGCGCGAGGTCACGTTCTTGAGCGGGATCGTATCGATCAGCTTCTTGTAGAAGCCGTCATAGGCGGCCATGTCGGCGACGACGACGCGCAGCATGTAGTCGACGTCCCCGGCCATCCGGTAGAACTCCATCACCTCCGGCATGGATGCGACGGTCTGCGCGAACTTCTCCAGCCAGGGGCCGGAATGGTCCGCCGTCTCGATCTGGACGAAGACGGTGAGCCCGAGGCCGATCTTTTCCGGCGCCACCAGCGCGACGCGCTTCAGGATCACGCCGGCCTGCTCGAGCTTCTGGATTCGCTTCCAGCACGGGGTCTGCGAGAGCCCGACGCGATCCGCGAGCTCGGCGATGGAAATATTCGCGTCTGCCTGCAGGACAGTGAGAATCTTCCGGTCGATGGCGTCCATTCTCTCAAGCTCGCTCGTAGGAGTGTTTTATACCACAAGATCGCAATCAAAGAGATGAATCATCTTTTTGCAGTCGATCTATTGCTTTCAGATAGAAAATCCTTTTCTCAATCTGTCAATGGGGCGCCGCTTCGGCGCTGTTTTTGAAGGATTTCGACGATGGATCGCCGCCAGTTTCTCCTCGCCGGCTCCAGCCTGGCGGCAGCCGCGTCCGTCGCCGGCATCGCCCGTGCGCAGCAGAGCGTCACGGCCCGCGTCGGCTATATCCCGATCGTCGGCACGGCGCCGTTCTTCGTCGCCTCGGGCGAGGGCTGGCTGAAGCAGGGCGGCATCGAGACGGCCGTGACCGTCTTCGAATCCGGCCCGAACATGATCCAGGCGCTCGCCTCCGGTACGATCGACGTCTATGTCGCGGGCGTCGCCCCGCTCGCCGTCGCCCGCTCGCGTGGCGTCGACATCCGCGTCGTCGCCTCGACCGCGATCGGCGAGAACGTCGTTGTGGCCGCGCCCTCCCTGGCGAAGTTCTTCACCCCCGGCACGACCTCGGCAGCCGCCTTCAAGGCTTTCAAGACCGCGACCGGCAAGGCCGCGCGCCTCGCCACCCAGCCGGCTGGCTCCGTGCCCAATACCGTGCTGCAATACTGGCTCTGGGAGGTCGCCAAGGCCGACAAGGCCGATATCGAGATCGTGCCGATGGGCATCGATGCCACCCAGCAGGCGATCCTCGCCGGCGCGGTCGATGGTGGCACGGTGCGCGAGCCGGCGCTGACGATCATCCAGACGCGCAATCCGCAGATCAAGCTCGTCGCCGGTGGCGAGGAGGTCTTCCCCGGCCAGCCCGGCACGGTCGTCGCCGTGTCCGGCGCCTTCGCGACCAAGAATTCGGCAGCCGTGCAGACGATCGTGTCCGGCCTCGTCAGGGCGGCCGCCCTGCTCCAGTCGGCGCCCGCCAAGGCTGCGCCCCATGTCGGCGCGGCGCTGGGCAAGGGTATCGTCGATCCAGAACTGATCCAGAAGGCGCTGGTCTCGCCCGCCAGCCGGTTCGAGATCGATCCGCGCAAGATCATCGAGCCGTCCCGCGCCATGCAGGCCTATCAGGTCAAGCTCGGCTCGCTCGAAAAGGAACTACCCTTCGACGGCCTGTTCGAGACGCAGTATTACGAGCGCGCGATCAAGGCGAACGGCTGACCGCGTGGCACGACTTCGGGCTGCGGCCCTCGCCTTACTGGGACTTGGCCTCTTCCTGCTGCTTTGGGAGGCCATACCGCGCTTCGGCCTGGTCAATCCGGCCTTCCTGCCGCCGCCCAGCGCCTTGCCGAAAGCCTTCATGCGCGAGGTCTCCTCGGGTGCGTGGCTTTCGGCCATCCTCGGTTCGCTCTGGCACTACTTCGTCGGACTCTTCGTCGGCGCCGGCCTCGGCACGGCGCTCGGCGTGGCTGTCGGCATGTCGCGCCTCGCCGAGGAGGCGACGGCCTGGGTCGTGCGCGTGCTCAGGCCGATCCCCGGCCTGGCCTGGGTGCCTTTCGCCATCATCTGGTTCGGCGTGACGCCGGGCGCGGCGGTCTTCATCATCGCCATCGGCGTGTTCTGGATCGTCTTCTTCGCGGCGCAGGGCGCGATCCGCGGCGTCGACCGCGATCTCGTCGAGGTCGCCGACGCCTTCGGCTTCCGCTCGCCCTGGCAGCGCCTGTTCAAGATCCTGCTGCCGGCGGCGATGCCCGGCATCCTCGTCGGCTTCCGCACCGCGCTGGGGCAGGCCTGGATGGCGGTGGTCGCCGCGGAAATCTTCGGCGTGGCCGGCGTCGGCCAGCGCATGATGCAGGCGTCCAGCCTGCTCGCGACCGACATCGTCGTCGTCTACATGCTGACCATGGCGGCACTCTATGGCCTGCTCGACACCGGCTTCGTCGCCTTCCAAAAGTGGGTGCTGCGTTGGAAAGCGTGATCGAGATCAGGGGCCTGTCGCTGACCTTCACGCGCGACGGCGAGGAGACCGAGGTGCTTCACAAGCTCGACCTTTCGGTCGGGCGCGGCGAGTTCCTCGCCATCGTCGGCCCGTCCGGCGTCGGCAAGTCGACGCTGCTGCGGGTCATCGCCGGGCTGGCGAAGCCGAGCGGCGGCGAGGTCGTCATCAACGCGAAGGATACGACACGCCGGCCGGTCGCGCTGGTCTTCCAGGATTCGCGCCTGCTGCCCTGGCGCAAGGTCGTCTCCAATGTCGGCTTCGGTCTTGAGGGGCGGGCCTCGCGCTCCGAGCGCCTCTCGAAGGCCGGCGAGATGCTCGATCTGGTCGGGCTGGGACCGCTGGCCCAGCGCTGGCCGCACCAGCTGTCGGGCGGGCAGCGCCAGCGCGTCTCGCTGGCCCGGGCGCTCGCGGTCGAGCCCGAGATCCTGCTGATGGACGAACCCTTCTCGGCGCTCGACGCGCTCACCCGCGAAACCCTGCAGGACGAGCTGATCCGGGTCTGGCAGCGGACGGGCAAGACCGTGCTCTTCGTCACCCACGACATCGACGAGGCCGCCTATCTCGCGGACCGGGTGGTGATCCTCTCGGGCGCGCCCGGCCAGATCATCGCCGAGCATCGCATCGAGGCTGGCCGTCCGCGCCGACGCGGCGCGGCCGCCGAGGCGGAAATCGTCCGGGCGGTCCGGCAGGGGCTCGGCGCCGACATCGTCGCGGACGGCGCCGCGATCTGATTGCCCGACACCATAGGCAAGGCATATTGCCGCGACCGTCATGCTCGCCCTTGCGGCGGGCATCCACGTCTTGAACACGGCCTAGGACCAGCGAAGACGTGGATGGTCGGGACAGGCCCGACATGGCGGAAAGCGCGCGATCGCCTCACCTTCTTAAGGTCGCTTGACCGGCGACATCATGGCACGCTGCCTGTCGTCGCCCGATCGCGGACAATGCCGCACGGCCGCCTCACCGCCTTGTCATTGGCGTGCGCGGCCGGATTCGGGCATGGGGTCCGGGTATTCGAGGGCAGCGACGAGATCATGCGACGGCTTTTCGGTGGGCGTTTTCTGAGCGGGGCCATGCTGGCGCTGGGGCTTCTGGCGCCGGGGCTGTCGCTGGCTGCCGAATCCGCTCCGGTAACCTCGCCGCGCGTCACCGCCACGCTGCTGTCGAGCCGCGACGCGGTCGTTCCCGGCGAGCGCTTCAAGGTCGCGCTCGTCCAGAAGCTCGCGCCGCATTGGCATACCTACTGGCTCAACCCCGGCGATTCCGGCGAGCCGACCCAGATCAGATGGGAGCTGCCTCCGGGGGCTGCGGCCGGCGACATTCAATGGCCGGCGCCGACGGCGATCCGCGTCGAGCCCCTCGTCAATTTCGGTTTCGAGGGCATGGTCCTGCTGCCGGTCGAGATCACGGTGCCGGCCGATGCCCGGCCCGGCGACAGCTTCACCCTGAAGGCCGATGCGACCTGGCTCGTCTGCGAGAAGATCTGCATTCCCGAGGAGGGCTCCTTCACGCTCGACCTGCCGATCGGTTCCGCCAGCGCGGTCGATGAGGCGGCTCAAGCGCGCATCGACACCGCGCTGGCGGCGCTGCCGCAGCCGGCGCCGTTCCGTGGCAGGCTGCGCGGCGCGGGCGAGAATCTGGCGCTGGACCTGCCGGGCCTGCCCTCAGGTGCCACCGAACTGCGCTTCTTCCCGATTTCCGACACGCTGATCGAGCATGCCGCCGACCAGCCTCTTGTCACGGGCGACAAGCCGGCCCTGACGCTGACGCGCTCGGGCGCATTCAAGCAGCAGCAGCCCGAGGTATCCGGCGTGCTGGTCTTTCGCGACAAGGGCGAGGCCAGAGCGCTTTCGCTCGTCGCCGATGTCGATCCGGCGCTGCTGGCGGCCGCTGCTCCGCCCCGGGCGGAAACCCGTCCGGCGGTGGTCCGGATTCCGACGCCGGTCGAGGGCGCCGATCTGACGATCTGGGCCGCGCTGGCCTTCGCCTTCGCGGGCGGGTTGATCCTCAACCTCATGCCCTGCGTGCTGCCGGTGCTCTTCATCAAGGCGCTCGGCTTCGCCCAGATCGCCCATGCCAGCCGTGGCGCCGTGCGGGAGCAAGGCCTCGTCTTCCTTGGCGGCGTGCTCGTCGCCTTCGCGACGCTTGCCGGGGCGGTGATCGCGCTCGGCGCGCTCGGCAACAGTGTCGGCTGGGGCTTCCAGCTCCAGTCCCCGCCGCTCGTCATCGCGCTTGCCGTGGTGATGGTGCTGATCGGGCTCAACCTGCTCGGCGCCTTCGAGATCGGTGCTTCGGTCGTCGGCGTCGGCGACGGTCTCGCCAGCCGTGGTGGTCGTTTCGGGGCCTTCATGACCGGCGTGCTCGCCGTCGTCGTGGCGACGCCCTGCACCGCTCCTTTCATGGGGGCCGCGATCGGCTATGCGGTCACGCAGCCGCCTGCCGTGGCCTTCGCGGTGTTCATGGCGCTGGCGCTCGGCTTTGCGCTGCCCGTGGTCGCGCTCTCCTTCGCGCCTGGCCTGCTGCGCCTGCTGCCGAAGCCCGGCCGCTGGATGCTTGTGCTGAAGCAGGCCTTCGCCTTTCCGATGTTCGCGACGGCGATCTGGCTGGTCTGGGTCGCGTCGGTGCAGAGCGGCCCGCAGGGTGTCCTGGCGGCGCTCGTCGCCGTGCTGGCGGCCGGCTTCGTCGTCTGGCTGGTCGGCGTCACCCGCGGTTCCCTGCCGCGCAGCGCCTTCGGTTCGGCGCTGGCGGCGCTGGTCGTGCTCGGCGCGGGTTGGTTCACCCTGCAGAATGCCGTTCCCGGCGCCACCACCGAAGCGCGCGCCGGCGACGTCGAAGCCTGGTCGCCGGAGCGCGTCGCAGCGCTGCAGGCACAGGGCAAGCCGGTCTTCGTCAACTTCACGGCCGCCTGGTGCATCACCTGCATCGCCAACGAGCGGGTCGCGCTCTCGCGGCAGGAGGTGAAGGATGCCTTCGCGAAGTTGGGTGTGACCTATCTCAAGGCCGACTGGACCAATCGCGATGCGCGCATCGCCACGGCATTGGCCGAGCAGGGGCGTGCCGGCGTGCCGC
This sequence comes from Hyphomicrobiales bacterium, assembly GCA_930633495.1. Taxonomy (NCBI): domain Bacteria; kingdom Pseudomonadati; phylum Pseudomonadota; class Alphaproteobacteria; order Hyphomicrobiales; species Hyphomicrobiales bacterium. The sequence continues at coordinate 2,347,191 of CAKNFJ010000001.1, read as the reverse complement.
TATACCTGTTCTATCCGGGCCGCAAGGACGCGCAGCCGGAAATCCTGCCACAACTGCTCACGGCCGATACCGTGATCGCGGCAGCCGCCCGCGCGGCTGGCCGGGAGGCGAAGACGGCGGCAGCAAGCCCGTAACGCAGCATCGTTCAGAGAGGGAGACAGACATGCAAAGCCTGACCAGACAGACTTTCATCGCCGGCCTCGCCATCGCCGGTCTCGCCCTGCCCGCCGCCGCCCTTGCGCAGGGAGCGCCCAAGGTCGGCGCGCCGGCGCCCGCCTTCCAGGCGGTGGATGCCGACGGTCGGACCCGCAACCTTTCCGAATTCGCGGGCAAGACGGTGATCCTCGAATGGACCAACCATGACTGCCCCTATGTTCGGAAGCACTACAACAGCGCCACCATGCAGACGCTGCAGAAGGATATGGCGAAGGAGGGCATCGTCTGGCTCTCGGTGATCTCTTCGCCGCAGGGCGAGCAAGGCCATGTCGACGGCGCCAGGGCCAAGGAACTCTCGGTTCAGCGTGATGCGGCACCGGCCGGAATCCTGCTCGATCCGAACAGCCGGATGGCGCGTGCCTATGGCGCGCAGACGACGCCGCACATGTACGTCATCGATCCGAAGGGCACGCTCGCCTATATGGGCGCGATCGACGACAAGCCCTCCTCCTCGGCTTCGAGCCTGAACGGCGCCAAGAGCTATGTCCGTCAGGCCGTCACGGAGCTGAAGGCCGGCAGGCCGGTCTCGGAGGCGAGCACCAAGGCCTATGGCTGCGTCGTGAAATATGCGCCGCTGAGCTGAGACGCGCGGCAACCCAAACGCGCCGTCATTCCGGGCAAGCCGCAAAGCGGCGCCGATCCGGAATCCATCGGAGGGCGTTGCGCTCTGCCATGGATTCCGGGTCTTCCTTCGGTCGCCCGGAATGACGGCGACGGAGGGCTTTCCTACTGCGAGCGCGGCCCGAGATCGCGCGGCGCGGCGTTGATGGTGACGATCTGGCCATTGCGCAGTTCGAGCACGGCAAGGCCGCGTTCCACCTGCCCGTCCGGCCGGAAGCGGAAGACGCCGTCGGCGCCGGCGAAGCCGGAAGCGTTGGTCAGAACGCTCTCCGAGAAGCGCTGCGAGCCCTGTGTGCGGGCGAGCGCCGCCGCCAGAGAGACCGCGTCATAGGCGAGCGTCGCCGTGCGGGCCGGCGCGCTGTTGAAGCGCTGCTGATAGCGGCCGGCGAAGGCGTTGAAGCCGGCGGTGTCGGGCGAGGCGAACCAGCCGCCCTGGATCGCCGGCACGCGCGCCACGCCGGCATCGTTCCAGACCCCGGTGCCGAGCGGCTTCACCTTGGCCGGGTTGTAGCCGGCCTCCTGCAAGAGCTGTCCGAGCGTCGGCATCGTGTCGGCGGCGGCGGGCACGAACAGCGCGTCCGCCTGCTGGAGCGAGGGCATCAGGCGCTGGATGGCGCTGCGCATCGCGGCCGGGTCCGAACCGAAGCGCTCGATCACCGCGACGCGGGCGCCATGGCCGGCGACGGCCTGCTGGAAAGCGGCTTCCACGACCTTGCCATAGGCCGTATCCGGAATGAGCGCGGCGAAGGATTTCCGGCCCTGCTGGCTGGCATAGGCGATGACGCGGTTGACGTCGTTCTCGGGCGGGAAGGACAAAAGGTAGATGCCGCGCGAGGCGACGCTGGTATCGCTCGAGAAGGCGATGATCGGACGATTGGCGCCGCGCGCCACCTGCCCGGCCGCCTGCACGGAGGGCGCGAACAACGGGCCGATGATCAGCTCCGCGCCTTCCGACACCGCCTCCTGAGCCGCTGCGCGGGCGCCCTCGGCCGTGCCGCGGTCGTCCTTGACCAGCAGCGTGAGGTCAGCGTTCGGGAATTCGGCGAGCGCCATCTCGGCGGCGTTCTTCAGCGAGTTGCCGACCACCGCGCCCTGTCCCTCCGCCGTCAGCGGCAGGACGAGCCCGACCTTGACCTTGCCGTTGCCGATGGTCTGCCCGGTCGGTGCCGCGCCGGAGGCGGGGTTCCCGGAGTCGAAGCCCGGAAGGCCGGAGGTGCCGCCGCTGCAGGCGGCCAGCGCGAGCGGCAGGGCCAGCGCGAGCGCCCGCGCCTTCAACCGCAGGATCGGTGCGAAGTGCCGATGATGCAACACGGGCGATCTCCAGTCCTGACCGGGCCTGCAAGCGCTCCGCCCGGCTATCCAGCCCCCAGGGGGACTCTCGTGCCAGTGTGGAATCCTATTTTCAAGTTGTTAACTATGGGTTGCGCCAGCCGCGTGCCGCCGTGCCATGGCGCCGGGCCTGCCGCTGTGGCAGCGTGGCGCGATGTCGAAAGAGATCCCTGCCCGTTCTCCCAGCTACACCGCCTTCGGCCTGAGGGCCGAGGCTGAGCCGCTGGCGCCCGGGCTTCACATCGTCGCGACGCCGATCGGCAACCTGCGCGACATCTCCTTCCGCGCGCTGGCGACGCTGGCGGCGGCCGATGCGATCCTGGCCGAGGATACCCGCACCTCGAAGACGCTGCTGGCGCATTACGGCATCGCGACCCCGCTCCTGCCCTATCACGAGCACAATGCCGCGCAGATGCGGCCGAAGGTGCTGGCGAAGTTGCGCGAGGGCGGCAAGCTCGCGCTGATCTCGGATGCCGGCACGCCGCTCGTGTCGGATCCCGGCTACAAGCTCGTCGCCGAACTGGTGGCCGAAGGGCTGCCCGTGACCGGCATCCCCGGCCCCTCCGCCGTGCTGGCTGCGCTGGTTCTGGCGGGTCTGCCCACCGATCGCTTCTTCTTCGAGGGTTTCCTCCCGTCGAAATCGGCGGCGCGCCGCACCCGGCTCACCGAGCTTGCGGTCATCCCCGGCACGCTGGTCTTCTTCGAATCGCCGCGGCGCCTCGCCGAGATGCTGGCCGATGCGGCAGCCGTGCTCGGGACAAGGCCGGGCGCCGTGGCGCGCGAGCTCACCAAGTTCCACGAGACGGTGAGGCGCGGCCTGCTAGGCGATCTCGCGGCGCATTACGAGACCGATGAGGAGGCGCGCGGCGAGATCGTCGTCATCATCGGCCCGCCGGGTGCCGCCGAGCTGCTACCGGCCGGCGATGTGATCGACGAGCGGCTGCGTGCGGCGCTGGCCAGGGTTTCCCTGAAGGAGGCGGTCGCCCAGGTCGCGGCCGAGACCGGCCAGCCGCGCCGCAAGGTCTATGCGCGCGCCCTCGAACTGACCCGCGACGCTCCGTGAGCGACCCGGACGGACGCAGCCGGAGGGCGAAGCGTTCCGGCCTGACCGGTCGCCGGGCCGAGCGGCTCGCCATCCTCTGGCTGATGCTGAAGGGCTACCGGCTGCTGGAGCGGCGCTTCGGCGGCAAGGGCGGCGAGATCGATCTGGTGATGAAGCGCGGCCGCACCGTCGCCTTCGTCGAGGTGAAGGCACGCGGCCGGCTCGAGGATGCGCTGGTCGCGGTGACGCCGGAAAAATGCCGTCTCGTCGAGCGGCGCGTCCGGCATTGGCTGGCGCGCAATCCCTGGGCCAGCGATCATCATCTGCGCGCCGATGCGGTGTTCCTGGCGCCCTGGCGCCGGCCGCGCCATGTCGCTGCTGCCTTTGCGCTGGTCCTCTGACGCAATGCTGCCCTCCCGCTCCCCTCTTGCCGGAACCCTGCCTGCGGCCCGATAAGAACCGGCCGCAACAGGAAAGCCTGCCATGACCCTCTCCGTCGCCATCCAGATGGACCCGATCGAGCGCATCCGGATCGCCGGGGATACCGGCTTCGCCCTGATGCTGGAAGCGCAGGCGCGCGGCCACACGCTCTACACCTACACCCCCGACAAGCTCTCGATGCGCGACGGCAAGGTCACCGCGCCGATGCGCCCGGTCACGGTGCGCGATGTCGAGGGAGATCACTTCACCCTTGGGGCCGAGGAGAAGATCGACCTCTCGACGCTCGACGTCGTGCTGCTCCGGCAGGATCCGCCCTTCGACATGGCCTATGTCACCACGACGCATATGCTGGAGCGGATCCACCCCAAGACCCTGGTGGTCAACGATCCGACCTCGGTGCGCAACGCGCCCGAGAAGATCCTCGTCACCCATTTCCCCGAGCTGATGCCGCCGACCCTGATCACCCGCGACAAGGCGGAGATCGAGGCCTTCCGCGACGAGCACGGCGAGATCGTGATGAAGCCGCTCTACGGCCATGGCGGCGCGACCGTGTTCAAGACCAGCAGGACCGACCCGAATTTCGGTTCACTCTTCGACCTCTTCAGCAATCTCTTCCGCGAGCCCTGGGTGGTGCAGGCGTTCATCAAGGAGGTCACCGAGGGCGACAAGCGTATCATCCTGATCGACGGCAAGGCGGCGGGCGCCATCAACCGCGTGCCGGCCGTCGGCGACCTGCGTGCCAATATGGTGCGCGGCGGCGCGGCGCGGCCGACCGACCTGTCGAAGCAGGAGCTGGCGATCTGCGAGGCCATCGGCCCGACCTTGCGGGAGCGCGGCCTGCTGCTCGTCGGCATCGACGTGATCCATGGCAAGCTCACCGAGATCAACGTCACCGCGCCGACCGGCGTGCGCGCCATCAAGAAGCTCGGCGGGCCGGATCTGGCGGCGCAGCTCTTCGACGTGATCGAAGCGAAGCTCTGAGGTTTCTCCGCTCCCGCGCTGTCATCCCGGACAAGCCGCGTAAGCGCCGCTGATCCGGGATCCATCGTAGAGCGATCCGCCCTATGATGGATCCCGGGTCTCCCTTCGGTCGCCCGGGATGACGGTGGAGCGGTTTCGAAGAATCAGGCCGCGACGCCGGTCCCGTTCAGCGGATTCGTCTCGTCCCAGCCATAGCGCAGCGTCTCGAAACGCATGGTCAGCGAATCGAGCAGCAGGAGCTTGCCGACGAGCGGCTCGCCGAAGCCGGTGACGGCACGCACCACCTCCAGCGCCATCAGCGAGCCGATCACCCCCGGCAAGGCGCCGAGCACGCCGGCCTCCGCGCAGGTCGGGATGGCGCCGGGGGGAGGCGCTTCGGGGAACAGGCAGCGCCAGGTCGGGTTCGGGCGTCCGTCTGGCGCCGTCTCATGGGCGCGGATCGTCGTCAGCGAGCCGTCGAAGCGTCCGAGCGCCCCCATCACCACGGGCTTGCGCTCATGGAAGCAGGCGTCGGAGACGGCGTAGCGCGTGGCGAAGCTGTCCGAGCCCTCCGCCACCACGTCGTAGAAGGCGATCATCGCCCGGGCATTGTGCGGGTCGATGCGCGTGACATGTTCCTCGACCACGACGTTCGGGTTGAGGTTGCGCACGAAACGGGCGGCGACGACGGCCTTGTGCGCGCCGATATCCTCTGTCGAGAAGATCGTCTGGCGCTGCAGGTTCGACAGCGACACGATGTCGTCGTCGACGATGCCGATCTTTCCAACGCCGGCCGCCGCGAGATACTGGATCAGCGGCGCCCCGAGCCCGCCCGCGCCGACGACGAGCACCCGCGCGTTCTTCAGCCGCTGTTGCCCCGGCCCGCCGATCTCCGGCAGGACGATATGGCGCGCATAGCGCTCGACCTCGTCGTCGTTGAGCATCATGGCGCAAGCCTACGGCCGATCGCCGCCTCTCGGCAATCGCCATGGCGATCGGAAGCCCTGTCCGAAAGCTATGACGTTCCGCCAGCTTGGCCGCGCCGCCGAGCCATGCCATCGTGCCGGCATCGAGGGCCGGACAACGGCGCCCGGCTTCAACAGGGGAATGGTTCGATGCGTCTGGGTCTTTTCGCGGCGGCGCTGGCCGGCGTGGCGTTTTCGGCTGTGGCGGCGCTGGCGCAGCAGCCGATCAAGCCGGCGATCGTCTACGACAAGGGCGGCAAGTTCGACAAATCCTTCAACGAGGGCGTCTTCATCGGCGCCGACAGGTTCAGGAAGGAGACCGGCGTCGAGTTCCGCGATTTCGAGCCGACCAACGACGCCCAGATTGAGCAGGCACTGCGCCGCTTCGCCCGCGACGGCCATTCGCCGATCATCGCCGTCGGATTCTCGCAGGCGACCGCGCTGCAGAAGGTCGCGGCCGAGTTCCCGAACCAGAAATTCACCATCATCGACATGGTCGTCGAGCTGCCGAACGTGCAGTCGATCGTCTTTAAGGAGCATGAGGGCTCCTATCTGGTCGGGCTGCTCGCCGCGATGGCCTCGAAGAGCGGCAAGGTCGGCTTCGTCGGCGGCATGGACATCCCGCTGATCCGCAAATTCGCCTGCGGCTATGTCCAGGGCGTCAAGGCGGGCAAGGCCGATGCCGAGATCTTCCAGAACATGACGGGCTCGACGCCGGCCGCCTGGAACGACCCCGTGAAGGGCGGCGAGCTCGCCAAGTCGCAGATCGATCGCGGCGCCGACGTGGTCTATCACGCCGCCGGCGGCACCGGCATCGGCGTGCTCCGCGCGGTGGCGGATGCGGGCCGGCTCGGTATCGGCGTCGATTCCAACCAGAACGCGCTCCATCCCGGCAAGGTGCTGACCTCGATGCTCAAGCGCGTCGACGTCGCCGCCTATAATTCCTTCAAGGCCGCGCTGGACGGCTCCTGGAAGCCCGGCGTCTCCGTGCTGGGCCTGAAGGAAGAGGGCATCGACTGGGCGCTGGACGAGCACAACAAGGCGTTGATCACGCCCGCGATGAAGGCGGCCGCCGACAAGGCCAAGGCCGACATCATCGCCGGAACGATCAAGGTCCACGACTACATGTCCGACCAGAAATGCACGATGTGAGCGTGACATTCTCCGGACCGGAGCGAGATGAGGCGCGGGGAACCCTTCTCCCGTGTGGGAGAAGGGCAGGGATGAGGGCCCGCCCTATCCGCATAAGATACAGCGGCAGCCGCCTCGCTCTAACGATCAGCGGCAGTCCCTCACCCCTGCCCCTCTCCCATCCGGGAGAGGGGTTCTTCGTCCCGGTTCTCGCGTCATCATGGCCATAGCTCTGCCACCCGCCATCGAGCTCGTCGGCATCTCCAAGCGCTTCGGGGCGGTCGCGGCCAACCGGGACGTCTCGCTGACGGTTGCCGCCGGCTCGATCCACGGCATCGTCGGCGAGAACGGCGCCGGCAAGTCGACGCTGATGTCGATCCTCTACGGCTTCTACGAGGCCGATGCCGGGGAGATCAGGATCGCCGGCACGCCGCGCCGCATCCGGTCCTCGGCCGATGCGATCGCGGCCGGGATCGGCATGGTCCACCAGCATTTCATGCTGGTCGAGACGCTGAGCGTGGCCGAGAACGTCGTGCTCGGCGCCGAAGGCGGCGCTTTCCTGAAGGGCGGGCTGGCGAAGGCGCGTGCCGAGCTCGCCCGGCTCTCGCAGGATTATGGCCTCGCCATCGATCCCGATGCGATCGTCGGCGAGCTTTCGGTCGGCCTGCAACAGCGCGTCGAAATCCTCAAGGCGCTCTATCGCGGCGCCGAAATCCTGATCCTCGACGAGCCGACCGCGGTGCTGACTCCGGCCGAGGCCGATCAGCTCTTCGCCCTGCTCAGGGCGCTGAAGGTGCAGGGCAAGACGGTGATCCTGATCACCCACAAGCTGCGCGAGATCATGGACGTCACCGACGCCGTCTCGGTGATGCGGCGCGGCGAGATGGTCGCGCATGTCCGCACCGTCGAGACCTCGCCGCCGGCGCTGGCCGAGGCGATGGTCGGCCGGCGCGTGCTGCTGCGCGTCGAGAAGCCGCCGCGCGAGCGGGGCGCGCCGGTCCTGGAGGCGGTCGGCCTGTCCTGCCGGGACGCGCGCGGCACCGAGGTTCTGCGGGATGTCGGGCTGACCCTGCATGAAGGCGAGATCGTCGGCATCGCCGGCGTCGCGGGCAACGGCCAGAGCGAATTGCTGGAAGTGCTCGCCGGCCTGCTGCAGCCGAGCCGTGGCGTGATCCGTTTGCACGGGCAGCTCCTCGCCTCCGGCGACCGTCACCCCGCCCGGCTGCGGGAGCTAGGGCTCATGCATATCCCCGAGGATCGCCACCGCAGCGGCCTCGTCACTGCCTTCTCCGCCGCCGAGAACGCGATCCTCGGCTATCAGCACGATCCGGTCTTCGGCCCCGGCCCGCTGCTGTCGCCGGCCCGCATCGAAGCCCATGCCCGCGATGCCTTCGCCGCTTATGACGTGCGCCCGCCCGATCCCGCGCTGAAGACTGCCAAATTCTCCGGCGGCAACCAGCAGAAGATCGTGCTGGCCCGCGAGATCGAGCGGCGTCCCAAGGTTCTGCTGGTCGGGCAGCCGACGCGCGGCGTCGATATCGGCGCGATCGAGTTCATTCATCGCCGCCTGATCGAGCTGCGCGACCAGGGCGTCGCGATCCTGCTCGTCTCGGTCGAGCTCGAGGAGGTGATGGCGCTCTCCGACCGGATCATCGCCATGTGCGGCGGACGGATCACTGGCGAGCGGGCCGGCTCCGGCGCGGATGAGCGTGAACTGGGCCTGCTGATGGCGGGCGTGACGGACGAGGTCGCATGAGCGCCGCCCCCCTCGAACTGCCGCGCTGGGCCGATGTCGCGCTGGTGCCGCTGGTCTCGGTCGTAGCCGCGCTGCTCGTCGCCGGCCTCGTCGTCATCGGCATCGGCGAGAACCCGTTGGAGGCGACGGCGCTCCTGCTGCGCGGCGCGCTCGGCAGTGCCGAAGGCATCGGTTTCACGCTGTATTACGCGACGAACTTCATCTTCACCGGCCTTGCCGTAGCCGTCGCCTTTCACGCCGGCCTGTTCAACATCGGCGGCGAGGGGCAGGCGACCGCAGCGGGCATCGCGATGGCCGTCGCCTGCCTCGGCCTGTCCTGGGCGCCGGGCATCCTCGCCGTTCCGCTCGCGGTTCTCGCCGCGGCGGCAGGGGGGGCGTTCTGGGCTTTCATTCCCGGCTGGCTCCAGGCGAAGCGCGGCAGCCATGTCGTCATCACCACGATCATGCTGAACTTCGTGGCGGCGACGCTGATCGTCTACCTGCTGCGCGAGATCATCGGGAAACCAGGCTCGATGCAGCCCGAGACGCCGGACTTCCCGGCGCAGGCCGTGCTCACGCCGATGCATCGGCTCCTCGCGCCGCTCGGGTTCAACCTGCCCTCGACCCCCCTCAACAGCGCCTTCCTGCTGGCGCTGATGGCGCTCGTCGCGATCTGGCTGCTGATCTACCGCTCGCGGCTCGGCTACGCGATCCGCACCGTCGGCGCCAATCCGCGCGCCGCCGCCTATGCCGGCATCTCGCCGGCCGCCGTCACCATGGTCGCGATGGCGATCTCGGGAGCGCTGGCCGGCGGCCTCGCGGTCAACGAGGCGCTCGGCGTGCAGCACCGGCTGGTGCTCGATTTCACCGCCGGCTACGGCTTCGTCGGCATCGCCGTCGCGTTGATGGGGCGCGGCCATCCTGTCGGCGTGGCGCTCGCGGCCCTGCTCTTCGGCGTGCTCTATCAGGGCGGGGCGGAACTCTCCTTCGACAAGCCGACCATCACCCGCGACATGGTGGTCGTGATCGGCGGCGTGCTCATCCTCTTCGCCGGGGCGCTCGACGGGCTCTTTCGCCGGCTGGTGGCGGGTGCGCTCGGGTTGGGGCGGAAGTCATGACGAAGCGCGTCCTGCTGTCATTCCGGGGCGGTCCGCAGGAGCGAACCCGGAACCCACGACCGGGCGAGCCCGTTGGTCGTCGTTTCGGCAGCGCGCACCCCGTCGTGGGTTCCGGGTTCTTCGCTCTGCGAAGCCCCGGAATGACAAGGGTCGGGGGCTGACGATGGACTGGCTCCAGACTCTCGCCGTCGTGCTCGATTCGATGATCCGGCTGTCGATCCCGCTGATCTGCGCGGCGATGGCCGGCCTCTGGTCGGAGCGGGCCGGCGTCGTGGATATCGGCCTCGAGGGCAAGATGCTGATCGCGGCCTTCGCGTCGGCTGTGGCCGCCTTCGCCACCGGATCGGCCTGGGTTGGGCTCGGCGCCGGCATCCTCGCGGCCGTGGCGCTGTCATTGGTCCACGGCTTCGCCTCCATCACCTGGCGCGGCAACCAGATCGTTTCGGGCGTCGCCATCAACATGCTGGCTGCGGGGCTGACCGTCGTGCTCGGCAACGCCTGGTACGGGCAGGGCGGGCGTACTCCTTCGCTCGAAGGCGCGGCCCGCTTCGGCGAGCTGACGCTGCCTTTGGCGCGCTGGGCGCGCGAGCATCTGCCGGTCCTGGGCTTGCTCTATGACGAGGTCGTCTCCGGCCACTCCATGCCGGCCTATCTCGCCTTCCTCGGCGTGCTGGTCACGGTCTTCGTGCTGGCGAAGACGCGCTTCGGCCTGCGCATCCGCGCCGTCGGAGAGAACCCGGCCGCAGTCGACACGGCGGGCATTTCGGTCGCCGGACTGCGCTATGGCGCGGTTGCGATCTGCGGCGTGCTCTGCGGCATCGGCGGCACCTATCTCGCGGCCGCGCAATCGGCCGGCTTCCTGCCGCATATGACGGCGGGGCGCGGCTTCATGGCGCTGGCCGCCGTGATCTTCGCCAATTGGCGGCCGCTGCCCGCGCTCGGCGCCTGCCTGCTGTTCGGTCTGCTCGACGCCATCGCGATCCGCCTCCAGGGCGTGACCTTGCTCGGCATCGGGCTGGTGCCGGTGGAAGCGATCCAGGCCTTGCCCTATCTGATGACCATCGTCCTGCTCGCCGGCTTCATCGGCAAGGCGACGCCCCCCAAGGCCTCGGGCCTGCCCTATGTCAAGGAACGCTGAATTGCCGGCCGAGCCCGATTTCGATGCCCTTTTCGCCGCTGCCGCCGCGATCCAGCCTCGCGCCTATGCGCCCTATTCGCGCTTCAGGGTCGGTGCCGCGCTCCTTGCCGATGATGGCGCCGTGCATGTCGGCTGCAATGTCGAGAACGCGGCCTATCCGGTCGGTGCCTGTGCCGAGGCCGGGGCGATTTCCGCGATGATCGCGGCCGGCGGCAAGGCCATCCGCGCCGTGCTGGTCTTCGGGGAGGGCGCGGAGCTGGTGACGCCCTGCGGCGCCTGCCGCCAGCGCATCCGCGAATTCGCCGCGCCGGAGACGCCCATCGCGATCGCCGGGCCTGAGGGCATCCGGGCGCGCTTCACGCTGGAGGAGCTGTTGCCAGCCTCCTTCGGACCAGCCAATTTGCCGCGGTGATTTGGTGGCCGCGGGAGCGGCCGGGGAGACGATCCGATGGCGGCCGATCCGGCTTTCGACGAAGCGGCATCCGCACTGGCCGAGCGCGGCATCGACGCGATCGATTGCGCGCTGGTGCTCGGCACCGGCCTCGGCTCCATTGCCGAGGACGTGCAGGATGCGGTGCGCATTCCCTATGCCGAATTGCCCGGCTTTCCGCATGGCGAGGTCTCGGGCCATGCCCGCCAGCTCTGCTATGGCACGCTGCACGGCCGCAAGGTGCTGATCTATCAGGGCCGTGCGCATTATTACGAAGGCGGCGACCCGGCGGTGATGCGCGTGCCGCTCGGCGTGCTCACGGCCTTCGGCTCGCCGCCGCTGCTCCTGACCAATGCGGCCGGCTCGCTCTCGCTCGAGATGCGGCCGGGCAGCCTCGCCCTCATCACCGACCATATCAACCTCAACGGACCCAATCCGCTGGTCGGCGATGCCGGCGACGGGCGTTTCGTGCCGCTGGTCGACGCCTATGATCCGCATCTGCGCGGCCGGCTGACGCGCGCGGCCCAGAAGGTGGCGGTTCCGCTCGGCGAGGGCGTCTATATGTGGTTCACCGGCCCGAGCTTCGAGACGCCGGCCGAGATCCGCATGGCGAAGCTGCTCGGGGCCGATCTGGTCGGCATGTCCACGGTGCCAGAGGTTATCCTCGCCCGGCGTCACGGCATCCGCGTCGCCGGACTGTCGATCGTCACCAATATGGGCGCGGGCCTGCATGGCGGCGCGCCGCATCACACCGAGACGCGCGACGTCGCCGCAATTGCCTCCTCCGCCCTGCGCCGGCTGCTGCGCGCTTTCCTCACGGAGCTCTGAGCCATGTCCGAGGCAGCTCTCGCCAAGCGCGCGCTTGGCGTCCTCGATCTGACCGATCTGGCCGACGATGCCTCGGAACAGAGCACGCGCGCCTTGTGCGAGCGCGCGGTGTCCGGCCCCGTCCCGGTTGCGGCGGTCTGCCTGTGGCCGCACTTCGTCGCGACGGCGCGCGCGTTGCTCGCCGGGCGCGCGATGCGCATCGCCACGGTCGTGAATTTCCCGGATGGCGACACGCCGATCGCGCCTGTGATCCGCGAGACCGAGGCGGCGCTCGTGGCCGGCGCCGACGAGGTCGATCTCGTCCTGCCCTGGCGCGCGCTGCTCGCCGGCGAGACCACGGCGGCGAACGCCATGGTCCGCAACGTCAAGATGCGCTGCGGCGACAAGCTTCTGAAGGTCATCCTCGAGACCGGCGAGTATCCCGATCTCGACAAGGTCAAGCTCGCCTCGGACCTCGCCATCGCGGCCGGCGCCGACTTCATCAAGACTTCGACCGGCAAGACCGCGCGCTCCGCCAGCATCCCGGCGGCGCGGGTGATGCTGGACGCCATCGCCATGGCGGGGCGCCCCGTCGGGCTCAAGCCTTCCGGCGGCATCCGCACTCTCGCCGATGCCAAGGCCTATCTCGACCTTGCCGACGCGATGATGGGACCGGGTTGGGCGACGCCCGAGACCTTCCGCTTCGGGGCCAGCGGCCTTTACGCCGCCCTTGTCGCGTCGATCGATGGCGGCCCGTCCGATGCGCCGCCGCGCGGGAGTTACTGAATGCGCCTGACCCAGGAGATCATCGCGGCGAAGCGCGACGGCGCCGAACTGCCCGATGCCGATATCCGCCAGATCATCGCCGGGCTGACGGATGGTTCCGTCAGCGAGGGGCAGGCCGCCGCCTTCGCCATGGCGGTCTATTTCAACGGCATGAACGAGAAGGAGCGCGTCGCGCTCACCCTCGCCATGCGCGACTCCGGCACGGTCCTGCGTTGGGACGATCTGCCCGGCCCGGCCCTCGACAAGCACTCCACCGGCGGCGTCGGCGATACGGTGAGCCTGCCCCTGGCGGCGGCGGTCGCAGCCTGCGGCGGGCATGTGCCGATGATCTCCGGTCGCGGCCTCGGCCACACCGGTGGGACGCTCGACAAGCTCGATGCCGTGCCGGGCTATGTGACGCAGCCGGGCGTCGGCCTGTTCCGCGAGGTCGTCCGCGAGGTCGGCTGCGCCATCATCGGGCAGACCGCCGATCTCGCCCCGGCCGACAAGCGGCTCTATGCCATCCGCGACGTGACCGCGACGGTCGAATCCCTGCCGCTGATCACGGCCTCGATCCTGTCGAAGAAGCTCGCCGCCGGCCTTCATGGCCTCGCCATGGACGTGAAGTTCGGATCGGGCGCCTTCCTGCCCGACTACGCGAAGGCGCAGGCGCTGGCCCAGGCCCTGGTCGGGGTCGCCAATGGCGCCGGCCTGCCGACGACGGCTCTGCTCACCGATATGAGCGAGCCGCTGGCCTCCGCAGCCGGCAATGCGCTCGAGGTCGCCTATGCGCTCGACCATCTCGCCGGGCGCCGGCGCGAGCCGCGCTTCCATGAGGTCACGGTCGCGCTCGGTGCCGAGATGCTGCTGCTGGGCGGACTCGCCGCCGATCTCGACAAGGCTCGCGCGATGATCGAGCAGGCTTTTGCGTCCGGCGCAGCGGCCGAGCGTTTCGCGCGCATGGTGGCGGCGCTCGGCGGCCCGACGGACCTGTTTGAAAAGCCGGCAAATCACCTTGCCGTGGCGCCGGTCGCGCGGCCCGTCTTCGCGGAGGCTGCGGGCACGGTTGTAGCCATCGACACCCGCGCGGTCGGGTTCGCCGTGGTCACGCTCGGGGGTGGGCGCGTCCGGCCGCAGGATCCGATCGACCATGCCGTCGGCATCGTCGCCTTGGTCGGCCTTGGCGAAGAGGTCGGCCCGGATCGCCCGCTCGGCGTCGTCCATGCCCGCGACGAGGCGGGTTTCGTCGCTGCGAGTCTGCGCTTGCGCGAGGCTTATCGGATCGGAGAGGCTGCGGCGCGCGGCGCTCTCGTCGCGGAACGGATTACGGAGAGGGTTTCGGCATGAGTTTGCTTCTGGCCATGACGGGCTGGCATGTCGAGGACTGGCGAGCCCGGTTCCAGGCGCTGCTGCCCGAGATGCCGATCGTGGTCCCGGGCGAGCCCTTCGACCGCCGCGCCGTGCATTACGTCGCAAGCTGGAAGCATCCGGCCGGGAGCCTGACGGGGTTGCCCAACCTCGCGGCGATCTTCTCGCTGGGCGCCGGCGTCGATTTTCTGTTCGCCGACGACAAGTTGCCGGCGGTGCCGATCGCCCGCGTCGTTGACCCCGACCTGACGACGCGGATGAGCGAATATATCGTCCTCCACTGCCTGATCTATCTGCGCCAGCAGCGCCGCTACGACCGCCAGCAGCGTGAGAAGCTGTGGGATGATGACCGCAACCAGCCGGCCGCGCGCTCGGTCCGGGTCGGCATCATGGGGCTGGGCGAACTTGGCCTGGATGCGGCGGCCAAGCTCAAGGTGATCGGCTTCGACGTCGCCGGCTGGAGCCGCTCGCCCAAGACCGTCGAGGGCCTGCAGACCTTTTCCGGCGAGGCCGGCATGAAGAGCTTTCTCGCCCGCACGGATATCCTCGTCAGCCTGCTACCGCTGACGCCGGAGACGCGCGGCATCATCAATGCCGGGCTGCTGTCCGGTCTCGCACAGGGCGGGCGCCTCGGCGGGCCGTTCCTGATCAATGCCGGGCGCGGCGGGTTGCAGGTCGCGGACGACATCCTCGCCGCGCTCGACGCCGGCACGCTCAAGGGCGCGACGCTCGACGTCTTCGAGCCCGAGCCGCTGCCGCCGGACTCGCCGCTCTGGAGCCATCCTGCCGTGACGGTCACGCCGCATAACTCGGCGATGTCGGAGCCCGAGGCGATCGCTTCGGCCGTCGCCGCGCAGATCAGGCGGCTGGAGGCCGGCGAGCCGCTCCGCAACGTGGTCGATCCGGTGCGGGGGTACTGAGCGCCGCCGGAACCCTCAGGCGATCCGCTTGTCGGCCGAGTCGCAGAGGTCGTTCTGGATGCAGCGGACGCATTCCGGCCGGAGCGCCTTGCAGGTGTAGCGCCCGTGCAGGATCAGCCAGTGATGGGCGTGCCGGCCGAACTCGTCCGGTATCGCCTTCTCCAGGCCGAGCTCCACCTGCAGCACGTTCTTGCCCGGCGCGATCCGCAGCCGGTTCGAGACGCGGAAGACGTGGGTGTCCACGGCATGGGTGATTTCGCCGAAGGCGATGTTGAGCACGACATTGGCCGTCTTGCGGCCGACGCCGGGCAGGCTTTCCAGTGCCTCGCGCGTGGTCGGCACCTCGCCGCCGAACTCCGCGATCAGCTTCTCGCTGAGCGCGATGACGTTCTTCGCCTTGTTGCGGTAGAGGCCGATCGTCTTGATGTGGTCGCGCACCCGGTCTTCGCCGAGCGCCAGCATCTTCTGCGGGGTATCGGCGATGGCGAACAGCGCGCGCGTCGCCTTGTTGACGCCGGCATCGGTCGCCTGCGCCGAGAGCACGACGGCGACCAGCAGCGTGAAGGCGTTCACCGATTCGAGCTCGCCCTTGGGCTCGGGATTGGCGGCGCGGAAGCGCTCGAAGATCTCGCGGATCTCGGCGGGTTTGCGGGCGCGCGGCAACGTGATGCGCTTCGCTGCTGCAGCCTTGCGCGCGGGCCTGTTCTGCTGATCCATGACGGCGTTATAATGCGGCGATGAACCCCGGCAAGAGCACGGCCAGCGAGAGGCCCGTCGGCGACGGCGCGGACGCCGCGCGGCGGCCGGTCTTCGACGCGACGATCACGCCGCATCGCTCGCTCGGCCAGAACGGTTTCCGCATCGTGATGACGCTGGTCTGCCTGGCGAGCGTGATTTCGTCGATTCCCTTCGTGGTGCTCGGCGCCTGGCCGGTGGCGGGCTTTTTCGGGCTCGACGTGATCGCGCTTTTTATCGCGTTCCATCTCAATTTCCGCCATGCCCGCGCCTTCGAGCGCATCGTCGTGACGCCGCTGGAGGTCTTGCTGCGCAAGGTCTCGCATCATGGCCGCGAGGCTGTCTGGCGTTTCAACCCGGCCTGGACCCGGCTCGAGCGCCAGACCGACGAGGATTACGGCCTGCTCGGCCTCGCGCTGGTCTCGCGCGGGGAAAGCGTCGCGGTTGCCGCCGCGCTCTCGCCCCAGGAGCGTGCCGGCTTCGCCGATGCGCTGGGATCGGCGCTGGCGAGCGCGAGGCGCGGCCCGGATTACGGCGCGTCCTGAAGCGGCTGATCCCTGCAGGCGAGCCAGATCGTATGGCCGCCGCAGCCGGGATCCTCGGCCACATGCGCGGCGACAGCAAAGCCGTGCGCGGACAGAAGTGCGCGGTATTCCTCCGGCGCGAGACTGCCGTGATAGAGCGGCTCGCCCTCGAAGGAGCCGATCGCTTCGCCATGCGCCGGCCCGCTGGTGAACATCAGCGCGGCGCCGGGTGCCGCATGCGCGGCGAAGACCGGAAACATGGCGCGCTGGTCCTCGGGCGTCAGGTGAAAGAAGCTGTCCCATGCGATCAGCCCGTCGAAACGGCGACCGAGCGCGAGGCTGCGCATATCCTGCACATGCCACTGCGCCCGCGGGAAACGCTGGCGGCACAGCTCGATCAGTGCCGGGGCCGAGTCGATGCCGGTGACGCTGCGATGATTGTCGATGAGATGGCGGGCGATGGGTTCGCCCGAGCCGCAGCCGATGTCGAGGATCGCGGCATGTTCCGGAACGAGGGCGAGGAAGCGATCCAGCCAGGGGGCTTCCATCAACGTCTTGCCGCGCAGCCTGTCATAGCCCGCGGCATGGCGCTGGTAGAGATCGATGATGGAGCGGGAGGCGGTCGTCATGAATCCATGAGCCCTCATCCTGAGGAGGCCCGCAAGGGCCGTCTCGAAGGATGTTCCGGGATGAGGGCTGATCGGTTCCAGACGAAGATCATAGGACGGACCAAACCCGCTCTTGTCAGCTTTCGGGTGGGAGCGGCATGGTTGCCGCCCTAGATTCGCATCATGACGAATGATGCGAGGCTCAAGCTATGAACGCTCATGCTCCGATGAAAACGGCGATGACCCCGACGCGCTTCTCCAATGCGGTGCTGGCGCGCGCCGCGGAGGCCATGCCGAGCGAGGCGGATTTCCCGGCCGTGGCGCCGGGCTCCGACTACGACACCGTCAGGCGCATCTTGGCTTTCATCACCCATAACTGGCGCGAGCAGCCGACGATCGAGGCGATCGCGGACGCCGCCGGCGCGACTCCGACCGATGTCCATCATCTCTTCCGCCGCTGGTGCGGATTGACGCCGAAAGCCTTCCTGCAGGCGATCACGCTCGACCACGCCAAGGGGCTGCTCGCCTCCTCCGCCAGCGTCCTTGATGCCGCGCTCGAGGTCGGCCTCTCCGGTCCCGGCCGGCTGCACGATCTCTTCGTGACGCATGAGGCGATGTCGCCCGGCGAATGGAAGACCGGCGGCGAGGGGCTGAAGCTGTCCTATGGTTTCCATGTCTCGCCCTTCGGCGAGGCGCTGATCGTGGTGACCAATCGCGGTCTCGCGGGGCTCGGCTGGGTCTCGAACAGCGTCGACGGCGGCAAGGTCGTCGGCGGGCGGGCGGAGGCTCTGGCCGACATGATGCGCCGCTGGCCCCACGCCGACTATCACTACGACCCGGTGCAGACGGCCCCCTATGCCGCCCGCATCTTCGAGCCCAAGGCCTGGACGCCGGAGACGCCGTTGCGCGTCGTGCTGATCGGCACCGATTTCGAGGTCCGGGTCTGGGAGACGCTGCTGCGGATTCCGGTCGGCTGCGCCACCACCTATGGCGACGTCGCCAACCATATCGGCAAGCCCAGCGCGGCGCGCGCGGTCGGTATGGCGGTCGGCAAGAACCCGATCTCCTTCGTGGTGCCCTGCCACCGCGTCATCGGGAAGTCGGGCGCGCTCACCGGCTATCACTGGGGGCTGACGCGCAAGCGCGCCATCCTCGGCTGGGAGGCAGGGCAAGCGGCAACCGGCTGAGCCGGCCGCTGATGGGGAGCGGGACAGGCGCGCGGGAAACCCCTCCCCCTTGCGGGGAGGGGCAGGGGTGGGGGTCGCAAAGCCGGAACGCCGCCTCGGCTTTTTTGCGCCCCGTTTCTGCAACCGGCCGCGCACCTCGTCGTTCGACCCCCATCCCCATACCCTTCCCCACAAGGGGGAAGGGAGGAGGCCGCATCTTGCAAAGGCTCGCTCAAACGAACCGGACAGCCGTGTGGCCGGGACAAGCCCGACCATGACGGGCAGGTCCCGACCCCTGCTCAGAGCAGGCCGCGCTTCGCCAGATGGCGCATCAGATGCGAGGCGCCGAAGGTCCAGGGTTCGCAGGCGTCGGTGCGCTTCATCCGGTTGACCAGGCTGCCGAGCTCGGGCGCGGCGATGGTGACGATGTCGCCATATTTGTGGGTGAAGCCGCCGCCGGCTGAGTCACGATCCTTGATCGGCGCGAACATGGTGCCGAGATAGAGCGCTGCCCCGTCCGGGTATTGATGATGCGGGCCGATCATCTGCGCGGCGAGGTCGGCCGGATCGCGGCTGATCCTGGCGATCGAGGAAGAACCTTCCAGCGTGAAGCCGTCCTCGCCCTCCACCGTCAGCGTCACGGTCGTCCTGCGGATATGGTCGAGCGTGAACCCGGCATCGAAGAGGCGGATGAAGGGGCCGACCGCGGCGGCGGCGTTGTTGTCCTTCGCCTTGCCGAGCAGCAGGGCGGAGCGGCCCTCCACGTCGCGCAGGTTGACGTCGTTGCCGAGCGTCGCGCCGACGATCGCGCCCGTCGAGGCGACGACCAGCACGATCTCCGGCTCCGGGTTGTTCCAGCTCGATGCGGGGTGCAGGCCGGCATCGGCGCCGGTGCCGACCGTCGACATCGGCGGGGCCTTGGTGAAGATCTCGGCATCCGGCCCGATGCCGACTTCCAGATACTGGCTCCAGGCCCCCTGCTTGATCAGGACCTCCTTGAGATGCATCGCCTCGGCCGAGCCGGGCTTGAGCTTCGAGAGGTCGTCGCCGATCAGCTTGCCGATCTCGCTGCGGATCGTGGCGGCTGCGGCCGGGTTGCCGCGCGCCTTCTCCTCGATCACGCGCTCCAGCATCGACACGGCGAAGGTGACGCCGGCGGCCTTCACCGCTTGCAGGTCGAGCGGCGACAGCAGCCAAGGCCGCTGCGGATCGCGGCCGTCCACCGGCGTGTTGGCGAGGATGTCGGCAAGCGTTCCGATCGCTTCGCCCTTGGCGGCACGCAGCGCGGCGGCCGGATCGGCGCTTTCGCAGAGGTCGCGGCTGGTCGGGAAGCTGGCGCTGATGTCGAAGACCTGTCCGTCGCGCAGCGTCACCACGGCCGGGCCGCCGAGGTCGGGGCGCCAGACGCGGCCAGCCAGCGCGGCGGCGCCGGCATCATGCGGCAGGGTGGTCGCGGTCGAGAGGGTGAAGCTGGGCATGATCCGGTCCGGGAACGAGTGAGGGCGCAGATCAGCCGGTTATTCGGCAATGCGCAAGCCGCAACGAGACCATAGGAGCATTGCGGCGGACGTCGTCGATTTGTCATTGAACTGTCGCCTGCGCTTCATGCTAGCTTGCGCACCAACGAGACAAGAACCGCGGCGGTGCCCGCCCGCGGGAGGGAGAGGTTCAATGACCATCAAATCGTACATCCTGGCATCGGTAGCAGCCGCCACGCTCGCAAGTGCTTCGCCGGCTCTGGCGCAGACCGAGATCCAGTGGTGGCATGCCCTGACCGGCGCCAACAACGACGTCGTCGTCAAGCTTTCCGAGGATTTCAACGCCTCGCAGAAGGACTACAAGGTCGTCCCCGTCTACAAGGGCTCCTACCCCGACACGCTGAACGCCGGCATCGCCGCCTTCCGCGCCGGGCAGGCGCCGCACATCCTCCAGGTCTTCGAGGTCGGCACCGGCACGATGATGTCGGCCAAGGGCGCGATCAAGCCAGTCCATGAGGTGATGAAGGAAGCCGGCGAGAAGTTCGATCCGAATGCCTATCTGCCCGCGATCACCGGCTATTATTCGACGGCTAAGGGCGACATGCTCTCGATGCCGTTCAACTCTTCCTCGATGGTGATGTGGTACAACAAGGACGCCTTCCGCAAGGCAGGCCTCGACCCGGAGAAGCCGCCGAAGACCTGGCCCGAGACCTTCGAGGCCGCCAAGAAGCTGAAGGCCGCCGGCTTCGACAAATGCGCGCTCTCGAATGCCTGGGCGACCTGGGCCAATATCGAGCAATTCGGCGCCTGGCATAACGTGCCGCTCTCGACCAAGGTCAACGGCATGGCCGGCTTCGACGCCGTGCTGAACTTCAACAAGAGCCCGGCTTTCCTCAAGCACTGGACCAATCTGGTCGAGCTGCAGAAGGACAAGACCTACGACTATTCCGGCCGCACCAACAACGGCGAAGGCCGCTTCACCTCCGGCGAATGTCCGATCTTCCTGACCTCCTCGGGCTTCTTCGGCAACGTCAAGGCCAATGCCAAGTTCGATTGGGGCAATGCCGCGATGCCGTATTATCCGGACGTGCAGGGCGCGCCGCAGAACTCGATCATCGGCGGCGCCTCGCTGTGGGTGATGGGCGGCAAGAAGGCCGACGAGTACAAGGGCGTCGCCAAGTTCTTCACCTTCCTCTCCAATGTCGATCGCCAGGTGAAGCTGCACACCGAGTCGGGCTATCTGCCGATCACCAAGGCCGCCTATGAGAAGGTCAAGGCGTCGGGCTTCTACAAGGACAAGCCCTATCTCGAGACTCCGATCCTCGAGCTGACCAACAAGACCCCGACCGACAACTCGAAGGGCCTGCGCTACGGCAGCCTCGTCCAGATCCGCGACATCTGGTCGGAGGAGCTGGAGGCGGCGCTGAACGGCCAGAAGTCGCCGCAGGCGGCGCTGGACGCGGCGGCCGAGCGCGGCAACCAGATGCTGCGCCAGTTCGAGCGCACCGCGGCCCGCTGAGCGCTTAGCTCTTGCATATCCAAGGTCATCCCGGACACTCTCCGTCCGGGATGGCCGTCTCGTTCCAGGGAAGCCGATGCAGAAGAACGCATACTTCAAGGGGCTGACCATCCCCTTCCTGCTGCTTCTGCCGCAGCTCGCCATCACCGTCGTGTTCTTCTACTGGCCGGCGACCCAGGCGGTCTGGCAGAGCTTCCTGCTTGAGGATGCCTTCGGCACCTCGACGGAGTTCGTCTGGTTCGAGAACTACCAGATGCTCTTCACCGACCCCGGCTATCTCAAGGCCTTCGTCAACACGATCGTCTTCTCGACCTTCGTCTGCGTGTTCTCGCTCTCGATCGCGCTGCTCTTCGCCGTGATGGCGGACCGGCAGCTTCGCGGCGGCGAAATCTACAAGACCCTGCTGATCTGGCCCTATGCGGTCGCGCCTGCCATCGCCGGCGTGCTCTGGATCTTCATGTTCGACCCCTCGCTCGGCATGCTGGCGCGCGGGCTGCAGGCGCTCGGCATCCCGTGGAATCCCCGTCTCAACGGCAACCATGCGATGCTGCTGGTCATCCTGGCCGCGACCTGGAAGCAGATCAGCTACAATTTCCTGTTCTTCCTCGCCGGCCTGCAGTCGATCCCCAAGAGCGTGATCGAGGCGGCGGTGATCGACGGCGCCCGCCCAATGCGCCGCTTCTGGACCATCGTCTTCCCGCTGCTCTCGCCGACGACCTTCTTCCTGCTCGTCGTCAACATCGTCTACGTCTTCTTCGACACCTTCGGCATCATCGACACGGTGACCGGCGGCGGCCCTTCGGGCGCGACCGAGACGCTGGTCTACAAGGTCTTCTCCGACGGCAAGGGCGGCTCGAACCTCGGTGGTTCCGCGGCCCAGTCGGTGATCCTGCTGATCATGGTCATCGGGCTGACGGCGATCCAGTTCCGCTTCATCGAGCGCAAGGTGAGCTACTGATGCTGCGGCGTGCGCTCCGCCTCGCGACGCTTGCCGGCCTGTGCCTCGCGCCCGCCATGGCGTCGGCGCAGGGCCGGGTGATCGATGCGTGGAAGGGCGTGGTGCTGAATTGCGGCCCGGGGACGGAAGTGGCCTGGGCCGATCGCATCTGCAAGCTGCTGATCGGCGCGATGCG
This sequence comes from Hyphomicrobiales bacterium, assembly GCA_930633495.1. Taxonomy (NCBI): domain Bacteria; kingdom Pseudomonadati; phylum Pseudomonadota; class Alphaproteobacteria; order Hyphomicrobiales; species Hyphomicrobiales bacterium. The sequence continues at coordinate 2,325,042 of CAKNFJ010000001.1, read as the reverse complement.
CAAGCGGGCGGACGACGCGAAAATACCCTTCGTCGCGGTTCCGACCTTCTCCGACGATGCGACGCTCGACCGCCGCGCGGGGGCGGAAGGTCTCGACGTCTTCCAGATCCTCCATGTCCGCTTCGAGGTCTCGCCGCCGACAGGCAGCCTGAAGAGCCGCAGCCTAACGCTCGTCCTGCGCGCGTTGAGCGCCGGCCCCCTCGCCGCTCTCCGCTCGGAGGGGCCCTACAAGGTTCTGATCTACATGCCGATGATCACGATCAACGAGGCGGAGGCCGCTGCGACCGCGCCGAAGGTGGCGGAGACGCTTGCGGATCTCTTCTTCGTGCCGATGACGAAAGCTGCTCGATGACCTCGGTACTCTGGCAGGACCTGACCGCCGAGGAACTGCGCGCCAAGGCGGCGAAGGATGCGATCGTCGTCCTTCCTGTCGCCTCGATCGAGCAGCACGGCCCGCATCTGCCCGTCGGCGTCGATACCATCCTCTGCAGTGGGGTCTGCAAGGCGGCGGCCGAGCGGGCCGACGATGTCGATGTGGTGGTCGCGCCGACGCTGTGGTGCGGCATGGCCGAGCATCACATGGCCTTCGGCGGCACCTTCACCTTCGATATCCCGACCTATCGCGCCGTCTTGCTCGCCCTGCTGAAAAGCATCGAGCGTCACGGCTTCCATCGTGTGCTGATCGTCAACGGCCATGGCGGCAATATCGCTGCGCTGACCGCCTTCCTGCCCGACTTCGCCCGCGAGACGCGGCTGCATGTCGAGGCGACCACCTATTTCCTGCTGGCGCAGGCCGCGCTCGGGCCGCTCCTGGAAGATCAGCAGGGCGTCCAGCATGCCTGCGAGGTCGAAACGTCGATGATGATGGTGCTGGCGCCCGGTTCGGTCCGGGAGCCGCGCCTCGGCGAGGCCTTCGGCGCGCGTGACGGGTTGCCGGGGCGGCCGAACGTGTCGCGGCACCGGTCTTTCCGGGACATGACCGAAACCGGGGTGATCGGCGACGCGCGCCGTGCCTCGCTGCAGAAGGGGCAGGCCTGTCTCGATGCCTGCGCGGACGCGCTGGCCGGGCTGCTGCGCGAGATGGGGAAGGGGATCTGATGGTCGAGGACCGCCGCCTGGGTGATCTGATCGCCTATGTCATCCTGACGATCGGCGTGCTGATCGTCGCTTTCCCGGTCTGGCTGACCTTCGTCGCCTCGACCTGGGACGCCTCGACCGTGATCAACGGCCAGATGCCGCTCTATCCGGGGCCGTATTTCCTGGAGAACTACAAGCGCATCCTCTTCGTCGGCACGTCGAGCACGACGCGCGAGCCGGTGATCGGCATGATGCTCAACTCCTTCATCATGGCGATGACGATCGCGCTGGGGAAGATCTTCATCTCCGTGCTCTCCGCCTATGCGGTGGTCTATTACCGCTTCCCGTTCCGGATGGCGGCGTTCTGGATCATCTTCATCACGCTGATGCTGCCGGTCGAGGTCCGCATCTTCCCGACCTTCAAGATCGTCTCCGATCTGAACATGCTGGACACCTATCAGGGCCTCGCCATCCCGCTGATCGCCTCGGCGACCGGCACGCTGCTCTTCCGCCAGTTCTTCATGACGATCCCGGACGAGCTGCTGGAGGCCTCGAAGATCGACGGCGCCGGCCCGTTCAAGTTCTTCAAGGATACGCTGCTGCCGCTGTCGATCACCACGATCGCGGCGCTGTTCGTGATCCAGTTCATCTATGGCTGGAACCAGTATCTCTGGCCGCTGCTGGTGACGACGAAGGACTCGATGCAGACCATCGTCATCGCCATCAAGAAGATGATCGTCACCGCCGACGCCCTGACCGAATGGCAGCTCGCCATGGCCACCGCCATGCTGGCGATGCTGCCGCCGGTCTTCGTCGTCATCGCCATGCAGAGGCTCTTCGTGAAGGGCCTGGTCGAAACCGAGAAGTAATCCGCGAATGGCCCAGGTCACTCTCATCAACGTCAAGAAGGTCTATGCCGGCGGCGTCGAAGCCGTGAAGGGCGTCTCCTTCGACATTCCCGATGGCGGCTTCTGCGTGCTGGTCGGCCCCTCCGGCTGCGGCAAGTCCACGCTGCTGCGCATGGTCGCCGGGCTGGAGACGATCTCGTCCGGCGAGGTCGCCATCGGTAGTCGCGTCGTCAACCAGATCGAGCCGGCCGACCGCGACATCGCGATGGTGTTCCAGAACTATGCGCTCTACCCGCATATGAACATCTACGACAACATGGCCTACGGCCTGCGCAACCGCGGCACGCCGAAGGACGAGATCGACAAGCGCGTCAAGGAGGCGGCCCGCATCCTGGCGATCGAGCCCTTCCTGGAGCGTCGGCCGCGCCAGCTCTCCGGCGGCCAGCGCCAGCGCGTCGCCATGGGCCGCGCCATCGTGCGCAAGCCGCAGGTCTTCCTCTTCGACGAGCCGCTCTCGAACCTCGATGCCAAGCTGCGCGTCCAGATGCGCGTCGAGATCAAGAAGCTGCAGCGCTCTCTCGGCGTCACCTCGATCTATGTCACCCACGATCAGGTCGAGGCGATGACGCTCTCCGACAAGCTCGTGGTGATGAATGCCGGACAGGTCGAGCAGATCGGCCTGCCGGCGGAAGTCTATCGCAAGCCGGCCAGCAAATTCGTCGCGACCTTCATCGGCTCGCCGCCGATGAACATCGTGCCCGGCAGCGTCGACGGCCATGGCATCGTCGCGCTCGGCGACGCCATCCTCGAGGCCCGCGACCTGCGCGCGGATCTGCCGCCGCAGACGCCGGTCGAGGTCGGCCTGCGCCCGGAAGATGTCGAGATCACCTCGGAAGGGCAGGCCGGCTCGCTGCCCTTCGACGTCGAGTTCATCGAGGAGCTGGGCGCGACCCAACTCTTCCACGGCAAGCTCTCAGGCCAGCCCTTCGTGATGCAGGCGGCGACCGGCGAGGTCCCGGCGCAGGAAGGCCAGCTCTGGATCACCGTCGATCCCGACAAGGTCCATGTCTTCGATCCGAAGACGGGCGCAAGGTTGGGGAAGGGCTGAGCGGCTTATCCCGCGCTCTTCGTCATGGTCGGGCTTGTCCCGACCATCTACGTCTTCCCTCGTCAAAGGTAGTGTTCAAGACGTGGATGCTCGCCACAAGGGCGAGCATGACGCTGTAAGCCCGGCGTCGTTTAAGCCGCCAGATCGGCCACCAGCGCGTCGAGCAGCAGCGCGCCGTCCGGGGTCGCTGCGAGCCGGCCGCCTTGGCGATGCATCAGGAGCTTCTCGTCGATCAGGCTGGCGATGCGCTTGGCGTTGAGTTTGCGCCCGGCCAGCGCCTCGAACACCGCCGGATCGATCCCCTCGACGAGGCGAAGCCCCATCAGCAGATATTCGTCGCCCTGCGCCTCTTCGCTGAGCCGCTCGTCTTCGACGAGGGCATGGCCCTCGGCCTCGACACGCTCCAGCCAGATTTCCGGCCGCTTTTCGGTCGAATGCGCCATGCGGCCTTCCGCCGTCACCAGCCGGCCATGGGCGCCGGGGCCGACGCCGGCATATTCGCCGTAGTGCCAGTAGACCAGATTGTGTCGGCACTCGGCGCCCGGTCGCGCGTGGTTCGAGATCTCGTAGACCGGCAGGCCGTGCCTGGCCGTGACCTCCTGCGTCGTCTCGTAGAGTGCGGCGCCGGCGTCATGATCGGGAATGGCGAGCTTGCCGGCGCGGAACAGCCGTTCGAAGGCCGTGCCCGGCTCGATGGTGAGCTGGTAAAGCGAGAGATGCTCGGCCGCATGGCTGATCGCCAGTTCCAGCTCGGCGCGCCAGAGCGCAGGTGTCTGCGCCGGAGAGCGGGCGTAGATCAGGTCGAAGGAATAGCGTTCGAAATATTTCCGGGCGATCGCCACTGCCGTCAGAGCCTCCTCGGCCGAGTGCATCCGGCCGAGCGCCTTGAGATCGGCGTCGTTCAGGGCCTGCACGCCGAGCGAGACGCGGTTGACGCCGGCCGCGCGGAAATCGCGGAAGCGGCCCGCCTCGACGCTGGTCGGGTTCGCCTCCAGCGACACTTCGCAATTGGGATCGACCGCCCAATGTTCGCCGATCGCATCAAGGATCGCGCCGACCGTGCGGCCCTCCATCAGCGAGGGCGTGCCGCCGCCGAAGAAGATCGAGGAGACCGTGCGTCCCGGCGCCAGCGCGGCCCGATGCGCGATCTCGCGCCGGAAGGCCGCGATATAGCGCTGCTGGTCCGGCGGCTGCAGCCGGACATGGCTGTTGAAGTCGCAATACGGGCACTTCGCCAGGCAGAACGGCCAATGCACATAGACGGCGAAGCCCGCATCCGCGGTGGGATGCAGGACAGGCGGCCGCTCGGCAAGGGCGGCCGGGGCGCTCACGCCGGTTTCCTCAGGCAGGCGGCGGCCAGCGCATGGAAGGCGCGGGCGCGATGCGACAGGCCGGGCGAGCCGTCGGCCGGGATGCCGTGCTTCTCTTCCGTGGTCATCTCGCCAAAGGTTTTCGCGTGGCCATCGGGCAGGAAGATCGGATCGTAGCCGAAGCCGCCCAGGCCGCGCGCCTGCTCGGTCACGATGCCGAAGACGCGGCCTTCGAACAGCTCCTGATGCCCGTCCGGCCAGGCGATCACCAGCGCCGAGACGAAATGTGCCTTGCGCTTGTCCGGCGTGCTCGCGCCGCGCTTGGCCAGCTCCATCTGCACGCGCCCGATCGCGGGAGCGAAATCCTTGCCCGGCCCGGCCCAGTTGGCCGAGAAAAGGCCGGGCGCGCCATCGAGCGCGTCGATGCAGATGCCGGAATCGTCGGAGAGCGCCGGCAGGCCGCTGGCGGTCGCCGCGGCAACCGCCTTGATCGCTGCGTTCTCGGAGAACATGAAACCGTCCTCGACCGGCTCGGGCAGGCCGAGCTCCCCGGCCGAGACGAGCTCGATGCCGTAGGGTGCCAGCAATTCGCGCATTTCGCGCAGCTTGCCCTGGTTATGGGTCGCGATCACGACCTTGCCGGTGAGGAGGCGGTGCGGGCTCATGCTCAGGCCACCGCGGCCTTCTGCAGCGTGACGAGCTTGGAGACGCCGCCCTTGGCGAGCTTGAGCAGCGCGAGCAGTTCGTCCTCGGAAAACGGCGCGCCTTCCGCCGTGCCCTGTACCTCGACAAGGCCGCCGGAGCCGGTGATGACGAAATTCGCGTCGGTCTGTGCGCCGGAATCCTCGACATAGTCGAGATCGATCACCGGCTGCCCGGCGACGATGCCGCAGGAGACGGCGGCGACATGATCCTTGAGCGGGTTCGTGCCCTTGAGCAGGCCACGCCCTTCCATCCACTTCAGGGCGTCGTGCAGCGCGACCCAGGCGCCGGTGATCGAGGCGGTGCGGGTGCCGCCATCGGCCTGCAGCACGTCGCAATCCACCACGATCTGGCGCTCGCCGATCGCGGTCAGATCGACGACGGCACGAAGCGAGCGGCCGACCAGTCGCTGGATTTCCTGCGTGCGGCCGGAGGGCTTGCCGGAGGTGACCTCGCGGCGGGTGCGCTCATGCGTGGCGCGCGGCAGCATCGAATACTCGGCGGTGACCCAGCCCTTGCCGGTGCCGCGCAGCCACGGCGGCCCCTTTTCCTCGACGGTCGCGGCGCAGAGCACCCTGGTCTCGCCGAACGTCACCATGCAGGAACCCTCGGCATAGCGCACCACGCCGCGTTCGAGCGTGACCTTGCGCATCTCGTCGGCGGCGCGTTTGGAGGGTCGCATGAAAAGATCCTGTCTTGCGGAGAAGTGGCGGCTTGTAGGCGCTCCTGCCCTGCACGGCAAGGCGGGGCGCCGTTCCGCCTCTTGATCCATGCGCATCGCATGACGACAATAGGATGGAGGAACGGTTCGCCCGCAAAGGTTCATGAGCGCCCACACGCCCCGCCCCGAGACGATGAGCAGCCTGGTCGAGACCGATCAGCGCTCGCGCGAGATTTTCCGTCAGATCGTCGACGGCTATCTGACGACCGGCGAGCCGGTCGGCTCGCGCAACATCGCCCGCCTGCTGCCGATGTCGCTCTCGCCCGCGACGGTGCGCAACGTCATGACCGATCTGGAACTGGCCGGGCTGATCTACGCGCCGCACACCTCGGCGGGACGCCTGCCCACGGAAAGGGGCCTGCGCTTCTTCGTCGATGCGATGATGGAGGTCGGGAATCTGACCTCGGACGAGCGGACGGGGATCGAGGCCAGGATCCGGGCCGGCGCTACCCACCGCAATCTCGACCAGACGCTGACGGAGGCCTCGGCGCTGCTCTCCGGCCTCTCGCGCGGGGCCGGCGTCGTCGTGACGGCCAAGGCCGATCCCCGGCTGAAGCATATCGAATTCGTCCGGCTCGATCCTGCCCGCGCGCTCGTGGTGCTGGTCTCCGAGGATGGCACGGTGGAGAACCGCCTGCTTGCCCTGCCGCCGGGCCTGCCGGCGTCGGCGCTGAGCGAGGCCGCGAACTTCCTCAATGCCCGCATCATCGGCAAGACGCTCGCCGAACTGCGCGGCGAGATCGCGATGCAGCGCACGCAGATGGAGCGCGAGCTCGATGCGCTGACCGCGCGGCTGGTCGAGAACGGCATCGCCACCTCGTCCGGCCCGAGCGGCGACCGCCACCTCATCGTCCGCGGCCAGGCCAATCTGCTCGAAGATCTCAAGGCGCAGGAGGATCTCGAGCGCATCCGCCTGCTCTTCGGCGATCTGGAGACGCAGACCGACGTCATCGATCTCCTGACCCGCGCCGAACAGGGCGACGGCGTGCGCATCTTCATCGGCTCGGAGAACAAGCTGTTCTCGATGTCGGGCTCCTCGATGGTGGCTGCGCCCTTCCGCGATGCCGAGCAGCGCATCGTTGGCGTCGTCGGCATCATCGGCCCGACGCGGCTGAACTACGCCCGCATCGTCCCGATGGTCGACTACACGGCCAAGGTGGTCGGCCGCCTGCTCGACGGCGAGCGCTGACGCGCATCAGGCCCTGAGTTGGCTTTGCAGGCGGAAGCGGGTATCGAGCGCGCAAAGCAACCATTTCCGCAATTCAGGTGCGACCCATGTCCGAGCAGCTTCCCGACCGTCTTTCCGTCAACCCGGACAGTCCCTTCTATGACGCCGACGTTCTGGCGCGTGATATCGGCATCCGCTTCAAGGGCGTCGAGAAGACCAATGTCGAGGAATACTGCGTCTCCGAAGGCTGGGTGAAGGTCGCAGCCGGCAACGCCAAGGACCGCTTCGGCCGCCCGATGACGATCACGCTCAAGGGCCCGGTGGAGCCCTATATCCGCGGTAACGTCGAGGGCTGAGCCCCTTACCGCCGTCATTCTCGGGCTTGACCCGAGAATCTCAGGCAGGACGAAGCGCTGGAACCTCCCTCGTCACGAGATGCTTGGGTCAAGCCCGAGCATGACGCGCCTCCTTCAAGCCAGGCTCTTGTAGAAAAACGTCGAGCCGCAATCCGTGCCGTCCGGCATCAGCGCGTAGCGTGGGATGGTGCCGACCTCGGTCCAGCCGAGGCGGTTGTAGAGCCTGCGCGCCGCACCATGCTCGTCGGTGTCGAGCACCAGCAGGTCGCGCCCCTTCTCCCGCGCGATGGTTTCGGCGCGCTTCATCAGCGCCTCGCCGATGCCCTGCCGTCTTGCGCGCGAATGCACCAGCACCTTTGCGATCTCGGCCCGGTGTGGCTGGTTCGGCTTGCCGATCAGATGAAGCTGCGCCGTACCAACGATGCCGTCACCGTTCCGCGCGGCGAGCAGGATGACCTGTCCGCTCGCAACGCCCGCTGAAACATCGCGCCAGAAGCGTTCGTAGTCGGCGGTCGTGTTCCAGTCCATGAAGCCGACCGAGGCGCCGTTGACGACGCTGTCGCGCAGGATCTCCGCCAGCGCCGGAATGGCAAATTCGGCGGCGCCGGCATCGAGCGTTTCGATGGTCACGGCGAAAGTCGTCGCGTTCATGCGATATGTCCCGGAAAGGCGCCGCTCCTGGCGGCGAGAATGACGGCGTAGCGAACGGGCTCCGCGCCCGGATTGCGGTAGACGATGGCGCCACGCAGATGCATCTGCAGGCAGTCGCCCTCGGCGAGTTCGTGGCGGGTGCCTTCGACGGTCAGGTCGAGGCGACCGCGCAGCACCCAGACCTGCTGGTCGAGCGCGGCCGTACCGGTCGCATTGTCGAGCCGCACTTCGGCGCCGGCCGGCAGTTCCACCTCGACGATCTCGAAGCTGGAGCCGGTTCCGCGCGGAGAGACGTTGCGACGCAGATAGCCGCTTGCGGGGTCGCGCCAGACCGGCTGGGCCTCGCGGCGCGCCAGCGGCCCGCCTCCTGCGTCCTCTTCGAGCAGCGCCGAGAGGGACAGGCCGAGCCCGGAGCCGAGCCGGACCAGCAGTGCGGCCGTCGGACTCGATTCGCCGCGCTCGACGCGGGAGATCATCGCGCGACTCACGCCGCAGCGTTCGGCGAGAGCGTCGAGCGTCAAGCCATGGCGCTGGCGGGCCGCCTTCAGGCGTTGCCCCAGCACGCGGTCGATCTCGGTGTCGTGCTCGAACTCCATGAATGGAGAATTATTCTCAGATATTGGAATTTGCAAGATGCATTTGATCTCTACGCGAACCTAGCCGTCATCCCGGGCTTGACCCGGGATCCATCGAAGGGCGCCGTGGCTCTACGATGGATCCCGGATCTCCGCTTCGCTTCGTCCGGGATGACGTGGTGATTGCGGAAAAGCAGCTCGAAGGTGCGTTCGAACAGGTCAACCGCTTGGCGCCAAGCGGCATCACTGCTATGGCGCGCGCATGAGCACCCGTTCCATCGACAATATCCGCAACTTCTCAATCGTTGCCCATATCGACCACGGCAAGTCGACGCTGGCCGATCGTCTGATCCAGCAGACCGGCACGGTCGCGGCCCGCGACATGAGCGAGCAGATTCTCGACTCGATGGATATCGAGAAGGAGCGCGGCATCACCATCAAGGCGCAGACGGTGCGGCTGGATTACCAGGCGAAGGATGGCAAGACCTACATCCTCAACCTGATGGACACCCCCGGCCATGTCGACTTCGCCTATGAGGTCTCGCGCTCGCTCGCGGCCTGCGAGGGCTCGCTCCTGGTGGTCGATGCCTCGCAGGGCGTCGAGGCGCAGACGCTCGCCAACGTTTATCAGGCGCTCGACGCCAACCACGAGATCGTCACCGTCCTCAACAAGATCGACCTGCCGGCCGCCGAGCCGGAGCGTATCAAGCAGCAGATCGAGGACGTGATCGGGCTCGATGCCTCCGAGGCCGTGCCGATCTCGGCCAAGACCGGCCTCAACATCGAGGGCGTGCTGGAGGCGATCGTCACCAAGCTTCCCGCTCCGAAGGGCGACCCGGACGCGCCGCTCAAGGCCATGCTGGTCGACTCGTGGTATGACGCCTATCTCGGCGTCGTCGTGCTCGTGCGCATCATCGACGGCGTGCTCAAGAAGAACATGACGATCCGCATGATGCGCGCCAACGCCTCCTATGGCGTCGACCGCGTCGGCGTGTTCAAGCCCAAGATGCAGGAAGTGAAGGAGCTCGGCCCCGGTGAGGTCGGCTTCTTCACCGCCTCGATCAAGGAAGTCGCGGATACCGCCGTCGGCGACACCATCACCGACGAGAAGAAGCCGATCGCCGAGCCGCTGCCGGGCTTCAAGCCGGTGCAGCCGGTGGTGTTCTGCGGCATCTTCCCGGTCGACGCCGCCGATTTCGAACTGCTGCGCGGCGCAATGTCGAAGCTCCGGCTCAACGACGCCTCCTTCTCCTACGAGATGGAGACCTCGGCCGCGCTCGGCTTCGGCTTCCGCTGCGGCTTCCTCGGCCTCCTCCACCTGGAGATCATCCAGGAGCGGCTGGAGCGCGAGTTCAACCTCAACCTGATCTCGACCGCGCCGTCGGTGGTCTATCACCTGCGCCTGCGCGACGGCACGACGCTGGAGCTGCACAATCCGGCAGACATGCCGGACGTGATGAAGATCGAGGCGATCGACGAGCCCTGGATTCGCGCCACCATCTTCACGCCGGACGAGTACCTTGGCTCGGTGCTGAAGCTCTGCCAGGACCGCCGCGGCCTGCAGATCGACCTCGGCTATGTCGGCTCGCGCGCCAAGGTCGTCTACGACCTGCCGTTGAACGAGGTGGTCTTCGACTTCTATGACCGCCTCAAGTCGATCTCGAAGGGCTACGCCTCCTTCGACTACCAGATCACCGATTATCGCGAGGGCGATCTCGTCCGCATGTCGATCCTGGTCAATGCCGAGCCGGTCGATGCGCTCTCCATGCTGGTCCACCGTACCCGCGCCGAGGCGCGCGGCCGCGCCATGTGCGAGAAGCTCAAGGAGTTGATCCCGCCGCATATGTTCCAGATTCCGGTTCAGGCGGCCATTGGGGGCAAGATCATCGCCCGCGAGACCATCCGGGCATTGCGCAAGGACGTGACCGCCAAGTGCTATGGCGGCGACGCGACCCGCAAGCGCAAGCTTCTGGAGAAGCAGAAGGAAGGCAAGAAGAAGATGCGGCAGTTCGGCAAGGTCGAAATCCCGCAGGAAGCCTTCATCGCCGCCCTCAAGATGGACGATTGAGCGGTACGCCTCTCGCGTCTTTCCACCACGCCGTCATTCCGGATCGTCGCCGCTTTCGCGGCTCGTCCGGAATGACAAGGTGTTTTCCGGAGGCGTCAAAGCGCCTCGGCGCCGAGCTTCGCCTGCCAATGGGCGAGGCGTTCCTTCAGCACGCGATCCAGGACATAGGCGATATCCTCGTCCTCCAGCCGTTCGAGAACTTCGAACCGGAGGGCATCGGGGCCATGCGCGTTCCAGGCCGCCTGCAAGGAGCGCTGGCGGTGGCTGCCATGGCGCAGGGTGAAGCGCAGCCGGTTCTCGATTGTCGCAAGATCGGGCGCCCGCCCGACCCACGCCAGCCCGGCGGCCTCGCAGTGGAAGGCGAAGATGCCCGCCACCGTCTTCCGCTCCTTATAGGCGGCGATGGCCGCCTTCCTGTCCGTCATCTGCATCGGCGCAACCCATCCCGTGTGTGATGGGGGTTCAATAATATCCGGGTTTTAATAAAGCAAGATTTTATCCGGGTAATTTAGCCCGAGCCGCTGGGGCCTGCGCTCGCAGGGCCGCCATGACGAAATCGGTCGTTGCGGCGATATAGGTTTCGATGGACGTCCCGCGCTTCCGGTATTTGGCGCGCTTTACATACCATTCCTGCAGCAGCGGCTTGATCAGCGCCGCGGTGAGATCGATCTCGGCGATCGAGAAGACGCCATCGGCCGCCCCGCGCCGCAGGACGGCGGCGATGATCGCCTCGGTCGCGGCCTCGCTGTCGATGGCCTGCCGACGTTCCGCGGCGGGGAAGGCCTTCGCTTCCATGAAGGCGAAGACGAACCAGGGCTGCATCGCTTCGGTCAGCCGGATATGGCTCTCGATCAGCCAGGCGAGATGGCTGTGCGGATCGCCGGCAGAGGTGGGCGGCGGGCTGCCCAGGACCTCCTGCGCCGTTCCGGCGACCTCGCCGAGGATCATCGCCAGCAGCGTCGCCTTGTTGGGGAAATAGGCATAGAGCCCGCCCATGCTGAGGCCGGAAGCCTGGGCGAGGTCGCGCAGGCTGGTGGCGTGGAAGCCCTGCCGGTTCGAGAGTGTCAGCGTGGCCTCGACGATGCGGACGAGATTGGCCACGGCGACATGCGGCTTCTGCACGCGAATGGCGTCGCGATGCCGCTCGAAGATGCGCTGGCATAGCGCCTCGGTCGAGAAGGCGCTTGCCCATCCCTTATGGCCTGCCGGCTGCAAAGCGTCCTCACCTTCGCCCGATCGCGTCGCGGAAACGAGCCTATTGCAAACGAGGCCGCTTCGCCATAAAAATAGCGAGCGCTCGCTCGATTTTAGGGGAGGCACGGCCACGATGTTCGAGGATCTTTCAGGCAGGACAGCGCTGGTGACGGGGGCCTCGGGAGGGCTCGGCCTGCATTTCGCGGAGCTGCTTGCGCGCCATGGCGTCGTCGTCACGCTGGCGGCGCGGCGGCAGGCGGCCCTGGATGTTGCCTGCGCCGCCATCGCCGAGGCCGGCGGACAGGCGAGCGGCCTCCTGCTCAATGTCGCCGATGCGCGTGCGGTGAATGAAGCGTTGGCCGGCAGGCATTTCGACATCCTGATCAACAATGCCGGTGTCAGCGGCGCCGGCCGGGCGGCCGACATCTCCGAAGTCGAATGGGATGCGGTGCTCGACACCAATCTGAAGGGCGTCTTCCTCGTCGCCCAGGCCGTGGCGCGCGGCATGCGGGAGGCCGGGAAGGGCGGTGCCATCGTCAACATCGCCTCGATCCTCGGCCATCGCGTTGCCGGTGGCGTCAGCGCTTATGCCGCCTCGAAAGCGGGCGCTATCCAGCTGACCAAGGCGCTGGCTCTGGAATGGGCGCGGGACGGCATCCGCGTCAACGCGCTCTGTCCCGGCTATATCGAGACCGACATCAACCGCGACTTCTTCGCCACCGAAGCCGGCCGGCAACTGATCAAGCGCATTCCGCAGCGCCGGCTCGGCAAGCCGCAGGAACTCGACGGCGCCTTGCTGCTGCTGGCTTCGGCTGCCGGCAGCTACATCACCGGCGCTACCATCGAGGTCGATGGCGGCCATCTCGTTTCATCCTTGTGAGAACGGTCATGGATTTCGAGATTTCTCCCCGCATCGAGGATTATCGCGCTCGCATCGCGGCCTTCGTCGACCGCGAGATCATCCCGCTCGAAGCCGATCGGGCTTCGTACGACGCGCATGGCAATATCGCCCTTCCCTTACTGGAAAGCCTGCGGGCCAAGGCGTGCGCCGAGGGGCTCTGGTGCCTGCAGCTGAAACCCGAAACCGGCGGCGCAGGCCTGGGCAAGATGGGCATGGCCGTCTGTTACGAGGAGATGAACCGCTCGATCTTCGGCCCCGTCGCCTTCAACTCGGCCGCACCCGACGACGGCAACATGATGGTGCTGGAGGCGCTGGGCACGCCCGAGCAGAAGGAGCGCTGGCTCAAGCCGATCGTCGCGGGCACGGTCCGCTCTGCCTTCGCCATGACCGAGCCGCATCCGGGCGGCGGCTCCGATCCCTCGATGATTCAGACCAGGGCCGAGCGGCGCGGCGACACATACGTCGTCAGCGGCCGCAAATGGTTCATCACCGGCGCCGAGGAAGCGAAGCATTTCATCCTGGTCGCCCGCACCTCCGACGATCCGCGCAACGGCCTCACCGCCTTCCTCTTTCATGCCGACCAGCCGGGCTGGCGCATCCGGCGCCGCATCGAGATCATGGGGCCGGAGGAACATGGCGGCCATTGCGAGCTGGAGTTCGACGGGCTCGAAATCCCGGTCGCGGATGTGCTCGGCGGCGAGGGCAAGGGCATGAAGGTGACGCAGGTTCGCCTTGGCCCCGCGCGGCTGACCCATTGCATGCGCTGGCTCGGCCTCTCCAAGCGCTGTATCGAGATCGCCCAGGCCTATGCCGCCGAGCGCTATGGCTTCGGCCAGCGCCTCGCCGATCGCGAGAGCATCCAGCTCAAGCTCGGCGATCTCGCCATGCGTATCGAGATCGGCCGCATCCTGGTGATGAAGGCCGCCTGGGAGCTCGATCGCGGCGGCTTCGCCCGCAAGGAGGTCTCGATGGCCAAGGTCCAGGTCGCCAACGTCCTCCACGATGCGGCGGATGTCGCGATCCAGATCAACGGCGCGCGCGGCTATTCGAAGGACACGGTGCTGGAGTGGATCTACCGCTATGCCCGGCAGGCGCGGCTGGTCGATGGCGCCGACGAGGTCCACAAGATGGTGCTGAACCGCTTCCTGACCGAGGAAGGCCGGGATTTCTGGCGCTGGCCCGTCGCCGGACAGGCGCGAGGCTGAGGTGCGGCGATGACGGCACAGGGCGGCGAGGGGGCAGGCGGCGGAGCTTCAAGCGGAAAGATCGATTTCGACCCGGCCGCGCTGGCGGATTTCCTGGATAAGCGCTTTGGCCCGGGGGCGCTGTCGATCGAGCGGATCGGCGGGGGGCAGTCCAACCCGACCTATTTCGTCGATCATGGCGGCCGGCGGCTGGTGCTGCGCAAGCAGCCCTCGGGTCCGATCCTGCGTGGCGCCCACGCGGTCGACCGGGAATACCGCGTCCTCGAAGCCCTGACGCCGACCAATGTCCCGGTGCCGCGCGCCGTGCTCTTCCACGCCGAGCCCGAGCCGCTCGGCACGCCCTTCTACCTGATGGAGCGGCTCGACGGCCGTGTCTTCCACGATTGCGCCTTGCCCGGTGTTCCGCCGGCCGAGCGGCGCGGCCTCTATCTCGGCATGGCGGAGGCGCTGGCGAAGCTTCATGCCATCCGGCCCGGCGAGATCGGCCTCGGCGATTTCGGGCGGCCGGGAAACTATTTCGAGCGCCAGATCGCGCGCTGGACCAAGCAATTGCGTGAATCGCCCAGCGAACCGATCGCCGAGCTGGAGGCGGTCGCCGACTGGCTACCCGCGCATCTGCCTGATGATGACGGGCAGGTCTCGATCGCGCATGGCGATTTCCGGCTCGGCAACCTGCTGCTCCATCCGACCAGGCCGGAGGTCATAGGCATCCTCGACTGGGAGCTTTCGACGCTCGGCCACCCGCTCGCCGATCTCGGCTATTGCGCCATGCCCTGGCATACCGCTCCAGACGAATACGGGGGCATCCTCGGGCTCGACCGCGCCGCGCTCGGCATTCCGCCCGAGGCCGAGTTCCTCGCGCATTACTACGCCCATGCGGTACCGACGGCGCCCTTGTTGCGCTTCCATCTGGTTTTCGCGCTGTTCCGCTTCGCCGTGATCTTCGTCGGCATCGCCGATCGGGTCCGTGCCGGCACGGCCGCTGCGGCTAATGCGGCCGAGGTCGCGCCTCTGGCGCGGCGCTTTGCCGTGCGGGCTCGGGAGGCGATGGAGGGACCCGAGAAGCTGTCCTGAGAGCCTGCTGCGCAACCGCGTCGTCATTCCGGGCTTGACCCGGAATCCATCGGAGGGCTCGACGCTCTATGATGGATCCCGGTTCGGCGCCGCTCCGCGGCTTGTCCGGGATGACGGCGTGGTTCCGTGCAAAATGAGCATGCTCTAGAAATCACTTGGCCCGATACAGGCCACTTTCTGACAACCCTGAAGATATTCTAGAATAGATTCAATTTAGATCGTTTCAAAACAGATAGAATTGCTTTGCCGTCCCAAGACGGGCTGTGTTAGCGCGTGGGCCTCCTCCTCGGCAGGACGTTTTCTCATGCGCGCTCCCCGTTGGCTTGTCGGCCTTTCTTCCGCCATCCTGTTGGGCGCGTCCGCGCTCTTCGCCGGCGCTGCCGGTGCCGAGACGATCGAGGTCACCGATCTTGCCGGGCGCGTCGTCACCGTCACCCGCGACCCCGCGAAGATCGTGCTGAGCGAGGGCCGCCAGCTCTATACGCTGGCGATGCTGGACCGGGAGGATCCGTTCAAGCGTGTCGTCGGCTGGGGCAACGACCTGATCGAGAACGATCCGGGCGCCTGGCAGAAATATCTGGCCAAGTTCCCGAAGGCCAAGGATGTCGCGAACATGGGCAATCCCTATGCCGCCGATGTCAGCATGGAGAAGATCGCCGCGCTCGGCACCGAGGTCTACATCCTCGACCTCTCCAACTACTTCAAGGCGCAGGAGACCGGCCTGCTCGGCAAGCTCGAGAAGGCCGGCATCGCCACGATCTTCGTCGATTTCCGCCAGGATCCGACCCAGAACGTGCTGCCGAGCGTCCAGCTTCTCGGCCGCGTCCTCGGCCGCGAGAAGGAAGCAGCCGCCTTCGCCGATTACTATCTGCGCCAGACCCGCCGCATCTATGCGCGCGTCGGCTCCATCCCCGACAAGAACAAGCCGATGGTCTTCGTCGAGCGCGCTGCCGGGCTTCTGCCCTGCTGCGCCACCTTCGGTCCCTTCAACTTCGGCCGCTTCATCGAGGAGGCTGGCGGGCGCAACTGGGGCAGCCAGTATTTCTCGGCCTTCCAGGCGCAGGCGGCGCAGGAGAAGGTCCTCTCCGACAATCCCGATGTCTATTTCCTGACCGGCGCAAACTGGTACGGCAGCAATCCGGGCAGCAGCGCCGTCAGCCTCGGCTACGACGCGACGCCCGAGAAGGTGCAGAAGGAGATGTCGGCGCTGATGAACCGGCCCGGCTTCCAGCAGCTCAAGGCGGTGCAGGGCAAGAAGGTGATGGCCTTCTACCATCAGTTCTACGACGCGCCCTATTACTTCGTCGCCGAGC
Organism: Hyphomicrobiales bacterium; assembly: GCA_930633495.1. NCBI lineage: Bacteria > Pseudomonadati > Pseudomonadota > Alphaproteobacteria > Hyphomicrobiales > Hyphomicrobiales bacterium. Next base: position 2,308,771 of record CAKNFJ010000001.1, on the reverse strand, counting down.
TCGCCATGGCCAAGGAACTCTATCCGGATCTGTTCAAGGACATCGATCCGGAGGCCGTCTTCAAGGAGTTCCACGAGAAATTCCTGCCGATCTCCTATTCCGGCGTGTTCTGGGCCAAGCTCCAGTGAGCGCGGCCTGAGACGATGGTGGCTGTTCTGCCCGTGACGGCGACTGCGACCGGGGACTATCGTCGGCGCAATGCGAAGCGCCTGAAGCTCGTCATTCTCGGCGTGCTGGCGCTGCTCGCCGCGGTTGCGCTCGATGTCTCGATCGGGCCGGGCAACCTGCCGCTGGCCGACGTGCTGCGCACGCTGATCGATCCGCAGGCGGCTTCCCCGCGCCTCTCCGTCATCGTCTGGGATCTGCGCCTGCCGATCGCGCTGATGGCGCTCGCCGTCGGCGCCATGCTCGGCCTCTCCGGCGCCGGCATGCAGACCATCCTCGCCAACCCGCTGGCCGATCCCTTCACGCTCGGCGTCTCGGCCGCGGCGACGGTCGGTGCCTCGGTGGCGATCGTGTTCGGCTGGAGCGTGGTGCCCGGCGCCGGTCCCTTCATCGTCACGGCGAACGCCTTCGTCTTCGCGCTGTCTGCCTCGCTCGTGCTGTTCTTCATGACCAAGCTGCGTGGCGTCAGCGCCGAGACCATGATCCTCGTCGGCATCGCCCTGCTCTTCACCTGCAATGCCATCACCGCGCTGCTGCAATACCGCTCCAACGAGGTGCAGCTCACCCAGATCGTGTTCTGGACGCTGGGCAGCCTGGCGCGCGCCACCTGGGGCAAGGTCGGCGTCGCGGCCGTGCTGATCGCGCTCGCGCTGCCGTTCTTCCTGATGCGCGGCTGGGCGCTCACCGCGCTTCGGCTCGGCGACGAGCGGGCCGAGAGCCTCGGCGTCCGCGTCGATCGCCTGCGGTTGGAAATCCTCGTCGCGACCTCGCTGCTCGCCGCCGTCTCGGTTTCCTTCGTCGGCGGCATCGGCTTCATAGGGTTGGTCGGGCCGCATATCGCGCGGCTCCTGGTCGGCGAGGACCAGCGCTTCTTCCTGCCCGTCGCGACCATTGCCAGCGCGGTGCTGCTCTCGCTTGCCTCCACCGTCTCGAAGGTGATCACGCCCGGCGTGATCTATCCGATCGGCATCATCACGGCGCTGATCGGCGTGCCCTTCTTCTTCAGCCTCGTCATGTCGATCCGCAACAAGGCAGCCTGACCATGGCCCTGGCGATCCGCGATCTCGACTTCCGCTACGGCGCAACGCCGATCCTGCGCGGACTCGGCACGGGCGAGCTGCCGCGCGGCGAGCTTGCCGCGCTGGTCGGGCCGAACGGTTCCGGCAAATCGACCCTGTTCCGCTGCGCCGCCGGGCTGCTGCGCCCCGAGGCCGGCCATGTCAGCCTCGACGGCCAGGACCTTACCGGGCTTTCGCAGCGCGAGCGGGCGCGAAAAGTCTTCTATCTCTCGCAGGATACCGCGGCGCGGGTCGCGCTGTCCGTCTTCGACATCATCCTGCTCGCCCGCAAGAGCCTGCATCGCGGCTTCGCGCTCGCGGCCTCGGCCGACGACACGCATGCCGTCGAGGCGGTGATCGCGGAGCTCGGCCTCGGCCCCTTCGCCTCGCGCGACATCGCCACGCTCTCGGGCGGCCAGCGCCAGCTCGCGGCGATCGGCCAGGCGCTGGTGCGCGAGCCCGACGTGCTGCTCCTCGACGAGCCGACCAGCGCGCTCGACGTCCGCCGCCAGCTCGACGTCATGGCGACGATCCGCGAGGCGACGCGCCGGCGCGGCATCGTCACCGTCGTGGCGATTCACGATCTGTCGCTGGCGGCGCGCTTCGCCGATCGCGTGCTCGTCATGAACGCCGGACGCATCGCTCAGGCGGGCCAGCCTGAAATGGTGCTTGCGCATCCGGCCGTGGCGGAGACATATGCGGTCGGCGTGCATTTGGAGCGCTCCGCCCGGGGCACGCTTTTGGTCGAGCCCTATATCCACGGTCAGTGAGCCATGTCCGCTCCCGCCTCGCACGACAATTTCACCCTCAAGGAAGAGATCCGGGCCTATTGGTCGGCGCGGGCCGAGAGCTTCGATCTCTCTTTCGGCCATGCGATCAAGTCGGATCGTGAGCTGAAGGCCTTCCAGCGGCTGATCGGCGATTCCTTCGGCCCGCAGCCGCTCGACGTGCTCGACCTCGCCTGCGGTACCGGCGAGATCACCCGCGCGCTGCTTTCGCTGAACCACCGCGTCACCGCGCTCGATTTCTCCGAAGCCATGCTGGAACGGGCACGCGCCAAGCACGGCAAGGCGGCGCGCTTTCGGCTCGGCGATGCCGAGCGCCTGCTCGACGACGATGCGAGCTTCGACGCGGCGATCACCCGCCATCTCGTCTGGACGCTGACGGACCCGGAAGCGGCGCTCGGTGAGTGGTTCCGTGTCCTGCGCCCCGCCGGTCGGCTGCTGGTCATCGACGGTGACTGGGTCAACCGCAGCCGCTGGCAGGCTCTGGTCAACCGCTTCGGCAACTGGCTGCGCGACAGGCGCGGCGCGCCTGTCCACCAGATCGACGCCGACACCCATGCCTCGATCACCAGCCGCTTCTATTTCAAGGACGGCCTGAGCCGTCAGCGCCTCGAAGGCATGCTGAAGGCCGCCGGCTTCGTCGACATCGCCCCGGCCGACTACATTCAGGTCGTGCGGGAACAGCAGCGCGCCGCGCCGCTGCATGATGCGATCCGGCTGGCCTCCTCGACCCGCTTCGCCCTGCTCGCCCGGAAGCCCGCGTGATGGCGGCCAAGCCCGATTGGGACGCCGCGCAATATCTGCGCTTCGAGGATGAGCGGACGCGCCCGCCGGCCGATCTGCTCGCCCGCGTGCCGCTCGTCGATCCCAAGCGCTGCATCGATCTCGGCTGTGGCCCCGGCAACAGCACCGAGCTTGTCGCGCAGCGCTTTCCGGAGGCCGTCACCGAAGGCCTGGATTCCTCGCCGGACATGCTGGAGAAGGCGCGCAGGCGCTTGCCGGACCTGTCCTTTGTGCTGGGCGATGTCGCAAGCTGGGCCGATGCGGCGGGCTACGACCTGATCTTCGCCAATGCCGTGCTGCAATGGCTGCCCGACCATGAGGGGTTGTTTCCGCGGCTGGCGCGCTCGCTCAAGCCGGGCGGCTGCCTCGCCGTGCAGATGCCGAACAATCTCTCCGAGCCTTCGCATGTCGCGATGCGCGAGATCGCTGCCGAAGGGCGGTGGGCGGAGCGTATCAGCGATGCCAAGGCCGAGCGCTCGGCGATCGGCTCCTTCGGCGACTATCGCCGCTGGCTGATGGAGGCTGGTTGCCGTGTCGATATCTGGCAGACGACCTATGTGCACGCCCTGGAGGGCGTCGCCGCCATCGCCGAATGGTTCAGGAGCACCGGCCTCAAGCCCTATCTCGACCGGCTGACGGCCGAGGAGCAAGGGGAGTTCATTGCGCGCTATATCGAGTGCATCGCCCCGGCCTATCCGGTCGAGCAGGACGGCAAGGTGCTGCTGCGCTTCCCGCGCCTGTTCATCGTTGCGGTGCGCGAGGGCTGAGGCTTTCGGCAGCGAGGACGCCGCCTAGAGATAGGGCGGCGTGCAGGCGCTGACCACGATGCAGCGCTCGGTTCCGATATTGCGGTAGCGGTGCGGGATGCGGCTGTCGAAGAGATAGGCGTCGCCCGGCTTCAGAACCTTGATCTGATCTCCGACGGTGATCTCGAGCTCTCCGGAGAGCACGACGCCGCCTTCGTGCGAATCGTGCTTGAGCATTGCGACGCCCGTGTCGGCCCCGGGCTCGTAGGCTTCGTGCAGGATCTGTAAATTGTGGGCCTGGGCGTCTCCGACCTGGCGGAAGGACATCTGCCCGCGGCTTTCGCCGCCATTGACCTGATGCAGGCGAGAGGTGAGGTCGAGCAGGTCGGATGCCTCGAAGAAGACCTTGTCCTTCGGCGCTCTGGCCTCGTCAAAAAAACTCACCATCGTCATCGGGATGCCGTCGAGGATTTTGCGCAGGGATGCGACCGACGGGCTGTTGCGGTTCTGCTCGATCAGCGAGATCAGGCTGTGCGTCACGCCGGAACGTGCGGCGAGCTCGCGCTGGGAAAGCCCAGCTGCGACCCTGATTTCCTTCAGTCTTCCGCCGACGTCAAAGCTCATTTTCGCCCTGCCTCCCGTTTCCGCGCGCCTTGTCGTTCCTGCGCGTTTTGCAGGGCGCGTCTGCTCGGCGGCCCTTGCCATGTTCAATATTCTGAGCAATGCTGACGGAAAGCCAATAAGAAAATAGTGTCATGGGGAACCGGCGGAGTGGAATAGTTTTCGCGTTCAGAGCAGGCCGTCCAGACTAAAATCCCGATCCAGTCCGACAGGGCCGCATGAGAGCGATATTTCGTTCGCATGTGACGGTATCTGCTTGCCGAATACGAGCCGTTTCCCAGGACGCACGGCGAGAATTCAACAGGGAAAACAGGGTAGACAGGGCCGATGACGCAAGCTGAGACCGTTTTGTTGAATGGCCGCATCTTCTGCGGCCTGACGGAAGGCTTTGTGGAAGCCCTGGCGATCGCTGGCAGCAAGGTGCTGGCAGCTGGATCGGCTGCGGAGATCGCGGCGCTCCAGGGGCCGGGCACGAAGATCGTGGATCTGGCCGGTCGCGTCGCCATTCCCGGTCTCAACGATGCGCATATGCATCTGCTGCCGCTCGGTCTCGCCATGGGCGAGGTCAATCTGCGCCCCGAGGAGGGCGTCAACAGCATCGACGAGGTTCTGCGCCGCGTCGCGGCTGCGGCCAGGGGCAAGAAGCCCGGCGAATGGGTGATCGGTCGTGGCTACGATCACAACGAACTTGCCGAGGGTCGCCACCCCACCGCCGAGGAGCTGGACCGCGTCGCGCCGGACAATCCGGTCTACATCAAGCGCACTTGCGGCCATGTCGGCGTCGTCAACAGCCGGGCGATGGCCGCCGCCGGCATCGGCCACAACACGCCGAGCCCGTCAGGCGGCCTGATCGAGCGGCGCGACAACAAGCTCACCGGCTTGCTGGCCGAGAGCGCCATGCGCCTGATCGTCGAGGCGATGCCGCAGCAGAGCCTTGCCGAGCTGAAGGCGGCGATCGAGAAGGCCGGGCACTACATGCTGTCGCAGGGCTTCACCAGCGTGATGGATGCCGGTGTCGGCATGGGCGCCGGTATGGCCGAGATCGAGGCCTATGAGGAAGTCGCGCGCGCCGGCACGCTGCCGGTGCGGACCTGGGTCTGCATCTACGGCAATGCCGACGGCATCGGCGACGAGGCCTATGCAGCCGGCTACCGCTTCGGCCGCGAGACCGGCCTCCTGCGCTACGGCGCGATGAAGGTCTTCGGCGATGGTAGCGCTGGCGGTCTGACCGCCGCGATGAGCGAGCCCTACCTCGTCGGCGATCCCGATAATCGCGGCATCTTCATCTATTCCGATGCCGATATGCACCGCTATCTCCGGCACTACCACGAGCTCGGCTACCAGCTCGCGATCCACGCCATCGGCGATGCCGCGATCGAACAGGTGCTCTCCGGCATCGAGAAGGCCGACAGCGCCGAGCATCCGATCAAGGGCCGCCGCCACCGCATCGAGCATTGCGGCTTCCTGACCGACGGCCAGCTTGCCCGCATGGCCGGCTGCGGCATCGACCCGGTGCCGCAGCCGGCCTTCATCTACGAGTTCGGCGATCTCTATGTGATCAATCTGGGCGCGGAGCGCGCCGGCGCCTCCTATCCGATGCGCAAATGGCTCGATGGCGGCCTGCATGCCGCGGCGAGCTCGGATGCGCCGGTCTGCGCCACCGACCCGTTCAAGAACCTCTTCACCATGGTCACCCGCCAGACCAAGCGCCACACCGAGATCGGCGGCACTGAGAAGCTGAGCATGGAAGAGGCGGTCCACGCCTATACCCTGCTCGGCGCCTACACCCAGTTCGCCGAGGACAAGCTTGGCCGGCTGGTGCCGGGCCAGCTCGCCGATATCGCCGTGCTCTCGCACGACATCTTCGCGATCCCCGTCGGTGAGGTCGAGAATGAGGTGCGCTGCGACCTGACCCTGCTCGGCGGCGAGGTCGTCTTCGACCGTCACGGCCAGCTCGCGGCTGCCGCGCAATAGGCCGGGACCCCCTCGATGCTCAAACATACGCTGCAAAGGCTGCTGCTGGTCCTGCCGGTCCTGCTCGGCGTGCTGCTGATCGGCTTCCTGCTGATGCAGGTGGTGCCGACCGATCCGGCCCAGGTCCGCGCCGGCCCGACCGCGACCCAGGACGTCGTCGAGGCCATCCGTCAGGAACTCGGGCTCAACCAGCCGCTCTGGAAGCAGTTCCTGATCTATATCGGGCGGCTCGCGCAGGGCGATCTCGGCGTCTCGATCATCAACAACGTCCCCGTCGTGCAGGAGCTCGGCAACACCATCGGCCCGACGTTGGAGCTGATGTTCGCCTCGCTGATCTGGGCGATCCCGCTCGGCATGCTGCTCGGCACGATCGGCGCCTATTATCGTGGCTCGCTGCTCGACCGCGCGATCATGGCGGTCTCGGTCGCCGGCGTGTCGCTGCCGGTCTTCTTCCTCGGGCTGGGGCTGATCTGGCTCTTCGGCTTCAAATACCCGATCCTGCCATTCACCGGCCGCACCGGCCCGCTCTGGACCTGGGAGGGCATTCAGGGCGTCATCCTGCCGGCGTTGACGCTGGGCGGGGTCTTCGTCGGCCCGGTCGCCCGCATGACCCGGACCTCGGTGCTCGACGAACTCGGCGCCGACCATGTCCGCACTGCCCGCGCCAAGGGCCTCGGCGAGGGCAGGGTCGTGCTGCGCCATACGCTGCGCAATGCGCTGGTTCCGGTCGTCACGCTGATCGGCTTGCAGATCGGCTTCCTGCTCGGCGGCGCGGTCGTGACCGAGACGGTGTTCTCATGGCCGGGCATCGGCCGGCTTGCGGTCGGCGCCATCCTGTCGAGCGACCTGCCGATGGCGCAGGGCACGATCATCGTGCTGTCGCTCGGCTTCATCCTCGTCAATCTCGCGGTGGACGTCCTCTATGCCGTGCTCGACCCGCGTGTGAGGGGCGCCTGATGAGTTCCTCGACCAGCCCGTTCCAGCCCGGCGTCAAGACCGTCGACGCTGCCGTCAGCGTCGCGGCCGCCGCGCCCATGCGCCGGAAGACGGTGCTCAGGATGCTGCTCTCCGATGTCGGGGCCTGCATCGCGCTCGTCCTCGTCGTCCTCGCGGTCTTCGGCGCGGTCTTTGCGCCCTGGCTCGCCCCGACCGACCCCTATGGCAACGACCTCGCCAATACGCTGAAGCCGCCGGGCGAGATGGGCCTGCTCGGCACAGACGGGCAGGGCCGCGACATGATCACCCGCCTGCTCTTCGGCCTCAGGACGACGCTGATCATGGGCTCTGCCTCGGTGATCTTCGGCTGCCTGATCGGCGGCGTCATCGGCTTCGCGGCGGCCTATTATCCGAAGCTCTCGGGCGTCCTGATGCGGTGCATGGATGTGCTGCTCTCCTTCCCCGCCATCCTGTTCGGACTCGCCATCGCGGCGATCTTCGGGCCGGGGCTGACGGCGGTCATCATCGCGCTCTCGATCGCGACCGTGCCGCTGATGGCGCGCGTCGTGCGCGGCTCGGCGCTGGTGGTGCTGCAGCAGGGCTATATCGAGGCGGCCCGCTCGCTCGGCCTGAGCGATCTACGCATCATCCTGCGCTATGTCCTGCCGAATTGCCTGTCGGCGATGTTCGTCTTCGTCACCCTGCGCTTCGGCCAGGTTATCCTGCTCGGCGCGGCGCTCTCCTTCCTCGGCCTGGGCGCCCAGCCGCCGACCGCGGAGCTTGGCGCCATGGCCGCCGACGGACGCAACTTCCTGTTCTTCGCGCCGCATGTCTCGGTGCTGCCGAGCCTGGTGATCTTCGCGGTCGTGCTTGCGTTCAACGTGCTCGGCGATGCGCTGCGCGACGCCCTCGATCCCAAGCTGCGGAAGTAAGCCACTCACACCAGCCAAAAACGTCGAAAAGGGGACCAGCTCGATGATGAAACTCTCCACCCTGCTTCTCGCCTGCGCTGCCGCCGCGAGCTTCGCCGCCGTGCCGGCCGTGGCGCAGCAGAAGGCGCCGCTCTCGATCCTGCGCGTGATCGACGCCGATAATTACGACCCGATCCGCACCACCGCGACGGCTGCCGCCGAGGTGCTCTACATGCTCGCGGACACGCTGGTGACGGTCGACTTCGACATGAAGACGATCAAGCCGGGCCTCGCCAATAGCTGGACGGTCTCGCCCGACGGCACGACCTACACCTTCAAGCTGCGCAACGACGTCAAGTTCTGCGACGGCCGGCCGATGACGATCGACGATGTCGTCTATTCGCTGAAGCGCTGGACCGACCCGGCCAACAAGTCGCCGGTCTCCTTCCGCGGCGGCCCGGTCAAGGACATCCGCGCCGAGGGCGATTCCACGCTGATCTACGAGCTGAAGGAACCCTATAGCGACCTGCTCTTCCAGCTCGCTTTGTCCTTCGCCTCGGTCGTCGACAAGAACACGGTCGAGAAGCTCGGCCAGAACTTCGGCGTGCAGGGCTTCAACGGCACTGGCCCCTATTGCTGGTCGAAATGGACCCCGCGCCAGGAGCTCGTCCTCAAGAAGAACCCGCACTACAACTGGGGCTCACCGATCTACAAGGATCCCAAGCCGCAGATCGACGAGATCGTCTGGAAGGTCATCCCCGAGTCGAACACGCTGATGGCCGCGATCCAGGCCAAGCAGGCCGACGTGACCTACTACATGCCCTATATCGCGCTCGACACGATGCAGCGCATCCCCGGGATGACGGTGCAGCGGCAGGAAAACTACATCTACGACATCTTCATGGGCTTCAAGGTCGACAAGCCGGTCTCGAAGGACTCGGCGATCCGCGAAGCGGTCAACATGGCCACCGACAAGCAGGCGATCGCCAAGGCGATCTTCTTCGGCAAGGGCACGGCGCTGCCGTCGCTGCTCAACCCGGCCGTGCTCGACTACGACAAGGATTCGGCCGGCAAGATGCCGAAGCATGATCCGGCGGGCGCCATCAAGGTGCTGGAAGCGGCCGGCTGGAAGCCCGGCGCCGACGGCATCCGCGAGAAGGACGGCCAGAAGGCGACCTTTACCGTCTACGGCATCCGCAACGACGTGAACCCGCGCATCTCCGAGGCGATGCAGGCCGATCTGCGCAAGGTCGGCATCGACCTCAAGATCCAGCTCTGGGATGCCACCGTCGCCTGGGGCAAGCTCGCGACGCAGGAGTTCGACGCCTTCTACATGGCCTATCCCTATGTGACGGCCACCGAGGCGCTGAACCTCTACTTCGCCAGCCGGCAGGTGCCGACGCCGAACCGGATGAACTGGAAGGATCCGAAGACCGACGAGCTGCTGAAGTCGGCGGCGACCGCCGTCGATGCCGACAAGCGCAAGCAGGCGATCGGCGCCGTGCAGAACCAGCTCACCGAGGCGAATGTCTGGGTGCCGCTGGCCTCGCAGCCGCTCTGGGTGGTGGCTGGCGACCGGGTCGAGGGCGCGCGCGCCCACGGCATCTACGGCGCCGGCCTCTACAAGGGCCTCGACATCAAGCTGAAGCGCTGAGCATCTTCGGCGCCGCGCGGTGGGAACCACGCGGCGCTTTTTCCCTGTCTGATTGCTGGAGCCTGGTGATTTTCCTCGGAACCACGGCGTCATCCCGGACAAGCCGCGTAGCGGCGCCGATCCGGGATCCATCGTAGAGCTCCGGAGCCCTCCGATGGATCCCGGGTCAAGCCCGGGATGACGCCGTGGTTCCGAGAAAGACCACCAAGGAGGAGGAAACAAAGATCATGACGATCACGGTCATCAAGAATGCCGACGTCGTTGTCGCCTGGGATGCCGAGGCCGGCCGACATGTCTATCTGCACGGCGCGGATGTCGCCTTCGAGGACGGCACGCTGCGCTTCGTCGGTGCGCGCTATGAGGGACAGGCGGACGAGACCGTCGACGGAAGCGGCCGCATGGTCATGCCGGGCTTCGTCAACATCCACTCGCATCCCTCGAGCGAGCCGCTGAACAAGGGCTTCCTCGACGAGCTCGGCTCGCCCGGCCTCTACAATTCCTCGCTCTACGAATTCATGCCGATCCTGCGGGCCGATGCCGAGGGCGTGCCGGATTGCGTGCAGGTCGCCTATTCCGAGCTGCTGCTCTCCGGCGTCACCACGCTTGCGGACCTCTCGGTCGCCCATCCGAACTGGCTCGATCTCGCGGCCAAGAGCGGCCTGCGCGTCTGCCTCTCGCCGATGTTCCGCTCGGCCCGCTGGTATACCAAGAACGGCCATGTCGTCGAATATGAATGGGACGAGAAGGCCGGCGCCGAGGCCATGGCGACCGCGTTCGACGTGATCGAGCAGGCTGAGAAGCACCCCTCCGGCCGGCTCTTCGGCATGGTCTGCCCGGCGCAGATCGACACCTGCAGCGAGGGCCTGATCAAGGACAGCTATGCCGAGGCCAACCGCCGCGGCCTGCGCTGGCAGATCCATGCCGCCCAGTCGACGGTCGAGTTCCACGAGATCACCCGCCGCCACGGCGTCTCGCCGATCCAGTGGCTGGAGAAGCTCGGCGTGCTCGGGAACACCAGCATCGTCGGCCACGCGATCTTCCTCGACGACTATCCGCGCGTCGCCTGGCACAGCCGGCGCGATCTCGCTCTGCTGGCCGAGACCGGTACGACGGTCGCCCATTGCCCGACGGTCTTCGTACGCCGCGGCATCGCGCTCGACGATTTCGGGCGCTATCGCCGGGCCGGCATCAGGATCGGCCTCGGCACCGATACCTATCCGCACAACATGCTCGAGGAGATGCGCCATGCCGGCTACGTCGCCCGGATGATGGCGCAAAGTCCCCGCACCCTGACCACGACCGACATCTTCGACGCCGCGACCACGGCCGGTGCCGCCGCGCTCGGCCGCGACGACATCGGACGGCTGGAAGCCGGCTGCAAGGCCGACCTCGTCATGGTCGACCTGAAGCATCCGATGATGCAGCCGCGTCGCGATCCCGTCCGCAGCATGGTCTATGCCGCCGCCGAGCGCGCGGTCGACCGCGTCTATGTCGACGGCAAGCTGGTCGTGCGCGACGGCACCGTCCTGACGATGGATTACCCCGCTGCGGCGCTGCGCCTGCACGAGGCCCAGAAGCGGACCGAAGCGGCGGCGCCCGGCAACGACTGGGTCAGGCGGCCGGTGACGGATTATTCGCCGCTGACCTTCCCGGTGAAGTGAGCGGTAGCGGGCCGATTTTCCGCGAAAGCTTGGTGTCATCCCGGGCTTGACCCGGGATCCATTCCGGAGCGCTTCCGAATAAGGTTCAGGAATGGATCCCGGATCTGCGCTTCGCTGCGTCCGGGATGACCAGCGCTTCATGAGACGCAACGTTCAGGGTCGCATCGCTGCTTCGTGAGACCCCTGCGTCACGCCGCCCGCTTTCGGACGGCGTGATCCGGCGATAGGGTGTGCCCATGTCGCAGGCAGACCCGACAATGCAGACGGAGGCCGGCTCTTCGAGCCGCAGGGGCCTCATGTTGATCGGCGGAGGTTTCTTCGCCCTGTTGCTCGCAGGTCTCCTGCTCTGGTGGCGCGAAGGCGACCGGCTCTTCACCGACGGGCTGATCGCCGCCATCGTCGCCTGTTTCTAGGCATCGGCCCGAAAAGTGGGAACCGGTTTTCGGATCCAGCCGATGCATGAAAACAACCGCCCTCTAGCGGCCATCGCCGCCCTTCCGGGAAACGCTCCGTGAATCGCCGCATCGTCCTGCCCCTCGTCGTGTTCCTGGCCGGCGCGCTCGCGCTCGCCGCGGCCGCGATCCTGACTTTCTCACCGACCCGTCAGGGCGGCGGCACCGGCACGGCGAGCGTCGGCGGCCCCTTCACGCTCACGACGCAGGACGGCAAGCCGCTTTCGGATACGGATCTGAAGGGCTCGCCCTTTCTCGTCTTCTTCGGCTTCACCCATTGTCCGGATGTCTGCCCGACCAAGCTCTTCGAGATTTCCGAGGCGCTGCGCGCCGCCGGCGAGGGCGACAAGGCGAAGAAGCTCAAGGCGCTGTTCGTCACCGTCGATCCGGAGCGCGATACGCCGGAGGCGCTGAAGAGCTATCTCGGTTCCTTCGACCCCCGCATCGTCGGGCTGACCGGCGACCGCGCCGCGGTCGATGCCGTGATCAAGGCCTACCGCGCCTATGCCAAGAAGGTGCCGCTCAAGGATGGCGACTACACCATGGACCACACCGCGCTGGTCTATCTGATGGGCAAGGACGGCAGCTTCATCGGCGCCTTCAACATCGAGCAACCTCCCGCGCAGGCCGCGGCGGAATGGCTGCGCCACACCTAAGGTTGAGGCGGAAGCGTTTCGCGCGGGCGCCGGTCAGGGCGGGTCCGGGCGATCGGGACGGGGTTTGCTTCTCTCGACCGGCGCGCGCTGGCGCGCCAGCCCATGCTCGGTCTTGTTCCAGACGAAGCGCCGATTGACATATTCGTAGACGGCCATCCAGGCGGCGATCGAGATCAGGCCGCAATAGAACGGCAGCAGGAGCAGGAGCGGCAGCAGCCCGGGAGAGCCCCGTCGCAAGGCTCCGATGGCAGGCGGCACGAACAGCGCGACGCTGCCGAACAGCCAGATCCCGAAGGCGACGGTCGAGCCCAGGGTGGCGAGCGCGCCTGCTGGTTCGAACAGCGCCCCGTCCCAATAGGCGAGCAGGGCGGCGACCGCGAAGATGGGAAAGCCGAGAGCGGCCGCGACCGTGCCGAATGCCAGCGACAGGAAGACGAATGTCGCGCCGAAGCCGGCCTCGTGCAGCAGGCGGATCGGCGCCCGCGAATGCGTCACCAGCGTCTGGATATAGCCCTTGATCCAGCGCGAGCGCTGCTTGAGCCAGGCCGGGATGCTGAGGGGGGCTTCCTCGCGCGTCGCCGAGGGCAGATCGCCGATGCGATGGCCGGCGCGGACCAGCCGCAAGCCGAGATCGGCATCCTCGGTGACGTTCCAGGCATCCCAGCCGCCGACGGCATGCAAGGCCTGCGTGCGGAAATGGTTCGATGTGCCGCCCAGCATGATCGGCAGCTGGAATTTCAGGAGACCGGGGTTCAGCACCTCGAACAGCCCGGCATACTCGAGCGCGAAGAGCCCGGTCAGCAGCTTTTCCTGGGCGTGGTCGATGACGAGCCGGGCCTGCAGGCAGCCGAGCTCGGGCGGTCCCCGCAGGAAGCGCGCCGCCGCCATCCGCAGCTGCTGCGGGTCGGGAATGTCCTCCGCGTCGAAGATGGTGAAGAGCGAGCCGCGTGCTTCGAGCAGCGCCAGATTGAGCGCACGGGGCTTGGTGCGCGGCAGGCCGGGCGGCACGACGGTTACGGTGAAATGCGGCGGCAGCGTCATCCCGTTCAACGCCGAGCGGGTGCCGGTATCCTCGGCTTCGACCAGCAGGCGAATGTCGAGCTTGGCCGGCGGATAGTCGAGTGCCGAAAGCGCGTCGGCGAGCTGCTGCAGCACGGCTTCCTCGCGGTAGATTGGCACGGCGACCGTGTAGACCGGCAGCCGGGCGTCGTCGATGCGCCAGCGATGCTGCAGCCACAGATCCGGCGTCGCGCGTTCGATGGCGGTGGCTAGGCGCAGCAGAATGAGACCGAGGAAGATCGGGCCGAGCAGCAGGGCGCAGGCGAAAAAGCTCTCCAGCGGTGCGAAGACGCCGCCGAGCGCGGCCGCCGAAAGGCCGATCCCGGCGGCGATCTTCTGGCCGCGGCTGGCGCCTTCGCGCGCGCTGTCGCGGGCAAGGCCGGTCTCGTCGGTGCCGGCGAGACGATGCGCCAGCTCCGCCGCATTGGCGCTGCGCAAGGCGGCCGCGAAGTTTCGCGGCGTCGTGACCGCGATATCGGAGCGTTGCCGCGGACCGGCTTCGAGCATGCGCCGCAGCGTTGGTCCTTCGGGCGCCAGCACGAACCGGAAATCCGGGTCCGCCATGGTCGGCGCGATGCCGGCTTGCAGGATTGCTTCGTAGCTGCCGCCCGCCCGAAGCGGAGGCGGAGACTCCCGGAACGGCATGTCGAGCTCGGCGGCAAGGCCGCGATAGAAGCCGGCTTCGTCGATCAGGCCGAGCGCGATGACCTCGCGGGCCGGCTCGGTTCCGCTGCGCCGGGCCTGTTCGGCTGCCAGAGCGAGAGCGGCCGGTGCCACACCCTGCCGCGTCAGGAAGGCGATCTCGACAGGCAGGCTGCCTGCACGCTTACCATCGCTCTGGCCGCTGCCCTCCACTGGCCCCCTGTTCCATCAGACGTAAAGTCATTCGAGTTCGGTCTCGATTGACTTTACGTTAGCTGGTCCGGGCCGGCCGTCGAGGGAGAGAAGGCTGGAACTTTGGTTCGTCTTGCCGAGCGCTCAGCGAGCCGCCAGAATTTCCGCAACCTGCGGAATATCCTTGTCGCCGCGCCCCGAAAGATTGACCACCATCAGGTGATCCTTCGGCTTCTGCGGGGCGATCTCGGCGACGCGCGCCAGCGCATGCGCGGATTCCAGCGCGGGAATGATGCCCTCCAGCCTTGAGATCAGCTGGAACGCCTCGAGCGCTTCCTCATCCGTGGCCGAGAGGTATTTCACCCGGCCGACATCGTGCAGCCAGGAGTGCTCCGGGCCGATGCCGGGATAGTCGAGCCCGGCCGAGATCGAATGGGCGTCCTTGATCTGCCCGTCATCGTCCATCAGCAGGAAGGTGCGGTTGCCATGCAGCACGCCGGGGCGCCCGCCGGTGAGCGAGGCCGCATGCAGCCCGCTCGGAATGCCGTGGCCGGCCGCCTCGACGCCGTATATCTCGACGGAAGCATCGTCGAGGAACGGGTGGAACAGCCCCATCGCGTTCGAGCCGCCGCCGATGCAGGCAATCAGCGAATCCGGCAGGCGGCCTTCCGCCTCCTGCATCTGCTCGCGGGTCTCCTTGCCGATGATCGACTGGAAGTCGCGCACCATCGCCGGATAGGGATGCGGGCCGGCGACCGTGCCGATGCAGTAGAAGGTCGTCGCGACATTGGTCACCCAGTCGCGCAACGCCTCGTTCATCGCGTCCTTCAGGGTCTTGGTGCCGGATTCGACCGGCACGACGGTGGCGCCGAGCATCTGCATGCGGAAGACGTTGGGCGCCTGCCGCGCGACGTCGACCGCGCCCATATAGACGATGCATTCGAGACCATAGCGCGCGCAGAGCGTCGCGGTGGCTACACCGTGCTGGCCGGCGCCGGTCTCGGCGATGATGCGCTTCTTGCCCATGCGCCGCGCCAGCAAAATCTGGCCGAGCACGTTGTTCACCTTGTGGGAGCCGGTATGGTTCAGCTCCTCGCGTTTCAGGTAGACTTTGGCTCCGCCGAAATGTTCGGTCAGGCGCTCGGCGAAATAGAGCGGCGAGGGCCGGCCGACATAGTGCTTGAGGCCGTCGGCCATCTCGGCGTGATAGGCCGGGTCGGCCTTGGCGGCGTTGTAGGCCTGCTCCAGCTCGAGGATCAGCGGCATCAGCGTTTCGGCGACGAAGCGGCCGCCGAACAGGCCGAAGCGGCCGTTCTCGTCCGGACCGTTGCGGTAGCTGTTCGGGCTGGAGGGGGCGTTCATGCCAGTGAGCCTTCCTGTCTTGCCGCTGCGGCCTTGCGGGCCGCCGCGATGAATTCCGCGATCCGGGCCGGGTCCTTGACGCCCGGCGCGCTTTCGACGCCCGAGGAGACGTCGACGCCCGCCGGCCGCGCGATGCCGATCGCCTCCGCGACATTCGCCGGATCGAGCCCGCCCGATAGCATGAAGCGCAGAGCAGGGTCGAGGCCGGCGAGCAGGCTCCAGTCGAAGGGCTTTCCGTGACCGCCGGGGAAGGCCGCGTCCTTCGGCGGTTTGGCGTCGAGCAGGATGAGATCGGCTGCGTCGCGATAGCTCGCGACCGTTTTCAGGTCGTCGGCCTCGGCGATGCCGAGCGCCTTCATCACCGGCCGGCCGACGGCCCGGCGTAGCGCGGCGGTCTGTTCGGGCGTCTCGCGACCGTGGAACTGGAACCAGTCGGGCTTGAGCGCCTCGGCGAGTTCCGCCGCCTGCCCTTCGGTCCAGTCGACGACGAGCGCGACGATCGCAGTCCTGCCGCGCGCGATCGCCGCCAGTTCCCTTGCGCGCTCCAGCGTGACGTAGCGCGGGCTTCTCGGATGAAAGTTGAGCCCGATCATGTCCGCGCCGCCGTCGAGCGCCACGCGCAGCGTCTCCGGCGTGGAGAGGCCGCAGATCTTGATCAGGAAGGGCGAACCGGTCGACATGGCCTGGCGTTTAGCACGGACCGCTCGCCGGTGCATGTCGTACTTGCGACATGATGGCGAGGGAAGCCATGTTGAACAGGGCGAGGCAAGGGGGACGGATTGGTGCGGCTCGGCATCGGTAGGCGTGGTTTGGCTCGTCTGGCGATTCTGCTCGCCGTGTCCGGCCTCGTCGCCGCAGTGTTCTATTACGTCAGCCAGCCGCGCACGCTGCGTTTGGCCGTCGGGCCGCTCGGCTCGGAAGATGCCCGCATGGCTGCCGCCTTCGTGCAGGGCCTCAACCGCGACAAGGCCTCGATCCGCCTGCGCCTCGTCCTCACCGAAGGTTCCGAGGACAGCGCGAAGAAGATCGATGCCGGGCAGGCCGATCTTGCCATGGTGCGGGCCGACATCGCGATGCCCTCGACCGCCGATACGGTGCTGATCACGCGGCGGACCTTTCCGTTCTTCATCACGGCGAGGGAAAGCGCCATCGGGCGTATAGCCGATCTGCGCGGCCGCAAGGTCGGCGTGATCCGCTATCCGGCCGGGAATCTCACGCTTCTGAAGCGCGTCCTGGCGCAGTACGAAGTCCGCCCCGAGGAGGTCGAGATCGTCAGCCTCTCGCCCGACGAGGTGATCCCGGCGGTGAGGGAGCAGCGCATCGAGGTGTTCTTCTCGATCAATGCCGTGGGCTCCCACACGAACAATGAAGGGTTGCGCCGCCTGAGGACGGCCTGGGGCGAGGACCCGGTGCTGATCCCGGTGCGCGAGGCCGATGCGCTGGCGGCGCATTACCGCGCCATCGAAACCGGCGAGATCGTGCGCGGGGCCCTCGGCGGCGATCCGCCCCGCCCGGCCGAAAGCCTGCAGACCATCTCGATCACCTCGCGCCTCGTCGCCGCCCAGAGCCTCGACGACAATCTGGTCGGAGAGCTGACCAAGGACATCCTCGGCCTGCGGCTGACCCTTGCGGCCGAAGTGCCGGCGGTTCAGGCGCTGGAGACGCCCTCGACCGACAAGGACGCGCCCCTGCCGGTCCATTCGGGCGCGGCCGCCTATATCGACGGCGAGCAGGAGAGCTTCTTCGACCGCTATGGCGACTGGTTCTATATCGGCGCGATGGCGCTCTCGGCACTCGGCACGGGTGGCGCCGCGCTGCTCGGCCGCGAGAGCGCCAACCGGCGCCGGCGCGCCATGTCCGGCCTCGACGAATTGCTGGAACTGCTCAACGTCATCCGCTCCTGCGAGGAGGAGGCCGAACTGATGCGGCTGGGCCGCGAGGCCGACCAGATCCTGACGCGCGTGCTCGCCGACTATGCCAAGGGCGACCTCGACACCGCCGCGCTCGCCGCCTACCGGCTCGCCATCGATCAGGTCGGCCGTGCCGTGGCCGAGCGGCAGCGGGCGCTGGCGGAGACCTGACAAGGTTCACCTTTCGGCAGTCTCGGCGGTTGCCCAAACGCCCCGGAGCGTTTATGTGCAGCGCAACGAATTCCAGATTCATGTGAAACAGGCTACGCCGGCGGGGCATCGCTCCAGACCGGCTCGTGGCCTTGAAAGCAAGGCCCAGACCCGCATGTCCATGCGCAACATCGCCATCATCGCGCACGTCGACCATGGCAAGACCACCCTTGTCGACAAGCTCTTGCAGCAGTCCGGCGCATTCCGCGAGAACCAGCGCGTCGCCGAGCGCGTGATGGATTCGAACGACCTCGAGAAGGAGCGCGGCATCACCATCCTGGCCAAGGCGACCTCGGTCGTCTGGAAGGACACGCGCATCAACATCGTCGACACCCCCGGCCACGCCGATTTCGGCGGCGAGGTCGAGCGCATCCTGAACATGGTCGACTCGGCGATCGTGCTGGTCGACGCCGCCGAGGGCCCGATGCCGCAGACCAAGTTCGTGGTCTCGAAGGCGCTGAAGCTCGGCCTTCGTCCGATCGTCGCGATCAACAAGGTCGACAAGCCGGACGCCCGCACCCAGGAAGTCATCAACGAGGTCTTCGACCTCTTCGCCGCGCTCGACGCCACCGACGAGCAGCTCGACTTCCCGATCCTCTACGGCTCGGGCAAGCAGGGCTGGATGGCCGACTCGCCGGAAGGCCCGCAGGATCAGGGCCTCGCGCCGATGTACGACCTCATCCTCAAGCACGTCCCGGCTCCGGCGGTCGAGGACGGGCCGTTCCGCATGATCGGCACGCTGCTGGAGGCCAACCCCTATCTCGGTCGCATCATCACCGGCCGCGTCACCTCCGGCACCGCCAAGCCGAACCAGACGATCAAGGTGCTCTCGGGCGACGGCTCGACCGTCGAGACCGGGCGCATCTCGAAGATCCTCGCCTTTCGCGGCATCGAGCGCCAGCCGATCGAGGAAGCCGTTGCGGGCGACATCGTCTCGATCGCCGGCCTGGTGAAGGGCACCGTCGCCGACACCTTCTGCGATCCTTCCGTCACCGAGGCGATCAAGGCCCAGCCGATCGATCCGCCGACCGTCTCGATGACCTTCACCGTCAACGATTCCCCGCTCGCCGGCACCGAGGGTGATAAGGTCACCAGCCGCATGATCCGCGACCGCCTGTTCAAGGAGGCCGAGGGCAATGTCGCGCTCAAGGTCGAGGAATCCTCGGACAAGGATAGCTTCGTCGTGTCGGGCCGCGGCGAACTCCAGCTCGCGATCCTGATCGAGACGATGCGCCGCGAGGGCTTCGAGCTCGGCGTCTCGCGTCCGCGCGTCGTCCTGCAGCGCGACGCGAACGGCCAGCTTCTGGAGCCGATCGAGGAAGTGCTGATCGACGTCGACGAGGAGCATTCCGGCGTCGTCGTGCAGAAGATGTCGGAGCGCAAGGCCGACATGCTGGAAATGCGCCCGTCCGGCGGCAATCGCCTGCGCCTCGTCTTCCACGCTCCGACCCGCGGCTTGATCGGCTATCAGGGCGAGCTCCTGACCGACACGCGCGGCACCGCGATCATGAACCGCGTCTTCCACGAGTACATGCCCTACAAGGGCGAGATCGCCGGCCGCCGTAACGGCGTGCTGATCGCGATGGAGACCGGCGAGGCCGTCGCCTACGCGCTCTGGAACCTCGAGGATCGCGGCCCGATGATGATCGAGCCGGGTTGGAAGGTCTATCAGGGCATGATCGTCGGCGAGCACACCCGCGAGAACGATCTCGAGGTGAACGTGCTCAAGGGCAAGAAGCTCACCAACATCCGCACGACCTCGAAGGACGAGGCGGTGCGCTTGACCCCGCCGATCCGCATGACGCTGGAGCGTTCGCTGGCCTGGATCGACGACGACGAGCTCGTCGAGGTCACGCCGAAGTCGATCCGCCTGCGCAAGGGCATCCTCGATCCGAACGATCGCAAGCGCGCCCAGAAGCAGAAGGCCGAAGTGGCCTGAGGAACAGGGCCGCCAGATCTGGCGGCCCTTTTTCGTTGTGGCGCGGCTCAGCGGCTCATCAGCAGCGGCACCGGGGTCGATGCCAGCAGCGACTGCGTGACGCCGCCGAGCAGCCATTCGCGTAGGCGCGAGTGTTTGTAGGCGCCGCAGACGATCAGGTCGGCACGGAAATCGGTCGCGGCTTGCCGGATGGTCTCGGCTACGTCGTTCCCGCCCGACAGGGCGAGGTTGCGGACGGTGACGGAGGCGCCGTGGCGTGCCAGATGCGGCGCAAGCTCCGCTCCGGCCACGAGCCGCGACAGGTCCTTCTCGCCGGTGACCGAGAGAATCTCGACCTCGGCCCCCTTCAGGAACGGCCGGGTCTCCGCAACCGCGCGGGCGGCGCCGGCACTGCCGTCCCAGGCGATCAGGATGCGGCCGGCCGAGAAGGTCTCCGCGCCCGGCGGCACGATGATCACCGGGCGGCCGCTGTCGAACAGGGCGGCTTCGATCAGGCCCCGGTCCCGCTCCGCCGCGTCCTTCTCGACGTCGAGCACGCTGAGGTCGTGGACCCGGGCTTCGCTGACGAGCCGGCCGGCGAGCTCGGCATAGACGAGCTGCGGCGTCTCGATCGTGCTGCTGACGCCCGCGAGGTCTACGCTGGTCTTGGCGTGCGCGGCGAAGCGTTCGGCCAGCGCGCTGATCCGGCGGTTCTCGGCGTTGACGAAGGCGGTGCCGAAATCTCCGACGAAGGAGGCCGGAACGGCGTAACGCATCGCCGCGGCCTGGATCGTCAGATGCGCGCCGGCCTGTTCGGCGAGCGAAAGGGCATAACCCAGGGCGCTGTCGCGCTCGCCCTGACCTTCCTCTGTATAGGCGGTGAAGACGCTCTTGATCGACGGGGTCATCGGAATCTCCGGTTGTTTCACGATCTCCGGGACAGGTTTGCCGGATCATTCTGCGCGCGCCTTGCGCTGGGTCAAATGCCCTGGGGAGGTCGGCGGCGTGCCGGAACCGGAGGCGCCGCCTTGCGCGCCGCGCAGTGCGTGGATGACGGCTGCCGTGCTTGTCGGTCCGCCCCCGCTCTGATCCTGTGTGCGGCTCCTGGAGGAGGATCACTGCCATGCAATTCCGCAACCTCGGCCGCTCTGGCCTGCGCGTCTCGCTCGTCGGGCTCGGCTGCAACAATTTCGGCGGCCGCATCGATCTCGACGCGACCCGCAAGGTGGTCGATGCCGCGATCGAGCACGGCATCACCCTGTTCGACACCGCCGATATCTATGGCGAGCGCGGCGGCTCCGAGGCGGCGCTCGGCGAGGTTCTGGGCGCCAGGCGCAAGCAGATCGTGCTGGCCAGCAAGTTCGGCATGGAGATGGACGCCGAGGGCGTGAAGAAGGGCGGCTCTCGCCATTACATCATGAATGCGGTCGAGGATTCGCTGCGTCGCCTGAAGACCGACTGGATCGACCTCTACCAGCTTCACCGGCCGGATCCGCTGACGCCGATCGAGGAGACGCTGCGCGCGCTGGACGATCTCGTCCGGCAGGGCAAGGTCCGTTATGTCGGCTGCTCCAATGTCGTCGCCTGGCAGGTTGCCGATGCGCAATGGACGGCGCGCGACCTCGGCATTCCCGGCTTCGCCTCGGCACAGGACGAATACAGCCTGCTCAAGCGCGGCGCCGAGAAGGATCTGATCCCGGCCATCGCCCATTACGGCATGGGCCTGCTGCCCTATTTCCCTCTCGCCAACGGTGCGCTCACCGGCAAGTACAAGCGCGGCGCGGCGATGCCGGAGGGCGCGCGCCTGACCAAGCTGCCGCAGCGGGCCGATGAGATCTTCAGCGAGGATAATTGGCGCCGCATCGAGGGGCTGACCGCCTTCGCCGAGGCACGCGGCCACAGCCTGGTCGAGCTCGCCTTCTCCTGGTTGGCGGCGCAGCCCGTCGTCTCCAGCGTCATCGCCGGCGCGACCCGGCCGGAGCAGGTCGCGGCCAACGTCAAGGCGGCCGACTGGGCGCTGAGCGCGGAAGACCTCGCCGAGATCGACGGGATCACGGCCTGAGTCGGTAGATCACAGGAAGGTCGCGATCTCCTCCAGCGGCTTCTTGCCGATGGCGGGAACGAGGCAATCCTCCTTCGGATAGCCGACGACGAGCAGGATCAGCGCCTTCTCGTTGTCGGGCCGCTCGCAGATTGCATTGAGGAAGTTCATCGGCGCCGGCGTATGCGTCAGCGTCGCCAGCCCCGCATCGTGCAGCGCCGCGATCAGGAAGCCGGTGGCGATGCCCACCGATTCCGGCACATAATAGTGCTTCACCTTGCGGCCTTCGGCATCATGGCCCCAGCGCTGCGCGAAGATCGCGATCAGCCAGGGCGCCGTCTCCAGGAAGGGCTTGTTGTCGTCGGTGCCGAGATGGGCGAGCGCATCGAGCCATTCCCCGCCGGCGCGGCCGGCATAGAAGGCGCGTTCCTCCTCCTCGGCCCCCTCGCGGATCTGCTTCTTGCGGTCGGGATCGGAGATGCAGACGAAGGTCCAGGGCTGCTGGTTGGCGCCGGAAGGGGCGGTGCCGGCGGTGCGCAGGGCCGTTTCGATCAACGCGCGCGGCACGGGCCTGTCCGAGAAGTCGCGCACGGTCCTGCGCTTGCGCATGCGGGCGAGGAACGCCTCCGCGCGCGGCAGCATCTCGGCTTCCGGGACGCCCTCGAAGACGAGGGGCATGGTGACATAGGGACTCACGGCGTCTCGCTCCTGACGTGTTTTGGCCAGCTTGCTGCGAATTGCAGGCCGGGCGCAATGGACCGGTCGCGTCAGCCCGCTTATGGTCCGCGCCATGAGCGAAAAAGCCACGACCGCCCCCGCCCTGAAGCCCGGCGACCATCTCTTCCTGGTCGACGGTTCGAACTTCATCTTCCGCGCCTATTTCCAGTCGATCAACCAGGACCGGAAATACAATGCCCGCTCGGATGGTCTGCCCTCCGGCGCGGTCCGGCTCTTCGCCACCAAGCTCTTCCAGTTCGTCCGCGAGGGCGTGCTCGGCGTCAGGCCGACCCATCTCGCCATCGTCTTCGACAAATCGGAGAACTCGTTCCGCAAGGCGATCTATCCCGCCTATAAGGGCAACCGCTCCGAGCCGCCGGCCGATCTCATCCCGCAATTTCCGCTGATGCGCGAAGCGGTGCGTGCCTTCGGCCTGATCCCGGTCGAGCAGGACGTCTACGAGGCCGATGACTTGATCGCGACTTACGCGAAGCAGGCCCGCGAGGCTGGCGCCGATGTCCTGATCGTCTCCGCTGACAAGGATCTGATGCAGCTCGTGCGGCCGGGCGTCGCGATGTACGACCCCGCTTCCGGCGACCAGAAGAAGGGCGCCGGCTTCCGCGCCGAGCGCCGCATCGGCGAGCCGGAGGTGGTCGAGTATTTCGGTGTGACCCCGGACAAGGTCACGGATGTCCAGGCGCTTGCCGGCGACGCTACCGACAATGTGCCGGGCGCGCCCGGCATCGGCATCAAGACGGCGGCCCAGCTCATCGGCGAATATGGCGATCTCGAAACCCTGCTGGCCCGCGCCGGCGAGATCAAGCAGCCGAAGCGCCGCGAGACGCTGACCAATCCCGAAGTGATCGAGAAGGTCCGCATCTCGCACAAGCTCGTCACGCTGGTCGACGATGTGAAGGTCGAGACGCCGCTGGAAAACCTGACGCTGGAGCAGCCGGATCCGGGCAAGCTCGTCGCTTTCCTCAAGGCGATGGAGTTCACCACCATCACCAAGCGCGTCGCCGAAGCCTATGAGGCGGATATCGGCGCGATCGATGCCGATCCGGCGCTGGCACCGGGCGGTTCGCGCGCGGCCGAGCTCAAGGCGCTCTATGCGGGCGCCGATGCCGCCGATGGCGGGGTTTCGACGACAGCGCCGGCCACCTCTCCCGCGCCGGCCGCCGCCGCCACGCAGGCCACGGGTGGCGACGCCGACTGGATGAAGCCGGCCGACCTCGCCGCCGCCCGCAAGAACGAGGCGATCGCGGCCAAGATCGACCGCTCCACATATGAATGCGTGCGCACGCTCGCGGATCTCGAGCGCTGGATCGGCTGGGCCTATGAGGCTGGCCACGTCGCACTCGATACCGAGACCAATTCGCTCGACGCGATGCAGGCCGATCTCGTCGGCGTCTCGCTCGCTGTCGCGCCGGGCCGCGCCTGCTACATCCCGCTGCAGCATAGGGCCGGCGATGGCGGCCTCTTCGACGAAGGCCTGTTGCCGGATCAGATCCCGCTGGCGCAGGCCATCGCCGCGCTGAAACCCCTGCTCGCCGACCAGGGCGTGCTGAAGATCGGCCAGAACCTGAAATACGACCTGCTGGTGCTGGAGCGCCACGGGCTTGCCGTGTCCCCGATCGACGACACGATGCTGATCTCCTACGCGCTCGATGCCGGCAGCAACAGCCACGGCATGGACAAGCTCTCGGAACTTCATCTCGGCCACGAGACGATTCCCTACGCGCAGGTCGCCGGTACCGGCAAGAACCAGGTCACCTTCGACAAGGTGCCGCTGGAGAAGGCGACGGACTACGCCGCCGAGGATGCCGACGTCACGCTGCGCCTCTGGCTCGCGCTGAAGCCGCGGCTCGCCGCCGAGAAGAAGACGGCGGTCTACGAGGTGCTGGAACGGCCGATGGTTGCCGTGCTCGCCGCCATGGAACAGCGCGGCATCGCGATCGACCGCCAGATCCTCTCCCGCCTCTCCGGCGATTTCGCGCAAGGCCTGGCGCGGCTGGAGGACGAGATCTACGAGCTTGCCGGCGAGAAATTCACCATCGGCAGCCCAAAGCAGCTCGGCGACATCCTGTTCGGCAAGATGGGGCTGGAAGGCGCCAAGAAGACCGCGACCGGCCAATGGGCGACGGGCGCCGGCGTGCTGGAGGACCTTGCCGAGCAGGGCCATGCGCTGCCGGCGAAGATCCTGGAGTGGCGCCAGCTCGCCAAGCTGAAATCGACCTATACCGACTCGCTGCCGGGCTATGTGAATCCACAGACCAACCGGGTCCACACCTCCTATGCGCTGGCGGCGACGACGACAGGGCGGCTCTCCTCATCCGAGCCCAACCTGCAGAACATCCCGATCCGGACCGAGGCCGGCCGCAAGATCCGCACCGCCTTCGTGCCCGAGAAGGGGTTCAAGCTGGTCTCGGCCGACTACAGCCAGATCGAATTGCGCATCCTCGCCCATATCGCGGATATCCCGCAGCTCAGGCAGGCTTTCGCCGACGGTATCGACATTCACGCCATGACGGCCTCCGAGATGTTCGGCGTGCCGGTCCAGGGCATGCCGAGCGAGGTGCGTCGCCGCGCCAAGGCGATCAATTTCGGCATCATCTACGGCATCTCGGCCTTCGGCCTCGCCAACCAGCTCGGCATCGGCCGCGAGGAGGCGAGCGCCTATATCCGCAAATATTTCGAGCGCTTCCCCGGCATCCGCGATTACATGGACCAGACCAAGACCCATGTCCGCGCCCATGGCCAGGTCACCACGATCTTCGGCCGCGTCTGCCATTTCCCGGCGGTCGCCTCCAAGAACCCGTCGGAGCGCGCCTTCGTCGAGCGCCAGGCGATCAACGCGCCGATCCAGGGCTCGGCCGCCGACATCATCCGCCGCGCCATGACGCGGATGGATGGCGCGCTGGCGGCGAACCGTCTCAACGCCCGCATGCTGCTGCAGGTCCATGACGAACTCGTCTTCGAGGTGCCGGAGGAGGAGGTCGAGAAGACCCTGCCGATCATCGAGACGGTGATGGTGGATGCCCCGCATCCGGCCGTGCAGCTCAAGGTGCCGCTCGCGGTCGAGGCCCGCGCCGCCGGCAACTGGGACGAGGCGCATTGATGCCAGAATACAGCTTCGTCTTTTGTGTTGATGAAGCAGGCGATGATGGCATTGAGAGGGTGAGGCCATTAGATGAAGATGGAGCATCTGAGTATTTTGTAATGGCTGGCGTTTTGTATTCGGCGCATAGAAATCAAGAAATTGTTTCGTTTGTATCAAGTCTTAAGAAAAAAATCGGAATTAATTTTCATGATACGATACATTTTCGCGATTTAGATGATAATTATAAGAATATAATACTGAGCGATATTGCAAATTTTAAGATAGGTATTGTTTGCGTTGTATCCAATAAGCGCAATATGAGGGGGTATAGGAATCGGAGAGTTGAAGAAAGAAGCTCTATGTATCGCAATGGGAGGAAATTTGTCCCAAAGATAAATTGGTTTTACAATAATATATTGAGATATTTAATTGAGAGTGCGACTGAAGAGTGTAGTAGATTAAATAATATACATTATTCTGGTAAGGATCGTAAACTTAAAACTATAATTGAATACAGAAAAGGATTTTCTTATACGCAAACAAGAAATTATCTAAGAAAGCTAGAGATTGAGAGCAGGCCGAGATCGTATTTTAATAGTAAGAGAAGGCCGATATTTTCGGTTTTGGACATAGACGGATTAGAAGGAGTTAGGTCGAGCCAGCATGCTGGGTTGCAGTTGGCGGATTGTGTTGCGAGTGCCATCTACCAAGCGATCGATCATGATCGATTCAAGATCCTAAAAACCGAGTACATCGCTGCCCTCATGCCGCGATTTATCAAGCGAGGGGGAGAGATAAAGGGTTACGGTTTCAAGCTTCTGCCGGAGCCGTTCGGGGCGCCGCTCACCCTTGAGCAAAAGACCATTCTCAGAGCGTTGGGGTATCGGTAGGGAACCCGGCCGATCCTTGTCGCGTTGACGCTTCCGACGCGCCAGGGGGGCGCGGTTGCGCGTTGGAAGCAGGAACATGCTCAGCTCATCGGCCTGGCGGCCGTTTCCGCGCTACATGGCGGAGCCGGAACCGGTGGAGGAGACCGAGGAGGTCACGCCCTATGAACATGACCTCATCCTCCGCTATGCGATCGTCGGAATCTTCGTCATCCTGGCGATGGCGTCGCTGGCGCTGACCAAGGTCATCGCCATGCCGGTCATGGCCGGCGTGATCTTCGGCTTGGTGCTCGGCCCGCTCGTCGACGTGCTGGCGCGCTATCGCGTTCCGCAGCATGCGGCGGCGGCGCTGGTCGTGCTGTTCTTCATCGGCCTGCTGCTCGGCGCGGTCGCGATTCTCGCCGTGCCGGTCGCGGGCTGGACCGATCAGGCGCCGGCGATGATGGCAGCGCTCCAATCCAAGCTCGCCCGCGTCTTCGCCTTCATGGACGAGTTCAAGCGCGGCATCGCCTCGATCACCGGCAAGGGCGCCGAGCTCAGCGTTTCGCAAGGCAATCCGCTCTTCGACATCGCCATGACGTCCTCCACGGCGGCTGGCGGCCTGCTGGTCTTTTTCGCGACCGTGTATTTCTGGTTGGCGACGCGCCGCCATCTGAAGGCGCGCATCCTGAGGCTCTGCCTCGGCCGTGGTGCGCGCCGCTCGGCCGGCTCCTTCTTCGAGGAGATCGAGACGCGGGTCGCGCGTTATTTCGCCCTGGTGACGGTAATCAATTTCGGCATGGGCGTGCTGACCATGGCGATCGCCTGGCTCGCCGGCCTGCCATTCCCGCTGTTCTGGGGGGCGCTCGCCTTCCTGCTCAACTACCTCGCCTTCATCGGCCCGGTCATCGTCGCGGTCCTGCTGCTCGCGGGAGCGCTGCTCGACGCGCCTTCGATCGTCTCCGCGCTCTGGCCGGCGGCAGCCTATTACATCCTGCATCTCGTCGAGGGGAACGCCGTCACGCCGATCTTCGTCGGCAACCGGCTGACGATCTCGCCCTTCCTCGTCTTCATCGCCTTCATCTTCTGGCTCTGGCTCTGGGGGCCGATCGGCGCCGTGCTCTCGACGCCGATCGTCATCGTCGCCATGGTGGCGCAGGAAGAGTTTGCCCGCTATCGCCGCGAGAAGGCCAAGGCCGAAGCCGAGGAAACGGCCGAAGCGCAGCCCGCTTGAGCCGCCACGCCGGAACAGACGCGCTGCCGGGGCGTTTCGACACGGACGGAGCCCCTTGCGGCGACGCCGCCACCCCGGCACCATTGCCATCCCACCAGCGACAGGAACCGATCGTCATGGCAACCACGACATCCGCGAAACGACAGGCGGCTGCCGCCGCCAAGCGTGCCAAGGCAGAGGTCGAGGCTGGCGCCGAGGATGTCGCGGCCGAGATGCGTGAAACCGGCGCACGCGCGAAGCGGCAGGCCAGCGCCCTGGAGGACACGCTCACCCGCAGTGCGGAGGAGATCGCGGCGAATGTCACGGATCGGCTGCGCGCCGTAGGTGTCGATACCGACAAGATGGTCGACGTCGCCAAGGAGCAGGCGACGGAGCTGCAGAAGCTGATCGAGGACGAGATCCGCGAGCGGCCGCTACGCGCGCTCGGGCTGGCGGCCGCGGTCGGGTTGTTCGTCGGCTATCTGTCGGCACGCTGACCATGTTCGGGGGGCTTGGATCTTTCATCGCTTCGGAAGTATCCGGCGCGATGAAGCGCAATATCGCCGTCTATGGCCTCTTCGGCCTAGCGCTGCTGCTGTTGTTTTGCGCCGGCGGCTACGCGCTCAATGCGGTGCATACACTGCTGGAGCAGCACTACGGCGCGGTGGCCGCGAGCCTCTGGGTCGCGGGCGGCCTCGCTGCCACGGCCCTTCTCGCGTTCTGCATCGGGCTCTTCGTCAAGGGCCGGCGCCGCCCGCCCCGGCCGGCCGCGACGGCTGCGCTCGCCGCCGCGCCATTGGCGGCGAAGCTCGTTGGCTCGCGCCTGAACTGGCGGCTGGTCATCGCCGGCGGGGTCATCGCGCTCGGTGCCATTCTCGGCCGTCAGATCGCGACGGGTGGCGACAAGGGCGAGGACGGTGCGTGATCTCCGCCTTGCCCGTGGTGGTCGACGGTGGACGCGCCCTGTCATTTTACATAGGGATGTCGGCATGCATCCTTTAACAAGGCTGGCATGTCCGCTCAGGTGAGACCGCGCAGCCGCCCCCTGGTCCCGGTTCTTCCGGGGTTTCGCACAAGGCTTCGCTCGGCCACGACCACGATCATCGCGATCGGCGTCGTCGCCGTGGCGATCGTTCTCGCCGCATGGATCAACCAGCAGGCGCGCCGCACGGCCGATCTCGCCTCGCATGCCATCGAGGTTCGCGAGCGAGCGGAGCGCTTCCTCGGTCGCCTCCGCGACGCCGAGACGGGCCAGCGCGGCTATCTGCTCACCGGTCAGGCGAGCTATCTGGAACCGTTTTCGGAAGGACGCGCGGCGGCCGGGCCGGAACTCGACATCCTCGCCGCCCTCGTCGATGCCGATCCGATTCAGAAGGAGCGGGTGGCGAAGCTGCGCGCCGATATGCGCCTCAAATTCGAGGAGCTCGACCGCACGATCATGCTGGAGCGGGCCGGGCAGCGCGATCAGGCCCTGGCGCTGGTCCGCGATGCCAGCGGCAGCGATGCCATGGACCGGTTGCGCGACACGGTGCGGGAAATCCAGCAGGGCGAGAATATTCGCCTTCTGTCGCTGTACCGCCGGGAGGAGCGCCGCCGGCTCTGGGGCAGCACGGGGATCGTCATTGCGCTGGCGGGGCTTGCCTATGCGGCGTGGCAACAGTTGCGCCTGCGCCAGCGCCGCAGCACCGCTTTGGCGCTCAGCAATGCCGAGCTCGAGCAGGTCGTCGGCGAGCGGACGCGGGAGCTCGAGAGCGAGCGGCTGCGGATCGAGGCCCTCCTGCGCGACGTCAATCATCGCGTCGGCAACAACCTCGCCATGGTTTCGGCGCTGCTGAATGTCCAGAGCCGGCAGACGCGGGAGCCGGCAGTAAAGGCGGCTCTGGCGCAGGCGCAATCGCGCATCCAGGCGATCGCGGCCGGGCAGAGGCGCCTGCGCCTCGACATCGAGACGGACGAGATCGACGCAAGGCCCTATATGGAGGACCTGCTGGCCGAGATCGGCAAGGCCGCGGAAGGCCGCCCGATCCGGATCGACCTCGATATGGACGCAATCCGGTTGCCGGGGCGGGATGCGGTCTCCTTCGTCGTCATCGTCAACGAGCTGGTGACCAACGCGATCAAGCACGCCTTCCCCGATGGCATGACGGGGCGCGTTACCATCCGCTTCGGTCAGGGCGAGGCGGAGGGCGCGCCGGCCCTCGTCATGACGATCGAAGATGACGGCATCGGGCTGCCGGCCGGTGTCGAGCACAAGGGGCTCGGCCAGACGGTGATCGCCAGCCTCTTGCGCAGCATGCGGGCGACGATGACCACCGAGCCGCTGCATCCCGGATCGGAGCGTCCCGGAACGCGCGTGGTGCTGACCTTTCCGAAGCGGGAGCCTGCGCCGGCCACGGCCTGACGGGCGCCGATGCTCTAGCCTTGCATGACCTTGCTGGGGGCCGAGCCGATTGCGTTCATCACGAAGGTGGCGACCTCGCGGATCGAGAAGGGCTTGCGCAGGAAACGGGCATTGCGCAGCGGCGCCGGAACCTCGCTCGGGGCCGAGCCCGAGACGAAGGCGAACGGTATTCCCGCTTTCTGAAGCGCGCTCGCGACATCGAAGGTCTTGCCGCCGACCACGTCGATGTCGAGCAGGGCGCAGGACAGCTTGCGTGCCGCGGCACGGCGCGCTTCGGCGACGGATTCGACCACGATCAGCTCGGCACCGTCGCCGAGCTGATCCGCCACGGCGCTTTCGATGTCCATGGCGATGAACGGGTCGTCTTCGACAATCAGAACGCGGATATCAGCCATCGAACCGGCTTCTCACTCACTGCAATCCTATGAGTCTCGACAACGTCATAGGATTGGCGATGTTCCTGCTCCCGCCCGGCGCGAGCGGACGAAAGCCTCGACTTTGAGTCGATTTTGCCAGGTCAAGGTTAGCAAAAAGTAATCTGTGCCATGCGCGCTGATGGCCGGCTCGACAGAGTCGAGCCGGGAAAGCCGAGCTCGGGAGCGCCGGTGGCCTTGCCGGTCAGCGCCGCCGCCCGGGAGGCACGAGCGTCAGTTCGAGGGCGGTCACGCCGATTGCGACGTTGAGGCCGCGATTGCTCTGGAACGGCAGCGGCTGCAGGCTCACTTCGTTCTTTTCGCCACCCGTCAGCATGTGGCCTCCCGTGCCGGGTCCCGACCCCGTCGCCTTGTACTGCCCGGCCAGCACGCCGAGCGGGGCGCGGGCATAGGGGCCGTAGACGCGCCATGCCAGCGCTGCGTTGCGGATCGATGCGAGGTCGAGCCCGAAACCATGGACGATGCCGGTATACTGCTGGGGAGGTCCGCGGCGGGGCCGGAAGCGGCATTCCATCGGCTTCTGGGCGGTCAGGTTCGCGGTCGGGGGGGTGCCGAGCGTGCAGGACAGCCGCCCGGTCGGCGGCCCGCTCGGCGACTGGGAGAGGGCAGGTCCGGCCATGCAAGCCAGGCTGGCGACGGCGGCGAGGGCGAGGCTGGCGCGGAAATGCCCGATGGTCATCGCATAAGCTCCTGGCGGGTAAGCCGGACGGAACGCCTCAAGAAACCCACAGTTCCGCCCTATGGGAACCAAGGGAAGCTTGTTGCGTTGGCGCTTCATCTTGGCATGGGAACGTCGATGTCCGTGAGTCGCCTGCGGGGAGAAATCCCAACAATTATCGATCCCGCTCAGGAGGCTGCGCTCCTGCCGCCATTCTGGGAGCTGGAGGATCTGATCGCGAGCGGGCTGGAGCGCGAGGCCGCGCTGGCCGTGATGGCGGCGCGGCGTGCCGGCCCAAGGCTCGTCGACCTCGACGAAAGCGTCGTTCTCGATCGCGAATGGCTTCGCCATGCGTGGCAGCGCGGAATGTGCTGACGGCCATTCATTGGCAGAAACGTGAGGCGCGCGAGCGCCGCTCCTGGATATCAATGTGGAGATGGTTGGCATGGGCAGCGTCGGCGCCCGGCCCCAATACCGTCATGAACGCCCCGCAGGCCGACTGGCGCACCGCGTCGAGGAAGCGGTTCTGGGCCAGGCCTGACGGCTTCTCGACCGAAATCGCGGTGGCCTTGTCGCCGCCCCCCAGTTTGAAGGCGAAAATGTCGAGGGCCTGACCGGTGGCATGTTCGCTGACAGGTCCGGAGGAGGCACGGTTGCGCCGGCGGCATTCCTGCCCGCCGCCGACGCGCAGGCTCGCCAGACCAAGGCCGAAATGCCCGCGGGCCAGCGGCTGAACGCTGGTGTCCAGCCAGTTCGCGACCGCCGTCGCCATGGCGCAGCTCAGCAATGGCGGCGGGTCGAAGGTCACGGTCGTCGCGCCCGCTTCGCCACGCAGGGCGAGGGCGCGCAGCCGAACCGGCTCGGCCACGCGGCAGGCGGGCTCGGCCTGCACGGCCGCCTCATCCGCATCGTCGACCAGATTGCCCGGTATGGCGGCCAGGCGGGACAGGCACGACGTCTCCGGCTGGGGACGCTCGGCCGGCGCGGGAGACGCGCTCGATGCCGGTTTCGGCTCGACAGGCTCCGCCGGCCGATCCGCGCGCACGGCGGATGGACCGGCAGGGGCGAGGCCAGCGGGACGCGGCGGCGGCAATGGCGCGGCTTGCACGACTATGTGGCTGGCCGGAGCGCCCTTCGCTGACCTTCGGGACGCGACCGCATGCGCTTGCGTGGCCGCGAGGCCGATGCAAGCTGCCATCATCAGGCCGACGCCGGTCGTGGAACGTCGCGGATGTCCTGCCGGTTCTAGCTGTCGAGAGCCGACGCGCCGGCGATGGTCAGGCTGGTCAGGGCGGCCAGGACCAGCGACAGGATCTCGCTGCCGAGGGCCCCGGGCGCCACGGCCCCCGAAAACAGCGCCGTGGCGATCGAACTCGCCGCGATTGCTGCCGACAAGCAGGTCATCGCCATGGTCAACGCCCTCCCGAAACGAACACCAAACCGACATCGACTCGCGAACGCATGAAGGCGGGGCCTGTTCCGGCCCGAAAACAGAAAACCCGCGGCAGGCCGCGGGCTTTCCCGGATCCATTCAGGCGGCTTTGCGGCCGGCACGGCGGTCGAAGAACAGCGCCTGACTGATGGCGGCCTTCACCGCTTCCGGCTGGAACGGCTTGGTGATCAGGAAGGCCGGCTCCGGCCGGTCTCCGGTGAGCAGCCGTTCGGGATAGGCGGTAATGAAGATCACTGGCACGTCGATCGAGGAGAGGATCTCGTTGACGGCATCGAGACCCGAGCTGCCATCGGCCAGCTGGATGTCGGCGAGCACCAGTCCCGGTCGCTTCTTGGCGACGAGCGCGACGGCTTCGCGCTGGGTCCGGGCCACGCCGGTGACGCTGTGGCCGAGCTCCTCGACCATGGTCTCGATGTCGAGCGCGATGATCGGCTCGTCCTCGATGATGAGGACGTCGGTCGCGACCTGCTCGGCTATTTCCTGCCCGGCGGTCTGGATCAGCGCCGCCGCATCGGCGGTGTTGACGCCCATGATCGCGGCGACCTCCTCGATCGAGAAGCCCTCGACGGTCCGCAGCAGGAAGGCCTGCCGCGGCCGCGGCGTCAGCGCTTCGAGGTTGCGCTCGGCCGCCGCCCGCGACAGCTCGACGATGGGTTGGCTGGCATCGACCCCGGCCGAGGACCAAAGCTTCAGAAAGGTCTGGTACAGGCCGACGCGCGGATCGATCCCGCGCGGGAAGCCGGAAGGATCGGCGACCAGCGCTTCCAGCATTTCGACGACATAGGCATCGCCGCTGGCTTGGCTGCCGCTGAGGGCGCGCGCGAAGCGGCGCAGATACGGAAGATGAGGCGCAATTTCCTTGGCGATCGACATGAACGCGTCCCTTTTTATCGTGCCGGAATAATGACTTAGCCTGCGCCTCTGACAAGGAATTTATTTTTTGCGCAATGTGGAACCTTTTTGGATTTGTGCTCGTTATTAGGGCGCATTGGTGTCGCCACCGCCACTCGGCTCTGGTCTCGCCGGCGTAAAAGTGAGAAGCGGGACTTGCTGGAAAAGCAGGCCCGTTTGTGGCGCGAGGGCTGAGATGAACAAGCTGGATGCAGCGATGTCGGAACCTGACGGAGGCGATAATGACGACTTCGAAATGGTTCTCGATCCCAAGGTGCAGGAATCGATCGGCCGCTCGCTGAAGGCTCATTACGACGACATCGTGAACGCGCCCGTGCCGGACAAGTTTCTCGTGCTCTTGGCGCAACTCGAAGCGACGGAGCAGCGCGCAGCCGGAGCGTCGTCAGATGAGTGCAAGTGACGTCGAGGCGGGTGACACCAGGGCCGCTTCCCAGGCCGCCAATGAGTTCAAGGACGGCCTGATCCGCGAAATCCCCAATCTGCGCGCCTTCGCCGCGTCTTTGTCTGGCTCGATGCAGCTCGCGGACGACCTCGTGCAGGACACGCTGCTCAAGGCCTGGGGCAACGCCGAAAAGTTCGAGCCTGGGACGAGCCTGCGCGCCTGGCTCTTCACCATCCTGCGCAACACCTACTACTCGCTCTATCGCAAGCGCGGGCGGGAAGTGCAGGACAGCGAGGGAACCTATGCCGAGCGCATGGCGACCCACGGCAATCAGGAAAGCCATCTCGACCTCGCCGATTTCCGCAAGGCGCTGGCGAAGCTGCCCGAGGAACAGCGCGAGGTGCTCATCATGGTGGGCGCGACGGGGCTGTCCTACGAGGAGGCCGCCGATATCTGCGGCGTGGCGATCGGCACGATCAAGAGCCGGGTCAACCGCGCGCGGACCAAGCTTGCGGAATTGCTCTCCATCGGCAGCGTCGACGATCTGGGGCCGGACCGGACGAGCGCGGCCGCGATGCAGAGGGTCGGTTCCGAACCTGTCGGGTCCTGATGCCTCTGGCGCGGATCAGGACTGTCCGCGGGCGCCTTCTGGCCCTGCTGGTCGCGATCGCGGTGCCGGTCGGCTGCGCCACGGCCTTCGCCGCCTATGCGACCTATCGGACCGCGATCGCCACGATCGAGACGGCGCAGGCGCGCACCGTCGATGATTTCGCCGTGCGCACGCGGGTCTGGTATCGCGGCGCATCGCGCGCGCTGCTGGCCTTCGGCACCGTGGCGAGCGATGCCCGCTTCGAGACGGCCGCCTGCGAGGACGCCGGCGTCGCCGCGGTGGCGCGGGCGAGCGGCTTTCGGGCCTTCTTCCTGCGCGGCGCCGACGGGCGCGTATGCGCCGCCTCCCTCGAAGCCGGACTTTCGAAGGAAACCCTGAGCGGCATCGCCAGCGAGCTTGCCGGGCGTCCTTCCGTCGCGACCTGGAACGGGGCGGATCTCGGCCGGATCCGCTACGATCAGGTGACGGTCGCGGACCGGCGCTATCTCGCCGTCCTGATGGCGGATGCGCAGGCCTCGGGCGGGCAGCTGCGGGAAGCGCTCCTCCTGACCACCCCCGATTTGCTCGAGAATGTTTTCGACCTCGGCGACGACGGGCAGGAGATGAACGTCGCGCTGATCGGCCGGGGCGGCGGGGTCATCGCCAGCCGCGGCCCGGGCAGCGACATGTCGTGGCTGCCCGGGGAGAACCGCACTCCGGTCGATTACGAGCGCTGGACCGCGCCGAGCCGCGCCGGCGCCGATCACAACTATGTCGCCCGCATGGTCGCCGCGCCGGACTTCTACGTCATCGCCAGTTTCGATGACGGGCCGGCCCGCGCGGCGCGGCTGCGCTTCATCCTGCTCCTGCTGGCGCCGCTCGCGACGCTCGGGCTGCTCTGCCTCGTCTATCTGCGTGCGATCGACAAGCATTGCGTGCGCTGGCTGCGCGGGATCGAAACTGCGGCGCGTGCACGCGCGACCTCCCCGCGGGCGCGGGTGCGGATCGCCGACGCCATGCCGAGCGATATCCGCAGCGTTGCCGAAGCCTTCAATTCCATGGTCGACGAGCAGGAGGTGCGCCAGCGCCGGCTGCAGACCGCCCTCGACGACAATCGGTTCCTGGTGCGCGAGCTGCACCACCGCGTGAAGAACAGCCTGCAGGTCGTCCAGAGCTATATCGGCTTGAGCAAGCGCGACTATCAGAGCGAGGCGCGGCTTGCCCTGGCCGATGCCGAATGCCGCGTGCATGTGCTCTCGGCCGCATATCGCTTCACGTTGGCCGACGGCGAAATGCAGCCGGTCCGCGTGGATCTGTTCCTCGACGATGTCGTCGCGATGATCGCGAATCTGATCCGCGGTCGCGACCAGCAGGTCGCCAGCCGGTTCGAGACCTCGGCGACCCTCTCCGTCGACCGCATCATTCCGCTCGGCTTCCTCGTGGCGGATGTCGCTTCGCGGGCCCTGCGCGCGACGCCCGGAGTGCGGATTACGGTCAGCGCGATCGACATCGACGAGAACACGATCGAGATCGGGCTCGATGCCGATCGCGACATCAGCCATGGCCAGCCGCCGCGCATCTTTGCCGGGCTCCTTGCCCAGATCGAGGCGATCCAGGCCGTGGAGCCCCATGCCCGCACGCTGGGGCGCTGGCGCGTCAGGCACATCGGATAGAAAACGACTCTGCCGGCCCCTTCCGGCCGGCAGAGCTCAGGATATTCGACTGACGATATCGATCAGCGCAGGATTCTCGCGATGGGGCTGTCCGCCATCGCATGCTGCGACGGCGAGGCGCTGGCGCGCTTCGCGGTGCTCTGCGCACGATCCGCGTGATCGACGGCGGCAAAGCGCAGATCGGCACCGAGGTCCCGCTCGCCCCTGGCCTGGGCGACGGTGGTCGAGCTCTGGTCGGTCGGCATCTGCCACTGTGCTCCGAGTGTCAGCCCGCTGACAGCCGCCCCCATGACGCCGAAGAAAAGCAGGGCTCGTGCAGCGGGGGCGAGGCTGTTTTGCAGCATGGTTGTCTCCCAACGCTTTGTGGCCGCGAGGGCCGGATTTCGGCGAAGGCAACGCGGGGAGTGGGCCGATTGTTCCCGAAACGACACTGAAGGAACGCTGCGCTGGCCTCATGCGTTTCCCGGTTGCCGGGGCATCCGCAGCGGTTTCGGGGGAATGTTTCCGTTCATGAACATCGCAACCAAGCACGGGCGGCTCGGGACGCCCTGCCTTGCCTGTCCGCTGCGGCTGAAGCCCGCTTTCAAGGGCAAGACCGATGATGAGATCCGCTTCATCCAGGCGATGAAGCTTGACCATCGCGCCCTGGCGGCCGGGGCCGACATCATCCACCCCGGCCAGGAGGATGCGGAGCTCTATACGCTCTATTCGGGCTGGGCCTTCCGCTACAAATCCTTGCCGGACGGGCGCCGCCAGATCCTCAACTTCCTATTGCCGGGCGATCTCGTCGGCTTGCAGGCGTCCCTGCTGAGCGCGGCCGAGCACGGCATCGAAGCCCTGACCGATGTCGAGCTCTGCGTCTTTCCGCGCAAGCGGATCTGGGACCTGTTCGTCAGGATGCCGACGCTGGCCTATGAGCTGGCATGGCTCGGCTCGCGCGAGGAGTGCCTGATCGACGACAATCTGACCTCGGTCGGACAACGCAGTGCCGGCGAACGAATCGCGGCGCTGATCATCTCGCTCTATCACCGTGCCGATGCGCTGGGCCTGGTCAGCAACCACAGCTTCGCCTTCCCGCTCTCGCAGCAGCAACTCGCCGACGCCCTCGGCCTCTCCCTGGTCCACACCAGCAAGACCTGGTCGCGCCTGCGCAAGGCCGGGCTGTTTTCGCTGTCGAACGGGCAGTTGACGCTGCTGAATCCCCGCCTGACGGCGCGCATGGCCTCGATCTACGCGCAGAACGCGGTGCCGAGGCCGTTGATCTGACGGCTTTTCACCGCCGGCGTCGAAAAATGGCTTGGCGGGGCGGCGGTCTTGACCCCATATGCCGCGCAGGTAACGTTCGACTGCGTCACGGACATTGTCTCGGCGGCGATCAAGGGGTGCCATGTCTTCGACGGTTCGTCATCGCCCGCGCACAACCTCGCTGGCCGCTCGCCTCGGGCAGTCCCGCGTGGCGTCGCGGATCGAGGGCGAGGTCAGGGTGACGGCGGCGGACCTCGTCGACAGCGTGGCCGAGGCCAAGCTCAAGGTCGCGGCGGTGCGCTACAAGGTCGAGAGCGAGGTCCGCAGCACCGCGGAGAAGTTCAAGAGCCGCGTCAGCGAGGCCAAGGCCAAGCTCGGAGACGAAGCCCGCTTCATCAAGTCATGGATCGACGATCCGCTCCGAACCGGCTCGGTGACGCCGTCGAGCCCGGCGCTGGCGCGGCGGATGGCCTCCTATGTCGACCCGGGGCAATCCGGGCCGGTGATCGAGATCGGCCCCGGGACCGGCCCCGTCACCGAGGCGCTGATCGAGCGCGGCGTCGACGAGAGTCGGCTGATCCTCGTCGAATACAGCCCCGAATTCTGCGAGCTTCTGCGCCAGCGCTTTCCGCGCGCGACCGTGGTGCAGGGCGACGCCTATGCCCTGTCCAAGACGCTGTCCGGCCATCTGCACGAGAAGGCGATCGCGCTGGTCTCGAGCCTGCCGCTGTTCAATCGCCCGCCGGCAACACGCTCGGCGCTGGCCCGCGAGGCCTTCCCGCTTCTGGTCGAGGGCGCGCCCTTCATCCAGTTCACCTATTCGGTGATCTCGCCGATCCCGCGCAAGGGCTCCGGGCTCAAGGCCACGGTGTCGGACTGGGTGCTGCGCAATATCCCGCCCGCCCGGGTCTGGGTTTATCGGCAAACGCGCTGACGATCGACGTTTTCGGCATCGCTGCCCTGCGCGTCGTGCGTGATTCGCGCTGCTTTCCTCACCGAATCGTAAGACCTCGCTGATAGGCAGGCCCTCGTGACCGGGTGCTTTGCTGGCCCGATTGCCAGAGGAGCCGGATCAGCCGATGAGTGCCCCAGTCCTCCGTTTCAGCTTGCCGCGCTGGCGCGTGACGCGCTGGCTCGCGGATGCTGGCCCGGATGTGCCGCCGGAGATCCGCGCTGCGCTGGTCGGCAGTCTCTACGGCACGCTGCCGATCTTCGCCGGCGGCGTCATCAACTCGCTGGCGGTATCCTTCCTGATCGCCTGGCGCATCCCGACGCTGCCCTTCACGCTCTGGTGCGCCTTCGAGGTCGTGTGTTGCGTGGTGCGCCTGCTCGTCCTGCTGGCGGCCCGCAAGCGGGCGGCGCGCGGGCAGTCGACGCCGACGGACCTCTACCTCCTGCTCGGTGTCGCCTGGGCGGCCGGTGTCGGGGCCGGCACCTTCCTGAGCCTGATGAGCGGGGACTGGGTCGCGGCGACGCTCGCCTGCCTGTCCGCAGCCGCCATGGTCGGCGGGATCTGCTTCCGCAACTTCGCCGCGCCGCGCATGGCCGGCGTGATGGTCGCGCTGACGCTCGGACCCTGCGTGCTGGCCGCTCCGTTCCTGTCCGAGCCGATGATGCTCATCACCTTCATGCAGATCCCTTTCTACCTCTTCAGCATGACGGCCGCGGCCTACAAGCTGAACGCGATGCTGATCTCGACCATGCGGGCCGAGCGCGAGAACGCCTTCCATGCGCGACACGACATCCTCACCGGCCTGTCGAATCGCGCCGGTCTGGCGAAGGCCTTTGCCGCCAAATTCGAAAACGGGGCGTCGTCCAAGCGGCTGGCGCTGGTCTATCTCGATCTCGACGGCTTCAAGGCGGTCAACGACAATTACGGCCATATGGCAGGGGATGCGCTGCTCCAGCTTGTGGCCGAGCGGCTGCGCAGCTTCGTTCGCTCTTCGGATATCGCGGCGCGCATCGGCGGCGACGAGTTCGTTGTCCTGTCCGAACAGACCGAGCGCACGCAGCTCCAGCGCTTCGGCGAGCGGATCGTGCGAGAAATCTCGCAGCCCTACGAACTCGACAGCGGGCACCGGCTCCAGATCGGCGCCTCGGTCGGCATCGCGCTTGCCCCTGAGCATGGCCGCGACATGAACAGTCTGATGTCGGCGGCGGATGCGGCGCTGTACCAGGCGAAATCGCGCGGCAAATCGCTCTGCGTGATCGCGTCCCAGCGCCCGGTGGTCGATGGCGCCGCCTCCGGCGAGACGCTGCACCTGCAATGATCGGCGGTTTCGCTTGTCCTGGCCTTGACCGGCCGGCGCGGCTGGGCTTTGCCTGACATCCGCAACAGCCGGGAGGCCTAAGCGTGGTGGATATCGCGCGGCTCGTCCGCGACATCGCCGAGGAGATGCGCGACGCCGCCGAACGCGGCGAGGTCGCCACCTATATTCCGCCGCTTGCCCGCATCGATCCGCGCCAGTTCGGACTCTGCATCGTCACCGCAGACGGCGCCGTCCATGCCGCCGGCGACAGCGACGAGCCCTTCTCGATCCAGAGCGTCTCCAAGGTCTTCGCCCTGACCCAGGCGCTCGGCAAGATCGGCGACACGCTCTGGCGCCGGGTCGGGCGCGAGCCTTCCGGCACGCCGTTCAATTCCATCGTCCAGCTCGAGCGCGAGCAGGGCGTGCCGCGCAACCCCTTCATCAACGCCGGCGCCCTCGTCGTCGCCGACGTCAATCTCGCCGGCCATGAGCCGCGTGTCGCGATCGGCGAATTGCTGCGCTTCGTGCGCTATCTGGCCGATGACGATGCGATCATCATCGACGAGGCGGTGGCGCGGGCCGAGCAGGCGACCGGCTTTCGCAACAGCGCGCTCGCCAACTACATGAAGGCTTTCGGCAACATCACCCATGCGCCGGAGCTGACGCTCGGCGTCTATTTCCACCAATGCGCCATCGCCATGAGCTGCCGTCAGCTCGCCATGGCCGGCCGCTTCCTGATGCATGGCGGGCTCTATGAGCCGGGCGGGCCGCGCGTCGTCTCGGCCCAGCGGGCCCGGCGCATCAACGCGCTGATGCTGACCTGCGGGCATTATGACGCCTCGGGCGACTTCGCCTTCCGCGTCGGCCTGCCCGGCAAGTCCGGCGTCGGCGGCGGCATCCTCGCCATCGCGCCGGGCAAGGCCGCGATCGCGGTCTGGTCGCCGGGGCTCAACGCCAACGGCAACTCCCTGCTCGGCACGCTGGCACTGGAGCGGCTGGCCGAAGCGACCGGCTGGTCGGTCTTCGCGCGGTAGAGAGAAGGCGCGTCATGCTCGGGCTTGACCCACGGCTGTCCGGTTCGTGTCGGGCAGACGGGTGCCGGGGCGGGCTCCTCCCTTCCCCCTTGTGGGGAAGGGTATGGGGATGGGGGTGGTCTCGCTTGGTGAGGCGCTGCTAGTATCGGCAGAACGGTAAATATCCCCGGCCGTGCGGCCTGACTTTGCGACCCCCACCCCTGCCCCTCCCCACAAGGGGGAGGGGTTCCCCGCGCCTGTCACCTCCGTCGCTGTGCTCTGGAAAGCCTTCGATCCATTGTGCTTTCCAAGACGGTGCTCAGAACGAACCGAACAGCCGGGGGCCTCGCCCAAGAACGACGACGTGTTTTCTCCTCAGCTCCGCAGGCCCGGCGCCTCCTGACCGGTGCGCGCGACGTACTCCGTATAGCCGCCGCCATAGGCGTGGACGCCTTCCGGCGTCAGCTCCAGCAGCCGGTTCGACAGGGCTGCCAGAAAATGCCGGTCGTGGCTGACGAAGAGCATCGTGCCCTCATACTGTGAGAGCGCGTTGATCAGCATTTCCTTGGTCGCGATGTCGAGGTGGTTGGTCGGCTCGTCCAGCACGAGGAAGTTCGGCGGGTCGTAGAGCATCATCGCCATGACCAGTCGCGCCTTCTCGCCGCCCGACAGGAAGCGGCAGCGCTTCTCGACATCGTCGCCGGAGAAGCCGAAGCAACCGGCGAGCGTCCTGAGCGAGCCTTGGCCCGCCTGCGGAAAGCGGTCTTCCAGCGCCTCGAACACGGTGCACTCGCCATCGAGCACTTCCATGGCGTGCTGGGCGAAATAGCCCATCTTGACGCTCCCGCCGACGGTGACGGTGCCGGTGTCGGGCTCGGTCGTGCCGGTGATGAGCTTGAGCAGCGTCGACTTGCCGGCGCCGTTGACGCCGAGCACGCACCAGCGCTCCTTGCGGCGGATGTGGAAGTCGAGCCCTTCATAGATGCTGCGGCTGCCATAGGCCTTGTGGACGTTCTTGAGGCTGGCGACGTCGTCGCCGGAGCGCGGTGCCGGCTGGAATTCGAAGGCGACGGTCTGCCGCCGCCGCGGCGGCTCGACCCGCTCGATCTTGTCCAGCTTCTTGACGCGGCTCTGCACCTGCGCGGCGTGGGAGGCGCGGGCCTTGAAGCGCTCGATGAAGGCGATCTCCTTGGCGAGCATCGCCTGTTGGCGCTCGAACTGCGCCTGCATCTGCTTCTCGGCCAGCGCGCGCTGCTGCTGGTAGAATTCGTAGTCGCCGGAATAGGTGGTGAGCGCGCCGCCGTCGATCTCGACGATCTTGCCGACGATGCGGTTCATGAAGGCGCGGTCGTGCGAGGTCATCAGCAGGGCCCCGTCATAGCCCTTGAGGAAGGCTTCCAGCCAGATCAGGCTTTCGAGGTCGAGATGGTTGGACGGCTCGTCGAGCAGCATCGCGTCCGGGCGCATCAGCAGGATGCGGGCGAGCGCGACGCGCATCTTCCAGCCGCCGGAGAGCGCGCCGACATCGCCCTCCATCATCTCCTCGCTGAAGCCGAGGCCGGCCAGGACCTCGCGCGCGCGGCCGTCGAGGGCATAACCGTCGAGTTCCTCGAAGCGGGCCTGCACCTCGCCGTAACGGGCGATGATCGCCTCCATCTCGTCGGCCCTGTCGGGGTCGACCATCGCGGCTTCGAGGTCGCGCAGCTCCGCCGCGACCGCGCTGACGGGGCCCGCGCCCTCCATGACCTCGGCGACGGCGCTGCGGCCCGCCATCTCGCCGACATCCTGGCTGAAATAGCCGATGGTGATGCCGCGATCGATCGAGACCTGGCCTTCGTCGGGCGCCTCCTCGCCGGTGATCATTCGGAAGAGCGTGGTCTTGCCAGCACCGTTGGGGCCGACCAGCCCGACCTTTTCACCCTTCTGGATCGTGGCGGAGGCCTCGATGAAGATGATCTGCTTGCCGTTCTGCTTGCCGATGTTTTCGAGGCGAATCATGAAAATGGGAAACCTTGAAGCGATGTGCGGGTCGCCACCCCTTCATTGCGCTCCTCGCAATGACGGGATGGCGATCCGATCTGTCCGGAGAGCGCTCTACGCGATCGGGGCGAAAGGGGAAAGGCGGCGCGAGGCCGCGATCAGGCCGTGATCGCGCTGCTGCGTGCCTCGGCACCGCGCAGAAGATCGGCCGGCGCAAGCGCGATCTGCAGGCCGCGCTGCCCGCCATTGACGTAGACCCGGGCCTCGGCCGAGGCCGCTGCGTCGATAATCGTCGGCAGCTTGCGCTTCTGGCCGAAGGGGCTGACGCCGCCCACCTTGTAGCCCGTCAGCCGCTCGGCATCCGGTACGGGCATCATTGTCGCCGACTTGCCGCCGAAGGCCGCCGCGACCTTCTTCATGCTCGCCTCGCGGTCGGAGGCCAGCACGATGCAGACCGGCTTGCCGTCGACCTGCGCGATCAGGGTCTTGAGCACGCGCTGTGCCGGCTCGCCCAGGGCCTCGGCCGCCTGCATCCCGACGCGTTCGGCATTCGGATCATAGGCATAGGCATGCAATTCGAAAGCGATGCCGAGTCGCTTCAGCGCCAGTGTGGCGGGGGTTGTCTGGGCCATGATGTCGGGACCGTCCGGGCTGTCGGCGAAACCGCCACGACGCGCGGCGCTTCGCCTCGATGCCCAGTAGCCGCTTGCCAGCCTTCTGAAAAGCGCGGCCTCGTCCGGGCCGGCTCCCGCCGCTCGAAAACGCTCTAGTGCTTCACCACGCGCGCGCCCGGCACGGGTTCCGGAGGCGGCGCGGCCTGCGCGACAGGCCCGAGCGGGAAGGCGATGCTGAAGAGACCGATCGTTCCTTGCGGCCGGTTGTCGACGCTCACTTCGCGCAGGACCTTGAGGCGCGCCGTGACCGGCGTGCCGGCGACGGCGAAGGAATAGGCGACCGTGCCGCCGACGGCGGTCACGCGGCCCTTATAGGGGCCGAGCGAGGCACCGGCGCCGCTGTCGCCGGTGATCTGCTGGTAGTGGGCGAACAGCGCTCCGACCGAGAATTCCTTGGTGAAATACTGGCTGACGGCGAGGTCGACATGCACGGCATTGCCGCTCTTGTAGTCCGTATCGTCATTCTTGCCGTTGATCTCAAAACCCACCGCGCCCGAGACATCGAGGCCGATCTTCGGGTCGAGCCAGGTCGCCGCGGCGTAGATGTCGCCGATCCAGC
Source organism: Hyphomicrobiales bacterium (assembly GCA_930633495.1). Classification (NCBI taxonomy): domain Bacteria; kingdom Pseudomonadati; phylum Pseudomonadota; class Alphaproteobacteria; order Hyphomicrobiales; species Hyphomicrobiales bacterium. The sequence continues at coordinate 2,264,917 of CAKNFJ010000001.1, read as the reverse complement.
GGTTGAACGACAGGTTGGACAGGGAACCGTCGCGATAGGTGCCCGACGGGATGTTGACCGCGCCGCCGACCTGCCAGTGGAAATTGCCGGCATGCCAGCCGACAAAGCTGGTCACGACCGGATCACCGAACAGGAAGGCAGAGTCCCGTAGCTTCGCTCCGAAGGCACGGCCGAGGCGGGGGGCGGTGATCAACGCTCCGGCGCTGATGCGCGGCTGGCCGAAAGGCAAGGTCAGGGCAAAGCCCAGATTGCCGCCGAAAATCTCGATCGGAGTGACCCAGGTCGGCGTGACGAAATCGACGCGCGCCTGAACCTTGACGTTGCCCAGCACGGCGCCGCCGATCTGTGTTTGCCGGCTCGCGGACAGGCGCCCGGAATAGGAATAGAAATCGTTCTCGAAATAGAAGCCGGGCGGCGGGACGATACCGGCGCCCGGTCCGCGAAATCCGGGAACGTAGAGACTGGCGCCGCCTTCGGTGGCGAGTGACGGATCGGGCATCGCATTCGCAATGAACAGAGCCGCTGCTCCGAAAACGGCCGTTGCGATGCGCCGCATGACTTTTCCTCACCCCTGCATGGACGCTGAACGGGTTTGGCCGAGTCGTCAAGAAGACGGGCGGGGCTACGCTCTGCCGCATCGGAGGGATTGTTACGGTTACGCGGTGTTCGCCGTTGGGGGATTGGCGCCAGAATGCGGCCGTGCCCTTTCGTTGACGAAAGCGTGGCCATGGAAAAGGCGCAACGACGCGGCTTGGCTCGCCTGATGTGTTGATTTCCGTCGAGAATTGACCCGTTAGGCGGGGATTTTTCCATCGAGAATTGACCCATGTTTTGACCACGTCTCACGCGGGCTATGCGGGGGACCTCGGAGTGATCGACATGGAGTTATTGAGTGTCATCCGCCGCTGGCATGGGCGGAATCATCTTTCGATCCGGGAGATTTCCCGGCGCACGGGGCTCTCGCGGAATACGGTTCGCAAGTATCTGCGTGCGGATAGCGTCGAGCCCCGGTTTCATGTTCCCGACCGGCCGAGCAAACTCGATCCCTATGCCGACAAGCTCTCGGCGATGCTTCGGATCGAAGGCGGCAAGTCGCGCAAGCACAAGCGCACGGTCCGCCAGTTGCATGCCGATCTGATTTTGCTCGGTTATGAGGGCTCCTACAATCGGGTCGCGGCCTTTGCCCGGGACTGGAAGGCAGCCCGCCTGCGCGAGCAGCAGACCAGCGGCCGTGGCACCTTCGTCCCCCTGGCCTTTGTGCCGGGTGAAGCGTTCCAGTTCGACTGGTCGGAGGACTGGGCGATCATCGCTGGCGAGCGCACCAAGCTGCAGGTGGCGCATGTGAAGCTGTCCTACAGCCGCGCCTTCACACTGCGAGCCTACCCGCTGCAGACCCATGAGATGCTGTTCGACGCCCATAACCACGCCTTCCGGGCGCTGGGCGGCGTGCCGCGGCGGGGCATTTACGACAATATGAAAACGGCCGTAGACAAGGTCGGCCGCGGCAAGGACCGCCAGGTCAATATCCGCTTCTCGGCCATGGTCAGCCACTTCCTGTTCGAAGCCGAGTTCTGCAATCCGGCATCAGGCTGGGAGAAGGGGCAGATCGAGAAGAACGTCCAGGATGCCAGGCATCGACTCTGGCAGCCTCTGCCGAACTTCCCGTCGCTGGAGGCACTGAACGACTGGCTGGAGACCCGGTGTCGGGAGTTATGGTCGCAGACCGCGCACGGCACCCAACCTGGAACGGTTGCCGATGTCTGGACTGAAGAGATCCGGCACCTGATGGCGATGCCGCGCCCCTTCGATGGCTTCGTCGAGTACGCCAAGCGCGTCTCCCCAACCTGCCTGGTCCATCTGGAACGCAATCGTTACAGCGTGCCGGCGTCCTTCGCGAACCGCCCGGTCAGCTTGCGCGTCTATCCCGATCGCATCCTCATTGTCGCTGAGGGACAGGTGATCTGCGAACATCGCCGGGTCTTCACCCGCTCGCATGATCGTCTCAGCCGGACAGTCTACGACTGGCGACATTATCTGGCGGTCCTCCAGCGCAAACCCGGGGCTCTGCGTAACGGTGCTCCCTTTGCCGAGATGCCGCCAGCCTTCCGATCCCTGCAGCAGCATCTGCTCAAGAGCCCGGGTGGCGAGCGGGAGGTGGTCGAGATCCTGGCTCTGGTCCTGCAGCATGACGAACACATCGTGCTGACGGCGGTCGAACTGGCCCTGAAGGCCGGCGTGCCGACCAAGACCCACATCATCAACCTCCTTCACCGGCTGGTCGACGGCACGCCGTTGACCACGCCGACGGTCGACACCCCTTCGGTCCTTGCGTTGACCACCGAGCCGCGCGCCAATGTCGAACGCTATGACGCCCTGCGCCAAGCCGAGGACGTGCGCCATGCGTCATAACCCTGCGAGCGGCGCCATCGCCATCATGCTGCGTAGCCTCAAGATGCACGGCATGGCCCAGGCCGTCGGCGAACTGACGGAGCAGGGATCGCCGGCCTTCGAGGCCGCCGTGCCGATCCTCTCGCAACTCCTGAAGGCGGAGATGGCCGAAAGAGAGGTCCGATCAACGGCCTACCAACTCAAGGCCGCGCGCTTCCCGGCCTATCGCGACCTCAACGGCTTCGACTTCGCCAGCAGTGAGATCAACGAGGCGCTCGTTCGCCAACTGCATTGTTGCGAGTTCCTCCAGGACGCCGACAACGTCGTCCTGGTGGGAGGGCCGGGCACCGGCAAGACCCACGTCGCCACGGCTCTCGGCGTCCAGGCCATCGAGCACCATCACAAGCGGGTCCGCTTCTTCTCCACGGTCGAACTCGTCAATGCCCTCGAGCAGGAAAAGGCCCGGGGCAAGGCTGGACAGATGGCCGCCGGGCTCGCTTACGCCGATCTCGTCATCCTCGATGAGCTCGGATACCTGCCCTTCAGCGCGTCGGGTGGTGCCTTGCTCTTCCACTTGCTGAGCAAGCTCTACGAGCGCACCAGCGTCGTCATCACCACCAATCTCAGCTTCTCCGAATGGGCCACCGTCTTCGGCGATGCCAAGATGACCACCGCCTTGCTCGATCGGCTCACGCACCACTGCCACATCATCGAAACCGGAAACGACAGCTTCCGCTTCAAGAACAGCTCCGCGAAACCCGACAAGCCAGCCAGGGAGAAAGCCAAAAACTTGACCGCAACCTGAACCACAAACACCATCTGGGCGGGTCACTTCTCAGTGGAAACCCCGGGTCACTTCTCGGCGGAAATCAACAATCATGGATATGCTTCGCATGGGTGTTCAGCCCAAGGACCTGGAGGGTGCGGGGCTGAAGACCGAATGGCCGGTCCTCGGTGTTCCTGAGGTTTTGGTGCTCGATAACGCGAAAGAGTTCCATTCGCATTCGATGCGGGCCGCCGCCGGGCAACTGCTGATGGAGTTGCGATATACGCCGCGCCGGAAGCCCTGGCTGAAGGGCCGGGTCGAGCGATTTTTCCGCGAGGTCAGCTCCGACTTCGTCGCGCCGATGCCTGGCCGGACATTCAACAACGTCGTCAACAAGGGCGAGTACGATTCCAAGGGGCTCGCCATCATGTCCCACCAGAAGCTCGAAGAGCTCTTTAAGACGTGGGTCGTGGACATCTATCATAACCGTCCGCATGCCGGTTTGCTCGGAAAGACGCCTCTCCAGGCATGGGAGGATGTGTCTGGCTACGGAGTGCGTGTTCCGCCAAAGGCGTCCGATCTGGACGCACTGATCGGGCTCGTCGTGCAGCGTACGATCCAGCGCCGCGGTATTGAGTTCATGGGGCTGATCTACAGCTCGCCTGAGCTTGTCCAGCTGAAGCGCCGCGGCGGGCATCTTGGCCGTCAGTATCTCGTGAAGATCGATCCTCTCGATCTAACCGTGATCCTGGTGCTCGACGAGAAGGGCAAGGAGTGGGTCCCAATCCCTTGCCTCAAGGCCGCTGACGTCGCCTCGATCAACCTGGCTGTCTGGAAAGAGGTCGTCGAGATCGCTCGGAAGAAAACCGAAGCTGGGCAATATGTGGCCTGGGAAACCCTTGTCGAGACCCGGATCAGGATCGAGCAGGAACTCCTTGTAGAGGCGCGCACAATGACCCCTGAGGATCGTCAGCGGGACAAGCGTCTTCGTCGGCCTTCCAAAAAGGATTACGAGGCTATCCTCGCCGAACCTGAGCTCGTGAACTTCTCCGTCGCGGTGGTCCCGGATGCTCCCGTTCAATTCGCCGACATTCCGGAAGAGCACAAGGATGTCGAGACCGTCGATGCGAAGCCGGTCAGTGAAGCTGGCGGCGTTCCGCTGGAAGAGCGGGACCCAGAGGCACATCGCGACGAGATTCACCGAGATGCCGCTGCCATCGAAGAGGACAGCATGTTGATTTCCGCCGAGAAGTGACCCGGGGTTTCCACTGAGAAGTGACCCGCCCAGATGGTGTTTGTGGTTCAGGTTGCGGTCAAGTTTTTGGCTTTCTCCCTGGCTGGCTTGTCGGGTTTCGCGGAGCTGTTCTTGAAGCGGAAGCTGTCGTTTCCGGTTTCGATGATGTGGCAGTGGTGCGTGAGCCGATCGAGCAAGGCGGTGGTCATCTTGGCATCGCCGAAGACGGTGGCCCATTCGGAGAAGCTGAGATTGGTGGTGATGACGACGCTGGTGCGCTCGTAGAGCTTGCTCAGCAAGTGGAAGAGCAAGGCACCACCCGACGCGCTGAAGGGCAGGTATCCGAGCTCATCGAGGATGACGAGATCGGCGTAAGCGAGCCCGGCGGCCATCTGTCCAGCCTTGCCCTGGGCCTTTTCCTGCTCGAGGGCATTGACGAGTTCGACCGTGGAGAAGAAGCGGACCCGCTTGTGATGGTGCTCGATGGCCTGGACGCCGAGAGCCGTGGCGACGTGGGTCTTGCCGGTGCCCGGCCCTCCCACCAGGACGACGTTGTCGGCGTCCTGGAGGAACTCGCAACAATGCAGTTGGCGAACGAGCGCCTCGTTGATCTCACTGCTGGCGAAGTCGAAGCCGTTGAGGTCGCGATAGGCCGGGAAGCGCGCGGCCTTGAGTTGGTAGGCCGTTGATCGGACCTCTCTTTCGGCCATCTCCGCCTTCAGGAGTTGCGAGAGGATCGGCACGGCGGCCTCGAAGGCCGGCGATCCCTGCTCCGTCAGTTCGCCGACGGCCTGGGCCATGCCGTGCATCTTGAGGCTACGCAGCATGATGGCGATGGCGCCGCTCGCAGGGTTATGACGCATGGCGCACGTCCTCGGCTTGGCGCAGGGCGTCATAGCGTTCGACATTGGCGCGCGGCTCGGTGGTCAACGCAAGGACCGAAGGGGTGTCGACCGTCGGCGTGGTCAACGGCGTGCCGTCGACCAGCCGGTGAAGGAGGTTGATGATGTGGGTCTTGGTCGGCACGCCGGCCTTCAGGGCCAGTTCGACCGCCGTCAGCACGATGTGTTCGTCATGCTGCAGGACCAGAGCCAGGATCTCGACCACCTCCCGCTCGCCACCCGGGCTCTTGAGCAGATGCTGCTGCAGGGATCGGAAGGCTGGCGGCATCTCGGCAAAGGGAGCACCGTTACGCAGAGCCCCGGGTTTGCGCTGGAGGACCGCCAGATAATGTCGCCAGTCGTAGACTGTCCGGCTGAGACGATCATGCGAGCGGGTGAAGACCCGGCGATGTTCGCAGATCACCTGTCCCTCAGCGACAATGAGGATGCGATCGGGATAGACGCGCAAGCTGACCGGGCGGTTCGCGAAGGACGCCGGCACGCTGTAACGATTGCGTTCCAGATGGACCAGGCAGGTTGGGGAGACGCGCTTGGCGTACTCGACGAAGCCATCGAAGGGGCGCGGCATCGCCATCAGGTGCCGGATCTCTTCAGTCCAGACATCGGCAACCGTTCCAGGTTGGGTGCCGTGCGCGGTCTGCGACCATAACTCCCGACACCGGGTCTCCAGCCAGTCGTTCAGTGCCTCCAGCGACGGGAAGTTCGGCAGAGGCTGCCAGAGTCGATGCCTGGCATCCTGGACGTTCTTCTCGATCTGCCCCTTCTCCCAGCCTGATGCCGGATTGCAGAACTCGGCTTCGAACAGGAAGTGGCTGACCATGGCCGAGAAGCGGATATTGACCTGGCGGTCCTTGCCGCGGCCGACCTTGTCTACGGCCGTTTTCATATTGTCGTAAATGCCCCGCCGCGGCACGCCGCCCAGCGCCCGGAAGGCGTGGTTATGGGCGTCGAACAGCATCTCATGGGTCTGCAGCGGGTAGGCTCGCAGTGTGAAGGCGCGGCTGTAGGACAGCTTCACATGCGCCACCTGCAGCTTGGTGCGCTCGCCAGCGATGATCGCCCAGTCCTCCGACCAGTCGAACTGGAACGCTTCACCCGGCACAAAGGCCGGGGGACGAAGGTGCCACGGCCGCTGGTCTGCTGCTCGCGCAGGCGGGCTGCCTTCCAGTCCCGGGCAAAGGCCGCGACCCGATTGTAGGAGCCCTCATAACCGAGCAAAATCAGATCGGCATGCAACTGGCGGACCGTGCGCTTGTGCTTGCGCGACTTGCCGCCTTCGATCCGAAGCATCGCCGAGAGCTTGTCGGCATAGGGATCGAGTTTGCTCGGCCGGTCGGGAACATGAAACCGGGGCTCGACGCTATCCGCACGCAGATACTTGCGAACCGTATTCCGCGAGAGCCCCGTGCGCCGGGAAATCTCCCGGATCGAAAGATGATTCCGCCCATGCCAGCGGCGGATGACACTCAATAACTCCATGTCGATCACTCCGAGGTCCCCCGCATAGCCCGCGTGAGACGTGGTCAAAACATGGGTCAATTCTCGATGGAAAAATCCCCGCCTAACGGGTCAATTCTCGACGGAAATCAACAGACAGCAAGGAGCGGAAGCGCGAAATTCGAAAGAATCTGGCGTTGACCGAAGAGCATTTGAACTCGGCGGGCAAGGTGCCGCCTCCGGCCGCAGCCCTCATTGAGAAGGCCGCCGACGAGGCATTGCCAGAAGAATCCAAGGACTACGACGACCTCTCGCACTTCGAGATGTCCGACGACTGAGGGAAACTCCGATGAACGTTGCGGTCAAAATCAACCCGGACGACGCCTATTCGAAAGCGCCGGACTTTGAGCAGCGAGCCAAAAAAAGCGGCCGACACGCTCAAATAGCGGCGACGATGAAAAGCAGGCATCACTCCGCCGGACGCGAGAAAGCGGCGGAGTGGTTTCGGCGGATGCGTATGATCGAGGTTCCGACGGGGACTTGGGTGCAATCGCGCGATCTATTCGATCAGATCATCGCCGGCTTGGGCGAAGAGGAAGAGGGCAAGGCGTTCGCGGTCGATGGTCCCACGGGTGCGGGCAAGACGCACATTCTGCGGCGCCTCAGCCGTCACAAATGTCTTGAGATTATCGAAACTGAGGAGGGGCCATTGCGGCCTCTGCTCAAGGTGGAGATTCCGGCGGCCTGCGACCTACGCAAGCTCGGCGTGCGGATGCTTCGCCGCATGGGTGTTGGGGTGGCGCTGGCTGAGGAAACTGGTGACGGTGAGTCCAAAATCACCAAGGGAATCCGGCTCGACGCGGAAGATATCTGGGACGTGATCCGGATTCAGCTCGCGGCTCAGGGCGTCATGGTCGTCATCATCGATGAGATCAACAACGTCTTCTCGAACCCCAAGAGCCATGAGCGCGCTCAGATCGCCATGAAGCTCAAAGAAATGCTGGTCGACAAAGAATGGCCGGTCTCCATCGTTCTGGCGGGGGTCAAGGCGGCGAAGTTTGTCGAGGAGTACCCCGAGCTTCGTCGGAGGACGCCGATCATTGAGGTTCGACGTCTCGACAATAAGCGGCGTGACCATATGGCCCTGCTGCTGCAAAATTTCGAGAAAAGGCTGGGCTTCGAGGAGAAACTCGATCTCCACCTACATGATTACCCCGAGCGCATGATCCATGCGACGGATGGAGAAGTCGGCCGCGTTGCGGACCTCTTCAAGCTCGCCGGTGTCAGCCCGTGGATGGCAGGTCGCTCGATGACCATGTTGGATCTCGCTGCTGCAGCGGAAGCAATCGGCCTTTGCGACGTGAAGGCCAACCCATTCCGCATTGCCGATCTGTCGAAGCTGAAAAAGAAGAAGAAGTCCCTCGAGGACTATGACCGCACGCTTCTGCGAGGCAACCAGCGCCCCTCGATCGAGGACGAAGTGTGAGGGCCGCCACTCTGCCGGTTCGCCCGATTCGACATTCGGGCGAACCGGCCTACGCTTACTGTGCGAGAATAGGCGCGACGAACGGCCTGAAGACGCTGACCGACTGTGGCCGTGTTTTTGGCTTCCGGTCGTTCGAGATCATCCAGGGCAAGGCCTTGGAGAGCGTCGCTGAGCTCGCGTGCCAAGATATCGTCGCCCTGTCTTTCGATACCGCTAGAACGGCCCCCGACAGCGTGGAGCTGCGCGGCGAACGGCTGTTTCGAAAGCAATGGACCATTGCTTCACAGTGCAAGGTCTGCCCGATGTGCATTCGTCAGGACCTAGCGGCGCCGGAGCAATTCCGCCGCCGTTTCCCAAGGGCATGGCGGCGCACCCATTGGGACATCCGTGCCCTCGATGTGTGCGTGGAGCATTCCGCGCGTCTCATCGACGCCTGTGAAGCCTGTGGCGACAAGCTTTCCTACGAGAACGCGGCAGTCGGGCGCTGCCCGCAGCGGCATGATATCGCGCAGTTCATTTGCGAAGCCGTTCCTGAGGTCGAGACGATCGGAGCTCGATATATCCTCGGCCGGCTCGGCTTCGTGAACCGCATAGCCTCAGCATTCCTCGATGACCTGGAGCTCGGTCGCGCGATTGCGACGATGGAGGCCATCGGTCGAGCCGCGATGGGAATAGAGCGATATGTCGAAGAGGCTTCGCGAGCTTCATCCGGCGCGATCATCTCAGCGGGCTTCGACGTTATTCAGGGATTGTCCGAGCGGCTGCCGGCCGTTCTGGACGGACTCGTCGGCATGTCTGCCCAGCGCCCTTGGCGGTGGGGCCTTCTGAAGGCCTACGGCGAATTCTACGAGTGGCTGATGGATGAGCCGCAATCCGCGATCACCGATGCATTGCGGGCTGGCGTCGTGGCTCACGCGCAGGATTCTGATCAGGTTACCTTCAAGGCCAACACCAGTGTCGCCGGCGTTGTGATAGCGAGTTCCAAGTACATCCCCCTGGCGGAGGCTGCTGCCGAATGCGACATGGGGGCTGAGCGCTTCCGGCGATTCTGCGAGGCGCAGAGCATCTTGCCGACCGCCAGGCTCCGGCAGGGCGAAAGCGCAAAAATCTCCCGCGCTTTCTTGGATCAGCTCAAGGATATGATCGCGGAGTGCTTCAACGCGACAGAGCTCGAAGTCGCTCTGGGTGTGTCGTCAGCTGCCGCCCGGGCGATCGCCGATGCTGGCCTGGTCGATCCCATCGTGTCAGCCGAGCAGCGCCGCGAGCTCAGATTCAACGTCGCCCTGTTCTCTGTGCAGTCGGTCCGGAGGCTCCTCGACGACCTGGCGGCCAGGATCCAACTCGGCGGTGAGGATCTCATCCCGCTCCCGAAAGCCGCTGCTACCTTGCGGTTCGCTACGAGCAAAGCCGTCCAGCTCGTGCTGTCTGGAAGACTCGCGATCAGGGGCTACGACGGCAGCGCGCCGGGACTTCAGGCATTCCTGATAGATCGATGCGATCTCTCGAAAGCGATTGGCCAGCACCTATCCGACGAATTTGTGCCGATCTCGGTCGCTGCCGACCAAATCGGCATCAAGGGCGAAACCGCCAAGGCGTTGCGCGATCACAAGCTCCTCGACGCCACGCGACATCGAAACAGCCTTCTGGTGCGAAGGGATACGCTCCAGAAGTTCGTCGACGACCACGTGACGTCACAGAGCCTTGCAGCAAAGGGCGGCTTTGGCTCGGCAAGCGCGGCCACCAAGCAACTTAAGAAGGTCGGGCTGACCCCCATTCTGCCTGTCGAGCTAGCTCGGCAAGCAATCTATCGCCGGTCTGATGCCGAGGCGGCACTGGCCAGCTGGCAACAACTCAAATCCGGCGCCGCGCGCGCTACCGAACATTGATTGGCCTGGGATCATCGCCATGAGGATCAATTACGTCGCCGTTCATCCCGTTCGCCAGGATGGAGAGCCGGCTTACGCTCATTTCATCCGGGTCGCCCAAGCCAACGGCGTTGAGCGTGTTGCCACGCTTGCAGCCAGCGTCGATCTGGAATCATATCGCCTTCACATGCGATCGTCTTTGGAGACGATTGCGAAGGTGGGCCGCTCGGACACAAGCCGCCTTGCTCATGACACGGCCACTGATGATCGCGACTTCGTCACGTTGCGCGGCGAAATGCTAAAGCGCGGTACACAGTGGGCGTCGCTTGGTGTCCGCCGTGCTTGCCCGGCCTGCTTCGCCGAGGACAAGAAGGCCGCGGAGCCCCATAAGCGCCGCCTGCCGCGTGCATGGCATCGCACCTGGTGGGATGTGACCGCGGTAACCGCGTGTCCGGTCCACTATTGCCGGCTCATCTCGCGCTGCCCGCAATGCTCTGAGCCCTTCGACCCGGGCCGCGGTACAATCGATCGCTGCCCCAACAACCATGAGATCAGCCGTTTCGAGTGCGTTCCTGTTGACGCGCAGGAGGTTCGCGCATCCGCATATGTAGTAGGCCGCTTGGGAGGCGGGCCGCGCGTCAACGTGCCCGTTCTCGACGACATGCCGCTCCACTGGGCCATCGAAGCTATGGAAGTGCTTGGCTACGCGGCGGCCGAGCGCAGCTTCGTCAAGCAGCATGGTGATAGTCGCGGAGCATCCAGCCAGTTATGCGGCATCGGGTTGTCGGTAGTAGAGGACCTGGGAATCTCCGCTCCCAAGCTCGTTGCGGGATTGAGGGAGGGGGCTCATACGGTCCGAGGATCTGGCAAGCAGAAGGCTTACGGCGGTTTCGACACGTGGGCGCTCGGACTTCCCGACGGCGCGCTCAAGCGCCACCTAACCAAAGCGATCGAGCGCGATATGGCGTCCGCCGGCATCGGTAGAACGATCCGCATCGCGCCCGCCGAAGGCTCCGGGATCAGTCTGTCGAAAGCGGCGCAGATGATCGGCACCCACGTCGACTGGGTTCGGCGCGTGGCTGTCGAAAAAAAAATCATCGAACCGCGGAGGCGCTGGAAGGGAGCTCCGATCACGCTATCCGAGCAGACCGTCGAAATTCTCAGGCGTGAAAAGGACGCTTGGCTGAATCTCGAAACGACCGCGGCTCGGTTACGCATTGATGTCTACGCAATGCGGAGATTGCTGGGCGCTCGGCACTTGGACGGCATCACAGCCGACAACCCAAGGTTCGAAGCGACCTCGGGTGCGCACCAGTGGCGGATTTCGCCGGAGACAGTCGATGGCTTCATCGAGAGGTTGACCCAGACGCTCGTTGAGAACGAGAGTCCATCTTTGTCGTTAGTCGAGGCCAGCTTCGCTGCGTCGAAGAGTCTGACTTCTGTGGTGGGCTTGATCCTTCGGGGTCACCTTTCGGTGTGCGCAATCGACCACAATGCAGAAGGACTAGCTCGCCTTAAGGTGCGCGTCGTCGACATAAAGGCGGCTCTTCAGAAAGACCGCGGGGATATGCGCACCTTCCTCGAGGCCAGTGCCGAAATCGGACTTACGCCGGCGGCGGCGAAGGAGGTTCGAGATGCTGGCTACCTCCCGTTTGTGAAGACAGGGCGTCGATATGCCGTGTCGAAGCAGGAAATCGACAAGTTCAACGACCTCTACACGACCTCCAGCAAGCTCGCAGAGACGTTCGGGTTGCCAGGCTGGCAATCAGCCGATCAGCTGCTCAGAACGATAGGTATCAAGCCTGTTGGTGGTCGGGATTTCGATAAGCGATACATCTACAACCGCTCGGAATCCGAGGAAGCGATCCGAGGTTGGTCCGGGTCTGAGACGAAGGCTGAGTCGTACTCTGCCGGCGGATGGCTGACGGCCAAACACGCACTCAACAAGCTGCAGCTCCCCTACGGCTTTGGAATGGAGCTGATAGCGTCCGGCATTCTGCCCAGTGAGGACAACAGCCGCGGGCGGCGTCTCAACGAGGATGCTGTCAACGAATTCAAGTCCCGTTACATCACCACCCTGGAAGCGGGAGAGCTGCTCGGGTGCAGCGCGCAGAAGGCTATCCAGGCGCTTCGCGGGGAAAAGGTTGTCGCCGCGCCGCCGGACTATTCGAGTTATCTCTACGACCGAAAATCCGCGCTGGCGGTGATAGAACGCTTGAAATCTGTCGTGGTGGAGGAGGCGCCCCGCTTCGAGTTTGATCCTGATGAGCACCTCACGGCCTCGCAGGTGACCGAGCTCGTCGGCATAAACCGTGACACAATCACCTTCCTCGAAAAGAGGGGCATCCTCACCTCGGTGAGAGACCGCCTTCAATACTACTTCTCGGCGACCCAGTTGGCTGCCTTCCGAGAGCGCTATCTATCTGGAAAAGACTTGGTCGTAGCGCTGGAAACCAACACGAAAAACCCGGGGATGAACCCGGTTTGGTTCTCTAAGCGTCTCGGGCTTAGGCCGGCCTTCGGTCCTCCGGATATCAAGGCCTACGTTTTCAACCGGGAGGAGTTTATCGAGGCGGTCCGCGGGTACGAAGTGGAGCGGCAAGCGGAGGAGAAACGGCAAGCAAAAATTGCTGAGATCCCCGTCCTCCAGACCCGCGAGGCGGCAGCGAGGCTTAGGATCGTCTCCAAAATGATGGCTAATCTGGTCCGAGCGGACATCCTATGCGGTGAAAGGCGCGGCCTTTCCGTAGTCTTCACCCTTGAGGAGGTCGAGCGGTTCGAGAAGACCTACATCCTCGCCACGGAAGCATCAGAATATATCGGGAACAAGGGTTCTATGACAGCAGTTGCCGCGCTGCAGCGGCTGGGCGTGGCTCCGATCGCGCCATATTCGGAGGTGGGTGGCTACATCTATGATCGGGAGCAGGCGCTGCGTGCTTTGGACGGCCTTACCCAAAAGCGCTGGTCATCGGCCTGAGATGTAAGGTGGTCAAGTTGGAAGGGATATGCCCGTGCCCCAGTTCTCGGTCCGCGAAGCACAAATCCAACTGTCCGAATTGATTGCGAAGACGCTGGCGGGTGAAGACGTGGTCATCACTCGCAGTAGCGTGCCGGTGGTGCGTCTGGCGCCCATTGCGCCACGGGGCAAACGACGCTTTGGTGCGCTCAAGGGCAAGATCGCCATCGACGAGCGCTTCCAGGACCCGCTGCCTGAGCATGAGCGGGGTAGTTGGGACCTCGCCTGAAACGTCCCGCAACGCCCAAGGCTGACTACACCTAGCCTCTCACGGCGCCTTTTTGACCCGCTTGTGTTTGCGCATCATCGCTCGCAGCTCGTCGACTCGTTGTTTGCTGGCATCGACAAGCTGGGCCTGATTGCGTTCACCTTCTCGGGTGAGCGCGACCGAAGACAGCTTTTTCAAAGCCGGTTTCCTCGGCGATTGTGACGACCGCTCGGTCAATTTTCGTTCCATCCAATAGGGCTGGCTGGGCAGCCATGCCGCAGCTTGATAGCACTTCTGCCAACAGCGCGATCGAAGGTTCCTATGCGAATTTTTGGTGGCCGTCTCGCACCCAAGAGATCCATCCGCCCATGTTGGTTGCCCGGTGAAGCGGTTCGCAAGAGCTCGTCGCCATCGTAGGCATTGAGGCTTCGAAGAAAGCGCTCGACGCGGCGTAGCCACCTCTGCGTCGCTCAATCATCCTTGCAATCATGGAGTCTGATTCCAGTTTTGCAAGGATGTTCCGGGGATCTCTCGCCATCAAGCGAAAGGGCCTCGTTATAGCGCTGCCTCTGTCAGTTTAATCGAAAAGTCTGCCTCGGGGGCAATTCAAGAATCCCTTTCCAGGCAGGCGTAGTCGGAAATGGCATCGATAAACGCCTGATCCGCACTCGCAAGATCGGATTTCGTCACCGCGAGGGCTTGGCGATGAGCCTCCGCCTTGAAACGCGGGCTTTGAGTGCTCACGCCCCGAAGTTGCGCCGGAAGTGGTGCCCGGGAACTCTTCTGTCGACCCCTCGGGCTTGTCTCTGCGCCGGATGCCACAACTATCTCCAACAGGCTGCGTCACTGCTCCCCGAGTCGATCTTCCAGCACAATTGAGTCTGACTACCCGGCCTAGGAGTCAAACTTTAGGGTGCCCCTACATTCGTCGCCGGGATCAGATGTCGACGGTCGCGTTGAGTGCGTTGGTCTGGATGAACTCGCGCCGCGGCTCGACGACGTCGCCCATCAGCTTGACGAAGAGATCGTCGGCCTCGTCGTTCTGGTCGTTCTTGACACGCAGCAGCGAGCGCACGTCGCGGTCGAGCGTGGTTTCCCAGAGTTGGTCCGGGTTCATCTCGCCCAGGCCTTTGTAGCGCTGTAGCGCGACGCCCTTGCGACCGATGGTCGAGACGGCGTCGAACAGGTCGCTCGGCCCATTAATCGTGAAGGAATCGCCCTTGCGGGCGAGCGTGCCGGGCTTGGCATAGGCCTCCTGCAGCGAGGTGGCCGCGGCATCGAGCTTGCGGGCTTCCGCGCTGGCGAGCAGGCCGGCATCGATCGTCGCGGCCTGCTTCACGCCGCGCACCATCCGCGAGAAGACGAAGCCGCCTTCCGAGACCTTGCCTTCCCAGCCACGTTCGAGCTCGTCCGAGATCGCGTCGAGACGGCGCGCGACATAAGCCGCCGCCTCGTTGGCCTGTGCCTCGTTCTCCTCGCTCACCGGATGCAGCACGCCGGCGATCGCCATTTGCTCGACGACGCGCCGGTCGTACCGCGAATGCAGTTGCGACAGCGCGTTGCGGACGTTGCGGGCCTCCTCGATCAGGGTGCGCAGGTCGGCGCCGCCGCGCTCGATGCCGTCGCCGGTGCGGAAGGTCGCGCCGTCCACGGTCGAGTCGACGAGATACTCCTCCAGCGCCCGCTCGTCCTTGAGGTAGACATGGCTCTTGCCGCGCGTCGCCTTGTAGAGCGGCGGCTGGGCGATGAAGAGATGGCCGGCATCGATCAGCTCCGGCATCTGCCGGTAGAAGAAGGTCAGCAGCAGCGTGCGGATATGGGCGCCGTCGACATCGGCGTCGGTCATGATGATGATCTTGTGGTAGCGCAGCTTCGCCAGGTTGAAGCCGCCCTGCTCGGCTTCCGCCCGGCCGATGCCGGCGCCCAGCGCCGTGATCAGCGTGCCGACCTGATCCGACGAGAGCATCTTGTCGAAGCGCGCGCGCTCGACGTTCAGGATCTTGCCGCGCAGCGGCAGCACGGCCTGATACTCGCGGGCGCGGCCCTGCTTGGCGGAGCCGCCGGCCGAATCACCCTCGACGATGAAGAGCTCGGACTTGGCGGGATCGCGCTCCTGGCAGTCGGCCAGCTTGCCCGGAAGGGACGCGATGTCGAGCGCGCCCTTGCGGCGGGTGAGGTCGCGTGCCTTGCGGGCAGCCTCGCGGGCGGCGGCGGCTTCCGCCACCTTGCCGACGATGGTCTTGGCTTCGTTCGGGTGCTCTTCCAGCCATTCCGAGAGCGCCTGGTTGACGACGTTCTCGACGACCGGGCGGACCTCGGACGAGACCAGCTTGTCCTTGGTCTGCGAAGAGAATTTCGGGTCGGGAACCTTGACCGAGACGATCGCGGTCAGGCCCTCACGGCAATCGTCGCCGGTGAGCGAGACCTTCTCCTTCTTGGAGATGCCCGAGCTTTCGGCATAGCCGGTGATCTGGCGCGTCAGCGCGGCTCGGAAGCCGGCGAGATGGGTGCCGCCGTCGCGCTGCGGGATGTTGTTGGTGAAGCAGAGCACGTTCTCGTGGTAGCTGTCGTTCCACCACAGCGCGACATCGACGGTGATGCCGTCCTTCTCCGAGGTCAGCATGATCGGCTTGTCGATCACCGACGACTTGGCGCGGTCGAGATAGCGCACGAAGGCCTCGACGCCGCCCTCGTACATCAGTTCCTCGCGCACGACCTCGGCATGGCGGGCGTCGGTCAGGACGATGCGTACGCCCGAATTCAGGAAGGCGAGCTCGCGCAGGCGATGTTCCAGCGTCTTGTAGTCGAACTCCACCATGGTGAAGGTCTCCTGCGAGGGCAGGAAGGTCACCTCGGTGCCGCGCCTGTCGCCCTGCGGGCCGACGATGGCGAGCGGCGCGACCGCGTCGCCATGGCGGAATTCCATGAAATGCTCGTGGCCGCCGCGCCAGATGCGCAGCTTGAGCGAGACCGAAAGCGCGTTGACGACCGACACGCCGACGCCGTGCAGGCCGCCCGAGACCTTGTAGGAGTTCTGGTCGAACTTACCGCCGGCATGGAGCTGGGTCATGATGACCTCGGCCGCCGAGATGCCTTCCTCGCTGTGGATATCCGTCGGGATGCCGCGGCCGTTGTCGCTGACCGTGACCGATCCGTCGGCGTTCAACGTCACCGTGACGAGGTCGGCGTGGCCGGCGAGCGCCTCGTCGATGGCGTTGTCGACGACCTCATAGACCATGTGATGCAGGCCGGAACCGTCGTCGGTGTCGCCGATATACATGCCGGGCCGCTTGCGGACCGCGTCCAATCCCTTGAGAACCTTGATGGAATCGGCGCCGTAGTCTTCGGGCTGGGCGCTGAGCGCGGCATCGGTCATGAAGTGGTCCCTGAACGGGCGAGCGAGCGCCCGCGATGATGCTGATTCGAAACGACAATATAGGCGCAGACCGTGGCTTTTTCACGCGCCTACGCGTGCGCGTGCGCGGCGCTTCGCCCTCTCGGCTTCAGGAGCGCCCGGTTGCCGACAGCGTCTCGGTGCTGAGCAGCGCCCGGTCGCGGCCTTCCGCCTTGGCGCGGTAGAGGGCGCGGTCGGCCCGGCCGTATAAAGCGGCGGCGGTGTCGCCCGGCCGATAGGCGGCGACGCCGGCCGAGCAGGTGTAGTTCACGGCCGGCCGATCGGGCAGGGGCTGCGCCGCGCGGGCAAATGCCAGCAGGTGCCCGGCGAAGGCCAGCGCGTTTTCGGACGGCGAGCCCGGCATGACCAGCATGAACTCCTCGCCGCCGATCCGGCCGAAGCAGTCGGTCCGCCGGATGACGCGATGCACGAGATTGGTGAAATGGCGCAGCACCATGTCGCCGGCCTGATGGCCGAAGCGGTCGTTGATGCTCTTGAACAGATCGATATCGAACAGGCAGATGCTGAGCGCGCTGTCGGGGATGAGCGCGGCGGCGTTGATCAGCGCTTCCAGCCGGCCGAAGACGAAGCGGCGATTGGCGGTGCTGGTGAGTTCGTCGGTCTGGGCCGCGCGCATGGCGAGGTCGAGGTCCTGCCGGAGCAGTCTCTCCTCGCGGCGCAGATCGGTGATCTCGCTGGCGATGCACAGCATCCAGCCATTGGGCCGGACGGTTTCCGTCATCCAGAGCCAGCGCCCGTCGACGAGATCGGTCTCATAAGCCCGGAACGGCGTCTTGCCGCGGCGCGACTGGGCCGAGGTCAGCCAGGCTTCGAGATCGGCCGCCTGGATCGCCGTGCCTTTGAAGGCTCCGTGATTGCGGCGCATCAGCTCGGTCCAGCTCGGCGTTTCGCCGGGCGAAAGATGAAACGTCCGCCGGAAGGCGTCATTGGCCAGGCGCAGGCGATCGGTCTCGTCATAGAGGGCGAGCAGGACGTCCGAATGTTCGACCAGATCGGCGAATGTTTCGTAGATGCTGTCCATGGATCGCTGGCTGTGCAGGGACGCTGCCGCAGCGCCCTGCCTGGTCAGAATGCCCCATCCATCTCGACGATCCAACCCCGCCCCTGTGGCCGGGGCCTGGCTGGCGGAAACGTGGTTACCGGCCTCAGCCGGGGAAGCCCGCGATGGCTTCGAGGAAAGCCTCGCCATATTGAGCGAGCTTGCGTTCGCCTACGCCCTCGATCGCGCGCATCTCGTCGAGCCCGAGCGGCCGCTCGCGCGCCATCGCGATCAGCGTGCGGTCGGTGAAGATGATGTAGGCCGCGACGCCCTCTTCCCGGGCCAGCTGGAGCCTGAGCTTGCGCAGATGCTCGAACAGGGCGGCGGTGCCTTCGTCCAGCCCATCGGCGCGCGCCGCCTCGCGCTCCCCGCGGCGGGAGCGCTTCTCGGCGAAAGGATCGGCCCGGAGCGCGATCGCCTCGCGGCCGAACAGGATGTCCTCGCCCCTCGGCGTCAGGCAGAAACCGCCATGCTCGGCGCTGGCCTCGGCCAAAGCGCCGGCGGCGAAGAGCTTGCGCGTCAGCCCCATCCAGGCGGCCTTCGGCTTGTCGGAGCCGACGCCGAAGGTCTTCAGTCCGTCATGGTTCTGGCGGCGGATGGCCTCCGTCGTCGTCCCCGTCAGGATGTCGGCGAGATGGCCGGCGCCGTATCGCTCGCCGGACCGGATCACGGCCGAGAGCAGTTTCCGCGCATCGAGTGTTGCATCCTGAAGGGCCGCGGCTTCCGCGCCGCAGAGATCGCAGCGGAACGGCGCCTGCCCATGCCGGCAAGGTGGCGTTTCCTCGCCGAAATAGGCCAGCAGCGCGCTGCGCCGGCACAGCGCGTTCTCGCACAGATCGATCATGGCATTGAGCCGCTTGTGCTCGATGCGCCTGCGCTCGTCGTCGATCGGCTTCTCGTCGATCTGGCGACGGCGCAGCGCCATGTCGTCGACGCCGTAGAGCGTGAGCGTATCGGCGGGCAGTCCGTCGCGTCCGGCACGGCCGATCTCCTGATAATAGCCCTCGATCGAGCCCGGCATGTCGGCATGGACGACGAAGCGCACATCCGGCTTGTTGATGCCCATGCCGAAGGCGATGGTGGCGCAGACGACGACGCCGTCTTCCTGCAGGAAGACGTCCTGGTTGCGGTTACGCTCCGCCTGTTCCAGCCCGGCGTGATAGGCGAGTGCGTTCCACCCCTTCTCGCGCAGGCCCTCGGCGAGGCGCTCCGTCTTGCTGCGCGACGAGCAGTAGACGATGCCGGAGCCGTTGCGGTGCCGGCGCAGGAAATCGTCGATCTGCCGGCGCGGCTGCTCCTTCGGCGCGAAGGCGAGCTTCAGATTCGGCCGGTCGAAGGAATGCACCACCATCTGCGGCGGTTGCGGGAAGAGTTGGGCGGCGATATCGGCCTGGGTCTGCCGGTCGGCTGTGGCGGTCAGCGCCGTCACCGGCACGTCGCCGAGCGCTTCGCGCGTCTTGGCGAGCAGTCGGTATTCCGGGCGGAAATCATGGCCCCATTGCGAGACGCAATGCGCCTCGTCGATGGCGAGCCGCGTCACGCCGAGGCGTTTGAGTCGCGACACCAGCCCCTCGCCGGCCAGCCGCTCGGGCGAGACGAAGAGCAGGCGCAATTCCCCGGAATTGAGCCGATCCCAGGCCTGCGCCGCCTCCTCCTCGCTGTTCATCGAGTTGAGCGAGGCGGCCGCTACGCCGGCCCGCACGAGCTGGCCGACCTGGTCGCGCATCAGGGCGATCAAGGGCGAGACGACGAGTGTCAGGCCGCCCGCGACCAGCGCCGGCAGCTGATAGCACATCGATTTGCCGGAGCCCGTCGGCATCACCGCGAAGACGTCGCGCCCGCTGAGTGCAGCCTCGATCACCTCCCACTGGCCGGGGCGGAAATCATCGTAGCCCCACACGGATTTGAGGATCGCGCGGGCGTCTGATTCGCGGGGTTGCGACATGCCAAGCGGTGTGCCGCAGCCCGGCGCGCTTGGCCAGCCTATTCGGTGATCGCCCGGCCTTGTTCCACCCTGACGCGCTGCGCGCCGGCCGGCAGGTCGCCGAACAGGGCCGCGTCGGCGCCGGTCATCCAGACCTGGCAGCCCAACCCCGTCAGCCCCTCATAGAGCGCCGCGCGGCGGCGTGGATCGAGATGGGCGGCGATCTCGTCGAGCAGGACGAGCGGCGCGATGCCGCTCATCGCCGCGACCAGCCTGGCATGCGCCAGAACAAGTCCGATCAGCAGCGCCTTCTGCTCGCCGGTCGAGCCTTGTCCGGCCGGAATGTCCTTCGGCCCGTGCCGGACGTCCAGATCGGAGGCCTGCGGTCCCGTCAGCGTGCGCCCGGCCGCCCGGTCGCGATGGCGGCTTTGCCGCAGCAGGTCGCGATAGGCGTCCTCCGCATCGACGGCGGGCAGGCGGGCGACGAGCGCGTCGATCTCGCCCGAAAGGGCGATATCGGCAAAGGGGAAGGGCGAGGTCTCGTCGCGCGTCTCGGCGATGATTGCGGAGAGGCGTGCCACCGTCTCGGCGCGTGCGGCCGCGACCGCGACGCCGAGCTCGGCGACCTCGCGCTCGACCGCGTCGAGCCATTGGCTCTGTCCCGGACTCTCCTCTAGGATGCGGTTGCGCGAGCGCAGCGCCCGCTCCAGCGCGTTCGAGCGGGTCGCATGGCCCGGGTCGATCGCCAGCACCAGCCGGTCGAGGAAGCGGCGCCGGTCGCCGGCTGCGCCACGGAACAGCCCGTCGAGATCGGGCGTCAGCCAGACGACGCGTAGATAATCGCTGAAGGCGAGGGCCGAGCCGACGGTCGCGCCGTCGATGCGGGCAAGCCGTGGCCGGCGGCCCTCCGCATCGAGCGGTCCGAGCCCGATGCCGAGCCGCCCCGCCTCCTCGGCGAGCGTGATCGAGGCCGCGAAGGAACCGTCGCCGCCCTGCCGCGCCATGGCTGTGATCTCGGCGCGGCGCAGGCCGCGTCCCGGCGTGAACAACGAGAGCGCTTCGAGGATATTGGTCTTGCCGGCTCCGTTCTCGCCGATCAGGGCAACGATTTGGCCCTCGACCGGGAGATCGAGGGCCTCATAGGAACGGAAATCCTGCAGGATCAGGCGCGCGACGGCCGTCACGGCCGGATCAGACGCGCATCGGCATCAGCACATAGAGCGCGGAGGCGCCTTCGCGGTCCTGGATCACGGTCGGCGAGCCGGGATCGGCGAGCTTGAGCAGGGCGGTGTCGCCGTCGAGCTGGGCGGCGATGTCCATCAGGTAGCGGGCGTTGAAGCCGATATCGAGCGGGCTCGCCTCATAATCGACCTCGATCTCCTCGGTCGCCGAGCCCGAATCCGGGTTGGTGACGGAGAGCGTCATGCGTCCTTCGGCCATCGAGAGCTTCACGGCGCGGCCGCGCTCCGACGAGATCGTCGAGACGCGATCGACGCTAGCCGCGAAATCGCCCTTGTCGACGGTGAGGCGCTTGTCGTTCCCGCTCGGGATGACGCGCTGATAGTCGGGGAAGGTGCCGTCGATCAGTTTCGAGGTCAGCACGACGCTGGCCGTGGCGACACGGATCTTCGAACCGGACAGTTCGACCGCGACCTCGCTCTCGCCGTCTTCCAGCAGCTTCTGGATCTCGGCCACGGCCTTGCGCGGCACGATCACGCCGGGCATGCCGACCGAGCCCTGCGGAGCGGCCGTATCGACGCGGGCGAGCCGGTGGCCGTCCGTCGCGACGGCGCGCAGCACCGGGCGGCCCTCGACGTCGATGGTGTGGAGATAGATGCCGTTGAGATAGTAGCGCGTCTCCTCGGTGGAGATCGCGAACTGGGTCTTGTCGATCAGGCGCTTCAGTTCGCCGGCCGGCAGCACGAAACGATGCGCCATCTCGCCGGCGGTGATGTCGGGGAAATCGCTCTCGGGCAGCGTCTGGAGCTGGAAGCGCGAGCGGCCCGAGCGCAGCACGAGGCCGCTGTCGCCGGTCGTCTCCAGCGAGACCTGGGCGCCATCGGGCAATTTGCGGACGATGTCGTAGAGAGTATGGGCCGGAACGGTCGTGGCGCCGGGCTCGGGCGCCTCGGCGGGGATCGACTCCACCACCTCGATATCGAGATCGGTCGCCTTGAGCCGCAGGCCGCTTTCGGAGGCGCTGAGCAGCAGGTTCGACAGGATCGGGATCGTATTGCGGCGCTCAACCACGCGATGGACGTGGCCGAGCGACTTGAGCAGCGTGGAACGTTCGACCGTGACCTTCATGATTGTCTAGTCTTCTGGCGCTAGCCGCCCAGGCATGGCTGCCCGGGCCGAATGAATGGCCAGCGACATTGCCGGACGCCGGGCGGGCGCGCAAGGCCTGCGCGCGCCGGCAACCACAACCATTTGCCGTGGGCCGGCGCGACCCGTTCGCGCAGGCTCACTCCTGCAGCATGCGCTTCAGCAGATCGACCTCGTCATGCAGCGAGCGGTCCTCGCTGATCGCCTTCTCGATCTTGCGCACGGCATGCAGCACCGTGGTGTGGTCGCGCCCGCCGAAGCGGCGGCCGATCTCGGGCAGCGAGCGCGGGGTCAGCGCCTTCGAGAGATACATCGCGATCTGGCGTGGCTTCACCACCGCGGCGGTGCGGCGTTCCGACAGAATGTCGGCGCGACTGACATTGTAGCGCGTCGCGACGAGCTTCTGGATGTCCTCGATCTTGACGCGGCGCGGCTCGCGCGTCCGCACCAGATCGCGGATCGCGGCTTCGGCCGTCTCCAGCGTCACGAGCTGGCCCGAGAGCGTCGCATGGGCGAGCAGGCGGTTCGCGGCACCGTCGAGATCGCGGCCATTGGTGGTCACGACGCGGGCGACATAGGCGACGACGTCGGGGCTGACCTGGAAGTTTGGATGCGCGCCCTGGAGTGCGTCCATGCGGGTCGCCAGGATCTTGACGCGCAGCGCCTCGTCGAGTTCGCCGACCTCGACGACGAGGCCGCCGCCGAGCCGCGAGCGGATGCGCTCGTCGAGCGCCTCGAGCTCCCCGGCGAGACGATCGCCGGCGACGACGATCTGCTTGCCGGCGTCGAGCAGCGCGTTGATCGTGTGCCCGAATTCCTGCTGGATCGACTTGCCCTGGATGAACTGCACGTCGTCGACGACGAGCAGGTCGATGCCGCGCAGCTTCTCCTTGAAGGCGAGCGCGGTCTGCGATTTCAGTGCGGCGACGAAGCCGTACATGAAGCGATCGGCGGTGAAATAGGCGACGCGCTTGCCCTGGCGGCGCGCTTCCTGCGCGATCGCCTGCAGGAGATGCGTCTTGCCGAGGCCGACGCCGGCATGAAGGTAGAGCGGGTTATAGGGGCTCTGGCCCGCCGGGGCCGCCGCGATGCGCTCGGCCGCGGCGAAGGCGAGCTGGTTCGACTTGCCGACGACGAAGCTCTGGAAGCTCATGCGCTTGTCGAGCGCCGTGCCGCAGGCATCGACCGCATCGGCCTCGCAAGGCTGGGCGCCGCTCGCCATGGCCGGCTTGCTGGCTTCCGCCGCGGCGGGAACGGGGGCTGCCGCCAGCGGGCGGGCGCGCAGGGCCGCTTCCGGGCGCGGCGCGGCCGAAGCTTCCCGGGAGACAGGGCGCACGGAGAGCATGACCCCGTTGGGGGCCGGCAGCTCGGCCATGCAGTTCACGCGGAGCCGCTCGGCGTAGTGCGCCTCGAGCCAGCTCTTCAGGAAGCGAGTCGGGACGGTGAGGTAGGCCACGCCCTCGACGATGCCGGCAAGCTCCAGCCGGCCGAACCAGCTCGAGAAGACGTCCTCGCCCAGCTCGGCGCGCAAGCGCCGGCGAACGCGCTCCCAGGCGTCCTGAACCGAGACCTCTTCGAGTCCGACCCCGGCGACATCCTCCGCTGCCATCACAACCACCGACGCTGTTTCGACCGTATCGCTGAGTTCCTGTCGCTCGAACATCAATGGCCCCATCTTTAAAATACGCGCGCCTCGGGCGGCGCTCGCGAGGCGAACGCCTTCCCGGCGCTGTTGTCCGGTAAAAAGAGATCCGCTTCCGACCGGCGCGGTCGCGCCTGATCGGTTCCGATCTCTGCTCTGTCGATTACGCTTGGAAGGCTCGTCGCAGGACGATGCCGCCCTTCATCTCAAAACGGAAAGACAAAGAGCTACATCCTCCAACCTCCATGGTCGCGAGCCAAAACGCTTATTATCTCTGGAAATCCCGCGGCGGTCATTGCTGTCCGCCGGGCGATGAAGGGACCTTACAAGGCGCTCTCGACGGGCTGCAATATCCCATTCAGCCGGCTTCGGAGACTCGCCGCGCAAGCCGGCATCGGGAAACTGATGCCGCTCCCTGCAATTGGTTGGGGAACTTAAGATTTTCTTGATGTCGGGTCCTCCGGGGCCCCCAGAAACTTTTTTTCAGGGGGGTAGGAAAGCCCGTCGCAGAGTCGCGGTGATTCCGGTGTGCAAATTCCTTTGCCTGCTAAGATCATGATAAATCAGAGATTTTTGTGAGCGGCGGAGATCCTTGCGGCGGTCGATTTCGCGCTCAGAAGCGGCTCTGAGAGTCAAGTCCGCAAAGCCGGGGAAAGCTTCCGGAAATGGCTTGCGGCAAGGTTTTTTTTGTTCCGTCGACGCCTGTGACTGAGTCGACACAGTGACCTTGGGCAAAGAAAAAGCCCGGCCGTGAGGCCGGGCTTCTCGCCGTCGTAATGAACGGAATTCTGTGCTCAGGAAGCCAGCGCGCCGATGCGGTGGGCAAGGCGGGAAACCTTGCGCGAGGCGGTGTTCTTGTGAACCACGCCCTTCTGCGCAGCGCGCATGATTTCCGGCTGGGCAGCCTTGAGGGCTTCGGCGGCGGCAGACTTGTCGCCGGTGGCGATCGCCTCCTCGACCTTGCGCAGGAAGGTGCGCATGCGCGAGCGGCGAGCCTTGTTGACCTCGGTGCGGCGGGCGATCTTGCGCGTAGCCTTCTTGGCCGACGTCGTATTGGCCATCGAAACGTCCTCGTTCTCATCGCGGTTTGGCGCCTGGCATCATTGCCGGCGGGCCTGGCCGCATCCCTGCTGGAAAAATGTGAGCGGCGGCCGAGCTTGCGCGGGCCGCCGCGAGTGGTGGGGCTATAGTCGCTTGCGGCCTCGCCGTCAACGGCGGAATCGCTTTTGCCGAATTGTCTTCACGCCGAAGGGGCGAGGAAGCGGGCAAAGCTCGCCAGATCGACATTGCCGCCGCTGATGATCACGCCGACGCGCTTGTCCTCGACCGGGATCTTCGCCGTCAGCGCGGCGGCTGCGGCGAGGCAGCCGGTCGGCTCGACCACGAGTTTCATCCGCTCGGCGAAGAAGCGCATCGTCTCGACCAGCTCGGCGTCGCTGACGGTGAGGATATCCTCGACGTCGCGCTGGATGATCGGGAAGGTCAGATCGCCGAGAAAGGCGGTCTGCGCGCCGTCGGCGATGGTCTTGGGCACACCGATCTTGACGATCTTGCCGGAGCGCAGGGATTGCTGGCCGTCATTGCCGGCCTCGGGCTCCACGCCGAAGATGCGGCACTCGGGATTGAGCGCCTTCGCCGCCAGCGCCGCGCCGGCGAGCAGCCCGCCGCCGCCGAGCGGGACGATCAGGATGTCGAAGGGGCCGGCATCCTCGATCAGTTCCTTGGTCGCGGTGCCCTGGCCGGCGATGACATCGGCATGGTCATAGGGCGGGATCAGCGTCAGCCCGCGCTCGACCGCGATCCGGTTGCCGATCTCGAGCCGGTCCTGGGTGTAGCGATCATAGCGGACGACCTCGCCGCCATAGCCCTGCGTCGCCTCGACCTTCGCCTGCGGCGCGTCCTCCGGCATGATGATCGTGGTGGGTACGCCGAGGAGCTTGCCGGCATAGGCGATGGCCTGGGCATGGTTGCCGGAGGAGAAGGTGAGCACGCCCGCCTTCTTCTGCGCGGCAGAGAGCGCGGAAATGGCGTTGTAGCCGCCGCGGAACTTGAAGGCGCCCATGCGCTGCAGGTTCTCGGGCTTGAAGACGAGGCTGGCGCCGGTGCGCCGGTTGGCCGTCGCCGAGCTCATCGCCGGGGTGTGATGCGCGACGCCCTTCAGCCGCTCGGCGGCGCGCTCGACATCGGCATAGGTCGGGAGAGTGAGGGTGGTCGCGGCATTCATGATGGCAGGTCCTGTTCGGAGCCGTCATGGTCGGACTTGACCCGACCATCTCGGAAACCAGCGCCTTCTCGTCACGAGATTCTCGGGTCAGGCCCGAGAATGACGCGAGGGCAATGATGGCATCATTCAGGCGTTCTTGAAGTCCGGCTTCCGCTTCTCGGCGAAGGCGGACATGCCTTCCTTCTGGTCGGCGGTGGCGAAGAGCGAGGAGAAGACACGGCGCTCGAAGCGAAGGCCTTCCTGGAGCGTCACCTCGAAGGCACGCTCGACCGATTCCTTCGCCATCAGCACGGAAGGCAGCGACTTCGAAGCAATTGCCTCAGCCGCCTTGAGCGTCTCGGCGAGGAGGTCGGCGAGCGGCACCACGCGGGCGACGAGGCCGGAGCGCTCGGCTTCCTCGGCATTCATCATCCGGCCGGTCAGGCACAGGTCCATCGCCTTGGCCTTGCCGACCGCCTTGGTCAGGCGCTGCGTGCCGCCGGCGCCGGGGATGACGCCGAGATTGATCTCGGGCTGGCCGAACCTGGCATTGTCCGCGGCGATGATGAAGTCGCACATCATGGCGAGCTCGCAGCCGCCGCCGAGCGCGAAGCCGGCCACGGCCGCGATGATCGGCTTGCGGCGGCGGCCGATCCGGTCCCAGTCCTCGAACTTGTCGTCGAGATAGGTGCCCGGGAAGGTGCGGGCCTGCATCTCCTTGATGTCGGCGCCGGCGGCAAAGGCCTTTTCCGAGCCGGTGATGAGGATGCAGCCGATGCTGGCATCCTTCTCGAAGCCGTCGAGCGCCTGGTTGATCTCGCCGATCAGCTGGCCGTTGAGGGCGTTCAGCGCTTGCGGGCGGTTGAGCGTGATCAGCCCGACCTTGCCCTTCGTCTCGACGAGAATGGTCTCATAAGCCATGGCGGCCTCCCGGATGCTCCTGTGCCGCCAGCTTTAGCGGGGGTGTGGACGGCGGTCCATGCGTGTTCAACACATCCGCGCATGGGATCAAGAGCGCGTCATGCTCGGGCTTGACCCGAGCATCTCATGCAAGAGGAGGCTCCCTTGCCCTTACGGCCCGAGATTCTCGGGCCAAGCCCGAGAATGACGCGGGTGGTTACCGCCTCTGGCAGCTCTCGCAATAGAAGGTCGACCGGCCCGACTGCACCAGCCGCTTCACCGGCTGGCCGCAGCCCGGCGTGACGCAGGTCTCCCCCTCGCGGTCATAGACCCGGAAACGGTGCTGGAAATAGCCGAGCGAGCCGTCGGCATGGGCGAAGTCGCGCAAGGTCGAGCCGCCGGCGGCGACCGCCTCCTCCAGCACCTCGCGGATGATGCGGGCGAGTTCGTGTGCCTTGTCGCGCGGCCGGCCGGTCGGCGTCGCGATCGTTCCGGCTTCCGCTTCTGGATGAAGTCCGGCGCGGAACAGCGCCTCGCAGACATAGATATTGCCGAGGCCCGCCACGAGCCGCTGGTCGAGCAGCGCGGCCTTCAGCGGCGCGATCTTGCCCGAAAACAGCTTGGCAAGCGTTTCGCCGGAAAGCTCGTTGCCGAGCGGTTCGATGCCCATGCCGGCAAAATGCTTCGAGGCTGCGAGCTCGGCGCGCGGCACGAGGTCCATGAAACCGAAGCGGCGCACGTCGTTGTAAGTGACGCGCGCACCCGTCCCCATCTCGAACACGACATGGTCGTGGATCAGGTGCCGGCCGATCTCATTATAATAGGAGCCGGGCTCGGTCGGTGGCGTGCCGGGCGCCTCGACGATGAAGCGTCCGCTCATGCCCAGATGCATGATCAAGGCTTCGCCATCGTCGAGATCGGCGACGAGGTACTTCGCCCGCCGCGACAGGGCCTCGATCCGCCGCCCGGTCAGGCGCTCGGCGAAACGCTCGGGCAGCGGAAAGCGCAGGTCCGGTCGGCGCTGTTCGACGCGTGCGAAACGCTCGCCCAGCATGGCGGGCTCCAGCCCGCGCCGGACGGTTTCGACCTCGGGGAGCTCCGGCATGTCAAAGACCTTCGTAAAGCCTGCGTCGAGAGGGCCCGCGACAAGCCCGCCGCCTTTGGCTATTGATCGGCTCACGCGAATACAAGACAGATTTGCACAAGGCCGGCCCGACCGTGACAGCAGCTTCCGACACCACCCATTTCGGCTTCGAGACGGTGAAGCTCGCCGAGAAGCAGGCCAAGGTCGACGACGTCTTCCACAAGGTCGCCAACCGCTACGACCTGATGAACGATTTGATGTCGGGCGGCCTGCACCGGGCCTGGAAGAGCGCGCTGCTGACCGCGATCAACCCGGCCAAGGACCGGCCCTTCCACCATCTCGACGTCGCCGGTGGCACGGGCGATGTCGCCTTCTCGGTGCTGGAGGCCGGCGGCCCGCAAACCGATGTGACGGTGCTCGACATCAACGCCGACATGCTGCGCGTCGGGCGCGAGCGTGCCGACAAGCGCTTCCCGGAGGATGACCGCATCCGCTTCGTCCAGGGTAATGCCGAGGAGCTCGGCCTACCGGACAACCATTTTGATTGCTACACCATCGCCTTCGGCATCCGGAACGTGCCGCGCATCGACAAGGCGCTGGCCGAGGCCTATCGCGTGCTGAAGCGCGGCGGGCGCTTCCTCTGCCTCGAATTCAGCCATGTCGACGTGCCGCTGCTCGACAAGATCTACGAGACCTATTCCTTCAAGGTCATCCCGCCGATGGGCCGGATGGTGACCGGCGAGGCGGAACCCTACCAGTATCTCGTCGAATCGATCCGCAAGTTTCCCAAGCCGCAGGCCTTCGCGAACATGATCGAGGATGCCGGCTTCCGCCGGGCAAAGTTCACGCCGATGACGGGCGGCGTCGTGGCGCTGCATTCCGGCTGGAAGCTGTGATGCTGGCTGCGGCGGCATGATCTCCTCCTTCTTCCACATGCTGCGCGGCGCGCGCGTCGGCTTCGTGCTGGCGCGCGAGGGCGCGCTGGCGCTGGTCGACCCTTCCGTGCTGCCGCCGCTGGCGCGTGGCCTGATCCGCATGGGCCGGCTGATCGAGCGCCGCGGGGCCGGCTCCTCCGCGACACGGCTCGCGGCGGCGCTGACCCGGCTCGGGCCGTCCTACGTCAAGTTCGGCCAGTTCCTCGCGACGCGGCCCGATGTCGTCGGCATGAAGATCGCCGAGGATCTCTCGGCCCTGCAGGACCGGATGCCGGCCTTCCCGATGGCCGAGGCGCGTGCCATCGTCGAGGCGGCACATGGTGTTCCGCTGGAGACGCTGTTCCCGGAATTCAGCCAACCGGTGGCGGCCGCCTCGATCGCGCAGGTCCATCGCGCCCGGCTGAAGGATGGCCGCGAGGTCGCGGTGAAGGTCCTGCGTCCCGGCATCCGCGACCGTTTCAACCGCGATCTGGCGGCGATGCGCTTCGGTGCCGAGCAGGCCGAGCAGCGTTCCGCCGAGGCGCGCCGCCTGCGCTTCACCGGCGTCGTCGAGACGCTGGCGCGCTCGGTCGCGATGGAAATGGACCTCCGGCTCGAAGCGGCCGCCCTCTCTGAATTCGCCGAGAATACCAAGGAAGACGCCGATTTCCGCGTGCCGGAGCCGGATTGGCAGCTGACCGCACGCGAGATGCTGGTCGACGAGTGGATCGACGGCGTGCGTCTCTCCGATGTCGAGGGCCTACGCGCCGCCGGCCACGATCTGCCGGAGCTTGCCCGCAAGATCATCCAATCCTTCCTGAAGCACGCGATCCGCGACGGCTTCTTCCACGCCGACATGCATCCCGGAAACCTCTTCGTCGATGCGGAAGGACGTCTCGTCGCGGTCGACGGCGGCATCATGGGCCGCCTCGGCCTGAAGGAGCGGCGCTTCCTCGCCGAGATCCTGCTCGGCTTCATCACACGCGACTATCGCCGTGTCGCGGTGGTGCATTTCGAGGCCGGCTATGTCCCGGCCCATCATGACGTCGAGGATTTCGCCCAGGCGATCCGTGCCGTTGGCGAGCCGATCCACGACAAGCGCGCCGACCAGATCTCGATGGCCAAGGTCCTGACCCTGCTCTTCGAGATCACCGGCATGTTCGACATGGCGACGCGCACCGAGCTCGTCATGCTGCAGAAGACGATGGTGGTGGTCGAGGGCGTCGCCCGTTCGCTCGATCCGCATCTCGACATGTGGGGCACGGCCGATCCCGTCGTGCGCGACTGGATCACCGCCAATCTCGGCCCGATCGGGCGGTTGCAGGAGGCCGGGCGCGGCGCCCATTCGCTGCTCGGTTCGCTTGCCGCACTGCCCGACACGATCGGCCGTGCCCAGCGCGTGCTCGGTCAGTTGGAAGACGCCTCGCGCAACGGTTTCGTGCTCGACGAGCGCAGCGTCGAGGCGATCGGGCGCGCGGAGGCCCGGCGCAACCGTTGGGGCAATATCGCGCTCTGGGTGATCGCGGGTTTGCTGGCTTACGGGGTGTTCGGCTGAGGCGAGCCCTTGGCCGTCATTCTCGGGCGAAGTGCAGCTTCGACCCGAGAATCTCAGGCAGGAAGAGGCGCCTCCTCGTCCTGAGATGCTAGGGTCGAGCCCGAGCATGACGCCCTTCCTTTGACTTACCTGAACGGCGGCTCGTCGAAGCTCCTGAGCTTGCGCGAATGGATGGCCGAGCCCGCTTCCTTCAGCTTCTCCAGCGCGGCGAGCCCGATCCGCAGATGCTCGCCGACGGCGCGCTCATAGAAGGCGTTGGCGGCGCCGGGCAGCTTGATCTCGCCATGGAGCGGCTTGTCGGAGACGCAGAGCAGCGTGCCGTAGGGCACGCGCAGGCGGTAGCCTTGCGCCGCGATGGTGCCGGATTCCATGTCGACCGCGATGGCGCGCGAGAGATTGATGCGCCGGCGCTCCTTGGTCCATTGCAGTTCCCAGTTGCGGTCGTCCTGGGTCACGACCGTGCCGGTGCGCAGCCGCTGCTTCAGCTGGTCGCCCTTCTCGCCGGTGATCTCGGCCGCAGCCTCCTGCAGCGCGACCTGGACTTCGGCCAGCGCCGGAATCGGGATATCCGGCGGCACGAGGTCGTCGAGGATGCGGTCCTGCCGGAGATAGGCATGGGCGAGGACGTAGTCGCCGATGATCTGGGTCTGGCGCAGGCCCCCGCAATGGCCGACCATCAGCCAGCAATTGGGCCTCAGCACCGCGAGATGGTCGGTGATGTTCTTCGCGTTGGAGGGACCGACGCCGATATTGACCAGGGTCACGCCCTCGCCGCTTTTCCGAATGAGGTGATAGGCCGGCATCTGGAAACGGTGCCAGGGCGCCGACATCACCCGTTCTGCCGCCGAAACATCGATGCCGTCCTTGTCGATGCGGATGCCGCCGGGCGCGACCAGCGCCTCGGCGGTGCCGGCCTCGATCTCGGCGAGGCCGAGCCGGACGAACTGGTCGACATAGCGGTGATAATTGGTCAGCAGAACCCAGGGCTGCACCGCCCGCCAGTCCGTGCCGGTGTAATGCATCAGGCGTCGCAGGGAATAATCGACCCTGACCGCGTCGAACAGGGACAGCGGGCGTGGTTCGCCCTCGACAAGGTCGTAGGTCCCGTCCGCGATCTCGTCGCCGACCAGGGCGAGCAGCGGCGTGGGGAAATGGCGCGCGAGTTCGGTGGCCGTGATCGTCCCGCGTCCGAGTTCGTCCCCGCCCTCGATCGCGTAGGGATAGGGAATCTCCTGCGTGCTGATGCCGGTCTCGATCGTCGCGCCGTATTCGGCGACGAGCGGCCGGAGCTGGTCGAGCAGATAGGCCCGGAACTCGGCCGGCTGGGTCACCGTGGTCGAATAGATGCCAGGCGCGGCGAACTTGGCGTAGCCGCGCCGCGTCGCCGCCGGCAGCTTCGACGGCTCATAGGTCACGCGCAGCATCGGATAGCGATAGCGCTCGCGCTCCTCGACGGTCGGTGCCTGCCCGGTGTCGAAGAAGCGCTGCAGGTCGCCGCGTAACGCAGAGCGGGCGTCGTCATAGAGCCGTTCGAGCCGGTCGACGGCGGCCTCGGGTGTCGCTGCGGTCTCGAAACTCATGAGCGGATGCATCCTCCTCGCCAACCGGTTCTAGCTGTGCCTCCGGGTTCCTGACAACAACCGGCGGCGGCCGGGGACAATCTGTCCCGGAAGGCGGTTGACAGCCGGGGAGGATCGCTTTAGTAAACCGATTAGTTAATTAACTGATCGGTTTCATACGATGTCGACGGACCCGCTCAGCCTGACTTTTGCCGCCCTGGCCGATCCGACGCGCCGCGCCATCCTGGCCCGGCTGTCGGAAGGCGAGACTTCGGTGAAGCAGCTGGCGGAACCCTTCGCGATGAGCCTTCCGGCCGTCTCGAAGCACCTGAAGGTACTGGAGCGCGCCGGGCTGATCACGCGGGGGAAGGAAGCCCAATGGCGACCTTGCCGGCTCGACCCCGGCCCTTTGCAGGGCGTTTCGGAATGGCTGGAGCACTACAGCCGTTTCTGGAACCAGAGCCTGGGCCGGCTGGACGTGATGCTGCGCGAGATCAAGACGAAACCACCCGATGAACCGGGCGTTTGACGTTCAAACGGCCCCTTCAGCCTTTTCGCAGGTGACGCTCATGCTCAAAACCGTTCTCCTCAGTCTGCTCGGCCTCGTCGTGGCCGGGGTCGCCGTCGTGCTGATCCTGGCCGCCCGCAAGCCCGATAGCTTCCAGGTCACGCGGACCGCCACGATCAACGCGCCGCCGGAGCGCGTCTATGCGCTGATCGCCGATTTCAGGGCCTGGGGCGCGTGGTCGCCCTGGGAGAAGAAGGACCCGGCGATGAAGCGCAGCTATGGCGGCGCTGCAAACGGCGTCGGCGCGACCTATGCCTGGGCCGGCGACAAGAATGTCGGCGAGGGCAGCATGCGCATCACCGAGGCGCAGGCGCCGGGCAAGCTCGGGCTCAAGCTCGATTTCCTCAAGCCGTTCGAGGCGCATAACGACGTCGTCTTCGCGCTGACGCCGCAAGGATCTGGGACGGCCGTGACCTGGACCATGACCGGTCCGACGCCGTTTATCGGCAAGATCATGCATGTCTTCATGGACATGGACCGCATGGTCGGCGGCGATTTCGAATCCGGCCTCAAGGCCATGAAGGCCACGGCCGAGCGTGCCGCCTGAGGCGGTGTAGTCCCGAGCACCCAGAGAACGAAAAACCAGAGGAGAGAAACCATGATGGGCGAACCGCAGAAGGAGCATGAATGGCTCCATCAGCTGATTGGAGACTGGACCGCCGAGATGACCTGCGCGATGGGGCCGGATCAGCCGCCCTCCACCTCGAAGGGCACGGAGAGCGTGCGCTCGCTCGGCGGGCTCTGGACCCTCGGCGAGGGGCAGGGCGATTCCCCGGACGGCAAGCCGGTCACCAGCCTGATGACGCTCGGCTTCGACCCGGCCAAGGGCCGCTTCGTCGGCAGCTTCGTCGCCTCGATCATGACGATGATGTGGATTTATGACGGCGCGCTCTCCGCCGATGGCAAATCGCTGGTCCTCGACACCGAGGGGCCCAGCATGGCCGGCGACGGCTCCATGGCGAAGTATCAGGACGTCATAACCTTCCTGTCGCCCGACCATCGCACCCTGACCTCGCGCGCCCTCGGGCCCGATGGTCAGTGGACCGAGTTCATGGCCGCTCAATACCACCGCAAGCGCTGAACGCTTTCACGTCCCAACCAGGAGGAAACGAGATGAAATTGTCGACCTATCTGATGTTCGAGGGCAATTGCCGCGAGGCCTTCACCCACTACCACAAGGTTCTGGGCGGCAAGATCCAGGCCATGATGGACCACAAGGGCACACCGGCCGAGGAGCACGTCCCGGCGGAATGGCGCGACAAGATCCTGCATGCCTGCCTCGAGATCGAAGGGCAGTTGCTGATGGCGTCCGACGCGCCGCCGGACCGCAGCGACGGGCCGATGCGCTCGGTCTCGGTCAGCGTCAGCGTGCCGACGCCGGAGGAGGCCGAGCGCATCTTCGCCGGCCTGTCCGAAGGCGGGGCCAAGATCACCATGCCGATGGCCGAGACCTTCTGGTCGCCGCGCTTCGGCATGCTGGTCGATCGCTTCGGCACGAACTGGATGGTCGGCGCCGATCAGCCGGCTGATCAGGCGAATTGCGGCTGAGGCGATTCGGGCCTCCAGCCATCCACAGCACGCACGGGGACCCCCTCTCCCGTAAGGAGAGGGGCAGGGGTGAGGTGTAGGCCCCTGGACCAGTTGAGTGCAGCAGCACCGCGGCAGCGGTCAGGTTTCGGCTAGGCGTCCAACGGCCTACCCCTCACTCTGCCCTCTCCCTCCGGGAGAGGGTTCCCCGCGCATTTCTCGTTGTCGGGTTGCCGCGAGTGACGGAGCGTCGAGCGGCTACGACCGTCCGCCATCCACCGAAAGCACCTGTCCGCTGACCCAGCCGGCCTGCTCGCTCAGGAAGAACAGCGTCGCGTTGGCGATATCCTCGGGCGTGCCGAGCCGGCGGGTGTGGATGCTCTCGACGAGGCGCTTCTGTCCTTCCGGCCCATAGCTCTGCCATTGCCGCTCGGTCGCCGGATTGGAGCGCACGAAGCCCGGCGCCACCGAATTCACCGTAATGCCGTGCGGGCCGAACTCCCAGGCGAGCTGCCTGGTCAGCCCGACCAGCGCATGCTTGGCGCTGGCATAGGCCTGGATGCCGGTAAGGCTCGGCCTCAAGCCCGCCCCCGAGGAGATCGTCACGATCCGGCCATAGCCGGCCTGCTTCATCGCGGGCGCCGCCGCCTGCGCCAGGAAGAAGGCGGCATCGACATTGGCGGCGAAGATGACGCGCCAGTCCGCTTCCGAAATCTCCTCGATCGCCCGCCCGACCTGTCCGCGTACGCCGCCGGCGGCATGGACGAGAAGGTCGAGCCTTCCCTCCGCTACGACGATGTCGTGGACCAGCGCCTGCGCCGCCTCGGGCGAGCCGAGATCGGCGGCATGCCCGGTCGCGCCGATCTCCTGTGCTGTCGCCCGCACCCCGTCGGCGTCGATGTCGACGAGATGGACGCGCGCACCGGCCTGCGCCAATGCGGCCGCGATGGCACGCCCGATGCCCTGGGCCGCGCCGGTGACGAGAGCTACGCGGTTGTCGAAGCGGATCTGCATCGATCGATCAGTACCTTCAGCGTTTCGAAGGCCATCCGGCGGCGGCCTTCCTCGATGTCGTGGATCAGTGAAACCAGCGTCTCCAGCGCCGGCGTCGCCACGCCGACCTCGCGGCCGAGCGTCGCGATGACGCCGATCTGCGGATCGACCTCGGTCTTGCGCTTGCGCACGGCGAGATCGCGCCAGATGCCGGAATGGGTCTTGGCCGTCTGCGCGGTGTAATGGGCGAGCCAGTTGATCGTCTCGACCTGCGGGCCTTCCGGCCGTCCCGGCGCGAAGACCATCGGGTCGAACGCGCCGAAACCGAGCGAAATGACGCCGCGCCTGGCCGCGACCGCGCCGACCTCGCGCCCGAGCGCGAGCCAGACCGGCAGGCGCTGCAGATCGGCGAAGTTCGCCGACATCGAATCGTCGGTCAGCGCCGTCCCGAACAGCATCGCGCCATAGGCCAGCTTGCCCCAGAGATAGCCGAAGATGTTGTCGGTCAGGATCGCGTCCGGCTCGAACAGCCGCATGAGCCGGTGCATCTCGATGACGCGCTCGCTCATCGACCCGTCGAGCTCGCCGACGACCGTCGCACCGCGATTGCCGTAGAGGATTTCGCCGGGACCCAGCCAGTCGGCGCCGAAATTGACGAAGCAGCCCATGGTCCGCCGCTCGCCGACGGCCTTGGCGATGGCGAGCTCATTGAGCCCGTTCTGGGCGGAAAGCACGAAACCGTCCTCGGCCAGATGCGGTGTGAGCGCCGCGAGTGCGGCTTCCGTCGCGCCGGCTTTCACCGCGAGCACGATGCGGCTATAGCGGCCGGTCAGCTTGGCCGGGGTCACGGCGGGCACCACTTGCCGGAATTCCTCGACCGGGCCGGTGATGGCGAGCCCGCGCGTCCGGCAGGCCTCGACATGCTCGGGCACGATATCGACGAGCAGAACCGGGATGCCGGCCCGCGCCCAATAGGCGCCGAGCGTGCCGCCGATGGCCCCCGCGCCCCAGATCAGGATCGGTTCGCTCACGCCTGTCCCGCCAGCTCGACATGTTCATGCGTGGCGACATGGATGAGGCCGTCCTCCGTCACCCAGCCGCGATACATGCCCTCGGTGTTGTAGGGCGCGACCACCGAACCGTCGGCGCCGACCGCCACCAGCCCCGCACCGATCTTGTGCTCGGAGAGCTCGGCGAGGACGGCATCCGTCGCCGCTTCCAGCGAGAGGCCCTTATAGGCGATCAGCGATGCGATCTCGTGGCCGACGCAATAGCGCATGAAATACTCGCCCTTGCCGGTGCCCGAGACGGCGCAGCGCCCGTCGCGGGCATAGGTGCCGGCGCCGATGATCGGGGAATCGCCGACGCGGCCGGCAGGCTTGTTGGTGTAGCCGCCGGTCGAGGTCGCCGCGGCGAGATGGCCCTGCGCGTCGCAGGCGACGGCGCCGACCGTACCGTGCTTCTCGGCCTCGCTGGCTTCGGACGCCGTGCCGACGATCTCGCGGATCTTCATCGAGGCCAGGCTCTTGCGCCGGCGCTCGGTGGAAAAATGCTCGTTCTCGACCGTGTCGATGCCTTCATGCTCGGCAAACTCGTCGGCGGCCGGTCCGGCCAGCAGCAGCGGGTCGCCGCGCAGCATCAGCGCCTTGGCGGCCGTGATCGGATTGCGGATGCGTTGGGCGGCGCAGATCGCGCCGGCCGCGAGCGTCGCGCCGTCCATGATCGAGGCGTCGAGCTCGTGCTCGCCATCGGTGTTGAAGGCCGCGCCATGCCCGGCGTTGAAATGCGGCGAATCCTCCATCACCCGCACGGCGGCCTCCACGGCATCCACCGCCGTCCCGCCCTTGTTCAGGATCGTCCAGCCGGCGCGCAGCGCACTGGTGAGGTCGGCGCGGGCCTGCGCCCATTCGGCTTCGGTCATCTCGGATTTGGGCAGCGTGCCGCAGCCGCCATGGATGGCGAGAGCGAGGGTCATGTCGGTTTCCGATCCGTCGTCATTCGTGAGGTCAGCAGGCCGTCACGCTCGCCCTTGCGACGAGCATCCACGTCTTGAGCACTGAACGTGCTCCATCGCGCGAAGACGTGGATGGCCGGGACAGGCCCGGCCATGACGCGAAGCTGGGCCCGTTACTTCTTCACGGGCTTGATGTCCATCGCCAGCGTGTCCTCGTCGACGCGCGGGCTGATCGTCACCTTGTCCTTCTGCATGGCCCAGGCCGAGCCGACGGCGGTGATCGGCAGGCGCGGCCGGTCCTTGGCCACGATGGCTGCGACATCCGCCAGCATCTGGTTGCGCTTGCCCTCGTCCATTTCGACGGCGGCGTCCTGGATCAGCTTGTCGACCTGCGGGTTGGCGTAGTTCAGCACGTTGAAGGCGCCGA
Source organism: Hyphomicrobiales bacterium (assembly GCA_930633495.1). Taxonomy (NCBI): domain Bacteria; kingdom Pseudomonadati; phylum Pseudomonadota; class Alphaproteobacteria; order Hyphomicrobiales; species Hyphomicrobiales bacterium. Next base: position 2,227,586 of record CAKNFJ010000001.1, on the reverse strand, counting down.
GCTTCCGGGCCGGATCGTTGGAGTGGACCAGCGAGGACAGGGTGTAGTTCGCTTCGCCGGTCAGCGTGCCCCAGCCCGACATCGACATCGAGAAGTCGCCGCGCAGGCGGGCGGGGAAGAAGACGGCGCCCGGCTGGGCGTTGGCGTTCACCTCGATGCCGATGCGCGCCAGCATCTGCGCGATCGAGGTGCCGACCTGCCGGTCGCCGGGCAGGCGGTCGTTGGTGAAGGAGAACGAGATCTTGAAGCCGTTGGGGAAGCCTGCCTCCTCCATCAGCTTCTTGGCCTTGGCGACATCCGGCTTGATCGCCGGCAGGCTCTTGTTGAAGCCGGCGATCGTCGGGGTGACGAGCTGGTTGGCCGGCGAGCCGAGCCCTTCCATCGCGATCTCGGCCAGCGCCGGCCGGTCGATGGCGAGGTCGATCGCCTCGCGGACCTTCGCGTCCTGAAGCGGGTTCTTGGGCAGGGGCGAGCCGTCCTTGGCGCTGATCTGCGGAGGCTTGTCCCGCAAATCGAGCTCGACGTTGAAGAGATAGACGCTCTCGACCGTCGCGACGGTGAGTTTCGGGTCCCGCTTCAGCGTCGGCACGTCGGAGGCCGGGGCGCGCACGATGATGTCGACCTGACCGGCCTTGAGCTGCGCGACGCGGGCGGCGTCGTTCGGCAATTCCTTGCGGAGCACCTTGGCCCAGGGCTCCTTCGGGCCCCAGTAGCCGTCGAAGCGCTCGAGCACCATCTGGTCCTTCGGCGTCCACGAGACGAATTTGTAGGGGCCGGTGCCGACCGCCGCCTTGCCGGAGTTGAAGGCCTCGTTGGCATTGTCCTTGTTCAGGCCGGCGGCGGCCTTGTGCGAGACGATGAACAGCCGGATGAAGTCGTTCGGCAGGTTCGGCGCGGGCCCGTCCGTGACGATATGGACGGTCAGCGGATCGACGATCTTAACCTCCTTGACGCGTCGGACATAGATGGTGGTCGGGTTCGGCCCGGCAACGACCGGGATGCGCTCGATCGAGAACTTCACGTCCTCGGCCGTGAAGTCGGAGCCGTCATGGAACTTGACGCCGGGGCGCAGCTTGAACTCCCAGACGGTGGGCTCCAGCGTCTTCCAGCTCAGCGCCAGCCGCGGCTCGATCTGCAGCTTGTCGCCGGACCAGGTCAGCGTATCGAAGACATGCTTCAGCGCCTCGGCATGGGTGCCGGTCGCGGTGAAGTGCGGGTCGATGGATTCCGGGCCGGCACGGACGCCGATCGTGAGCGTCTGCGCCAGCGCGCCGGTCGAGATGCCGGTGGCGAGCAGGGCGGCGAAGGCCGCGAGGCGGAAGGTCCGGGCGGATGGCATGATCAGTTCCCCTCGTGTTCGAGTTCGTTTGTCCAGCTGGGCGAGGCGATGACGAGCTTGTCGAGCAGCGCGCAGAGTTGCTGCTGCTCGTCCTCGCTGAGGCAGGAGAGCATCGTGGTCTGATGCTGCACCATGGGCGGCATGGTCTCGTTGAAGATCTTGCGGCCGGCGGCCGTCAGATGCAGAACATAGCTGCGCAGGTCGTCCGGGTCGGCTTCGCGCTTGAGCAGCCGCCGTTGCAGCAGCTTTTGCACCGCGCGCGACAGCGTGTTCTTCGGCAGGCCCGACGAAGCGACGATGTTCTTGGCCGCCACGCCCTCGCGCAATCCCACGGCGTAGAGCGCGACGAATTCCGGCCGGACCAGCCCATAGCGGGTTTCGATCCAGCGATAGACCGGATCGTTGAAGCGGAAGGCGAGGAAGTTCAGCCTGAAGGACAGCCAGCAGGGATTGCCCCAGAGCTTCGTCACGGTCAGCGGATCGAGCGCGGCGAGCGCTGTCTCGCGTTCCGGATCGACGCGCGAAAGAGAAGTCGGTGAGCGCCGCATGGGAGACCCTCCCTGCCGATTTAGTTCCAAATGGAACTTGACGCTCTCCGGACCCGGAGTCAAGGATAGCTTCGACTTGGGTTTGCAGGCCGCTTTCGCCCCGGATCGCCGGGCGCGACTGAGACTGTCTACCGCTTGGACACGCGAAGCAAGGATCGCGCCGTGTTGGTCGCAGAGATGAACTGGATGCAGATCGAGGCACAGGCGAAGCGGGATGACCGCTGCGTCCTGCCGCTCGGCAGTGTCGAGCAGCACGCCTATCTCAGCCTCGCGACCGACGTGATCCTGTCCGAGCGGGTGGCAAAGGAGGCGGCCGAGCCGCTCGGCATCCCCGTCTTCCCCGTGCTGGCCTATGGCATGACGCCCGGATTCCTGAACTTTCCGGGCAGCATCTCGCTAAAACTCAGCACCTATGCGGCGCTGCTCGGCGACATTTTCGACGGCTTCTATCGCTCCGGCTTCCGCCGGATCGTGCTGGTCAACGGCCATGGCGGCAATTCGCCGGCGCTGAACTTCGCGACCGAATGGCTCGATCGCCATCCGGATGCGAGCATCAGGCTGCACAATTGGTGGGCGGCGCCGCTGTTCCAGGCGGCGGTGAAGGCGATCGACCCGGCGGCGTCGCACGCCTCCTGGATGGAGAACTTCCCCTGGACGCGGCTCGCGGGCGTGGCGATGCCCGACACGTTGAAGCCGCCCTTCAACGCCGCCGAATACCAGGCTGCGAGCCCCGCGAAGCGTCGCGAGATCCTCGGCGACGGCAATTTCCATGGTCTCTACCAGCGCTCGGACGAGGACATGCGGACGCTCTGGCAGGTCGGCGTCGAGGAGACGCGCGCGGCGATGGTGGAGAGCTGGCCGTGAGGAGCGCCCTCGCGGTCAGCGCAACCTGTTCCCCTCCCCCTTGTGGGGAGGGGTTAGGGGCGGGGGTGGTGCCGCTTGGCGAGCACTTATCAAGCGGCACCACCCCCATTCCCGGCCCTTCCCCGCAAGGGGGAAGGGAGGGAGCATGCTAGGCCATGTCGCCGTCCGGCTGGCCCAGGCGCTCGTCGTCATGCTCGTCATGTCGGTGCTGGTCTTCGTCGGCGTCTATGCGATCGGCAACCCGATCGACGTTCTGATCGGCCCGGATGTCAGCCAGGAGCTCAGGCTCCAGACCATCGCCCATTACGGGCTCGACCGGCCGCTCTGGGAGCAATACCTCACCTTCCTCGGCCGCGTTCTGCATGGCGATTTCGGCCGCTCCTTCGTCTTCGGCATGCCCGTGATGGAGTTGATCCTGTCGCGCCTGCCGGCGACGCTGGAACTGACTCTCGCCGCGGTCTGCGGCGCGGCGCTGATCGGCATTCCTGCTGGAATCTATGCCGGCTACAGACCGGACAGCTTTGCCTCGAAACTCATCATGACGGTCTCTATCCTCGGCTTCTCGGTGCCGACCTTCTGGATCGGCCTCGTGCTGATCATGGCCTTCGCCGTCGAACTGCAATGGCTGCCGGCGGGCGGACGCGGCGAGACGGTCTCCGTCTTCGGCGTCGAATGGAGCTTCCTCACGCTGAACGGCCTGAGCCATCTCTTGCTGCCGGCGCTCAACCTCGCCTTCTTCAAGCTGGCCCTGATGACGCGCCTTGCCCGTGCCGGCACGCGCGAGACCATGCTTTCCGACACCGTGAAATTCGCCCGCGCCGCTGGCCTCTCCGAATGGACGGTGCTGCGCCGGCATGTCCTGCGCCTGATCGCGATTCCGCTCGTCACCGTCTTCGGCCTCGAATTCGGCTCGACGCTCGCCTTCGCCGTCGTCACCGAGACGATCTTCTCCTGGCCCGGGATCGGCAAGCTGATCATCGACTCGATCCAGTCGCTCGACCGGCCGGTGATGGTCGCCTATCTGATGCTCGTCGCCTTCGTCTTCATCACCATCAACTTCCTCGTCGACCTTGCCTATGTCGGGCTCGATCCGCGACTCAGGAAGGGAGGCGCGCGATGAAGGACGCTTCCCCCACCGCCCGCTTCTGGGCCGAGTTCCGCGAGAGCCGGACGGCGGTCGTGGCGCTCGCCGTGGTCGCTCTGATGATCGGCATCGCCCTGCTGGCGCCGCTCGTCGCGCCGCAGGACCCTTACGACCTCGCCAATCTCTCGCTCTCCGATGCCCGCCGTCCGCCAGGCTATGTCGGCGAGGGCGGCTACACGCATTGGCTCGGCACCGATGCGCAGGGGCGGGACCTGTTCTCGGCCATCCTCTACGGTCTGCGCATCTCCCTGCAGATGGGGCTCGTCGCCGGCGCGCTCGCCTTTGCGCTCGGCGTCTCGCTCGGCATCGGCGCCGCTTATGTCGGCGGCCGGTGGGAAGCCTTCATCATGCGGGTCATCGACCTGCAGCTCGCCTTCCCGGCGATCCTGCTGGCGCTCGTTCTCTCGGCGCTGCTCGGCCAGGGCAAGATGCAGCTCATCGCCGCGCTGGCCGCGGCGCAATACGCCTATTTCGCCCGCACCGCCCATGGTGCGGCCTCGGCCGAGCGCGGCAAGGATTATGTCGAGGCCGTGCTTTCGACGCCCCTGCCGGGCTGGCGCGTGGTCTGGCGCCACATCTTCCCGAACTGCCTGCCGCCCTTGATCGTCGTTGCGACCGTGCAGGTGGCGAACGCCATCGCTCTGGAGGCGACGCTCTCCTTTCTCGGCGTCGGCCTGCCGGTGACCGAGCCCTCGCTCGGCATGCTGATCGCGAACGGCTTCCAGTACATGCTTTCGGGCCGCTACTGGATCTCGATCTATCCCGGCATCGCGCTGATCATCCTGATCGTCGCCATCAACCTCGTCGGCGACCGGATCCGCGATCAGGTCAATCCGAGGCTGAAGCGATGAGCGACGCGCCTCTCCTTCAGGTCGCGAACCTCGCCACGCATTTCCACACCCGGGGCGGCGTGGTGAAGGCCGTCGACGGCGTCTCCTTCGCGCTGAAGCGCGGCGAGGTGATGGGCCTCGTCGGTGAATCCGGCTCGGGCAAGAGCATCACCGGCTTCTCGATCATCGGCCTGATCGACCCGCCCGGTCGCGTCGAGCCGGGTTCGTCGGTGAAGCTGGAGGGCCGCGAACTTGTCGGCTTGCCTCCCGCCGAACTGCGCAAGGTCCGGGGCAAGCAGATCTCGATGGTCTTCCAGGACCCGATGATGACGCTGAACCCGATGCTGACCATCGGGACCCAGATCCGTCTGGCGCTGGAAGCGCATGAGACGGTCTCGGGTGGGGAAGCCCGCCGTCGCGCGGTTGCCGCATTGGCGCAGGTCCGCATCCCCGACCCCGAGGCCAAGGTCGATTTCTACCCGCATCAGTTCTCCGGGGGCATGCGCCAGCGCGTCGCCATCGCCATCGCCCTGCTGCATCGCCCCAAGCTGATCATCTGCGACGAGCCGACCACCGCGCTCGACGTCTCCGTGCAGGCCGAGATTCTCGCGGAGATGAAGGAGCTGGTCGCGGAGCTCGGCACGGCGCTGATCTGGATCAGCCACGACCTCGCCGTCGTCGCCGAGCTTGCCGACCATGTCTGCGTCATGCGCCACGGCAGGATCGTCGAGGCCGGGCCGACCTTGTCGGTCCTGACGCATCCGCAGCATGCCTACACGCGGGCATTGCTCGATGCGCTGCCGTCACGCTCCGAGCCCGGCACGCTGCTGGCTGGCGGCGTCGGCTCCGATGTCGCCCCGCCGCCGCGCGCTGCGAAACAGGCCGCCCCTGCCGTCGCGGACGCCGTGCATTACGTCCGCATCGAGCATGTCGCGAAGCGCTTCGCCCAGACGCCGGGCCTGTTCCGCAAGCTCGCCCAGAAGGCTGGCCTGTCCAAGGCGCCGGCCGTGGTGCAGGCGGTCGACGACGTCACGCTGGTGCTGAAGCGCGGCGAGGCGCTCGGCCTCGTCGGCGAATCCGGCTCCGGCAAGTCGACGCTCGGGCGCGTCGCCGCCGGCATCTACGCGCCGGATAGCGGCTCCGTCCGCATCGATGGAGCGCCGGTGATGAGCGCGGGCGAGCAGCCGCACAAGGTCACGACGCGCGTCCAGACCATCTTCCAGGACCCCTTCGCCTCGCTCAATCCGCGCATGACGGTCGGCGACAGCATCGCCGAGGGGCCCTTGGCGCATGGGCTCGTCCAGCGCGCGCAGGCGAAGGATTATGTGCGGCAATGGCTGGCGGCAGTCGGGCTCGATCCGGATTTCGCGGATCGCTATCCGCACCAGTTCTCTGGCGGCCAGCGTCAGCGCGTCGCCATCGCGCGAGCGCTCGCGATGCAGCCCGATGTCGTCGTCTGCGACGAGCCGGTCGCTTCGCTCGACGTCTCGATCCAGGCGCAGATCATCAACCTGCTGATCCGCCTGCGGCAGGAGCTCGACCTGACGCTGATCTTCATCTCGCACGATCTCTCGGTCGTCCGCCATCTCTGCGACCGGGTCGCGATCATGTATCGCGGCCGGATCGTCGAGAGCGGCCCGGCCGGCGAGGTCTACGATCACCCGCAGCACGACTACACCAAGCGTCTGCTCGCCGCCGTGCCGGTGCTGCCGGGCGCGGCGACCATCTGAGGAGAGCGACGATGAGCGATACCGAACTCCTGCCCTGGCAATGGCCGGAAGAGGTCTGGCGCGGCAAGGTCGAGCGCGTGCGCGCCGGCCGCAATCTGAAGCCGGCCAAGTGGAAGAACGGCGCCCGCTGCGCGATCGCGCTCTCCTTCGACGTCGACCACGAGACCAATGAATTGCGCGACGGCGGCAAGTCGGTCGGGCGCCTGTCCTGGGGCCAGTACGGCAATCGCGTCGGCGTGCCGCGCATCCTCGATCTCTTGAACAAGCAGGATATCAAGGCGAGTTTCTTCGTGCCGGCCGTGACGGCGCTTCTCTATCCCGACGAGCAGCGCCGCATCGTCGGCGCGGGGCACGAGATCGGCCTTCATGGCTGGATTCACGAGGTCAACACGGCCGTTCCCCCGGCGGATGAGCGCGAATTGCATCTGCGCTCGGCCGATACGCTGGAAAGGATCACCGGCGTCCGGCCGGTCGGCATGCGCACCCCGTCCTGGGATTTTTCGGAGGTGACGCTGTCCGTCGAGCGCGAGCTCGGTCTCCTCTACGATTCCTCGCTCTTCGCCGATGACGACCCCTACGAGATCGTCGAGAAGGGCGAGGCGACCGGCATGGTCGAATTGCCGGTCGAATGGATCCGCGACGACGCGGTCTATTTCAACATGAACCGCTTCCAGGCGCTTCGGCCCTACACGCCGCCCGAAGCCGTCTTCGATATCTTCCGCCGCGAGTTCGAGGGTGCTCATGCCGATGGCGGCCTGTTCCTGCTAACGATGCACCCGCATGTCATCACCTATCGTTCGCGCCTCTGGATTCTCGAGGAACTGATCCGGTTGGCCAAGGCGAAGGGGGATTGCTGGTTCGCGACCCATGCCGAGATCGCCGCCTATGTGAAGGCGGAAGCCGGCATCTGAGGCGCGGCGCGGAACCGCTGCCCGATTCCCGCCGTTTTTGCTTCATCATGGGTTCAGGCCCCGAACGGCCTGATACCCGTGCGTTGAAACAAGAAACGGGAATTGCAATGCGCACGAAACGCTGGCTGCTGGTTGGGACCGTCCTGCCGGCCCTCGTCCTTTCGCAAGCGGGGCAGGCCTTCGCGGAAGCCGGATATCGGCTCGCGCAGGCGCCTGCCCCCGGCGACGACCAGCCGGGGCAGAGACATCGCCAGCGCCCGCCGGGAGCGCAGCCGGGCCAGCAGCGCGGACCCGAGCGCCCGATGCCTCCGGGCATGCCGCAGGCGCCGCGCCCGCCGCAGATGCAGCCCGGCCCCGCGGCCCCGCGGCCGCAACCTCCCGCCATGCCGGCGCCTCAGCCGCGCGCCGAGCCGCCAGCAGCCCGGCCGCAGCCCGAGCGTCCGCCGATGCCGCGCGAGATGCCTCAGGCTCCGCGCCCCGCCCCGAACATGGTGCCCGCGCCCGGCCAGCCCCCGGCGGCCCGTCCGACACCGCCCCGTCCGCCGTCCGAGCCCGCCATGCCGGTCCCGCCGCGCGCCGCTCCGCAGCCGCCCGCGCCGCCTGCCGCCACGCCGGGTCCGCAGCCCGGCTTGCGTCCGTCGACACCTCCCTCCGCACCGCCCCAGCCGGGCTCCGCACCCTCGGTAGTTCCGCGCGGCGGCCCGGCAGTGCCCCCCTCGGCCGCCCCAACTCAACCGCGTCCGCCGGCTGTGCCGCCTTCCGTTGCGCCCGGGGTCCCGGTCCAGCCCGGCACAGGCGCTCCGCCTTCGGCCGTTCCGCGTGGCGGCCCGGCTGTGCCGCCTTCCGCCGCCCCGGCCCAGCCCGGCATCGGCACTCCGCCCTCGGCGGTCCCGCGCGGCGGCCCGGCCGTTCCGCCTTCGGCGGCGCCGCAGCAGCCCCGCCTGCCCGGCGCGGCGCCTCAACCCGCCACGCCTCCGGCAGCCGCTCCCGCCCCGGCACAGCCGGGTGCGATCGCCCCGATGCCGCCTGCGGGGGCCGCTCCGACCCAGCCGCCGCGCCCCGCTCCGGCGGCACCGGCCCAGCCCGGCATTGCGGCTCCACCCCCGCCCGCCGGCGCCGCGCCGGCGCAGCCCGGCATCGCCCCCGTGCCGGGACAGCCACCGGCTGGCGGCGCCTTTCCGAGCCAGCCGCCGCAGCGCGAGGGCCGTCGCGGCGGCGTCTCGCCCGGCGTCGCCGGGGCGATCGGCCTCGGTGCCGGTGTCCTCGGCGGTATCATGGCGACGCAGGGCGCGCAGCGCTTCGACGATATCCGGTCGCGGCGCGAGGAGCGCCGGGAGGGTGACTACACTATCATCCGCGAGCCCGGCCGCACCATCATCCGCGACGATGACGGCCGCGCCATCATCCGCCGCGACGAGGACCAGCGTTTCCGCGATCTCGGCTGGCAGGGCCGCTCCGAGCGGCGCGACGGCGAGATGCGGACCGTGTTCGAACGTCCCGACGGCACGCGCGTCGTCACCGTCACGGACGAGGAGGGCCGGCTGATCCGCCGCACCCGCATCGACCGGGACAACCGCGAGGTGATCATCATCGACAACACCTTGCGCGACCGTCCTGGCCGCTTCGCCGACGACATCGTGGTGCTGCCGCCGCCGCCGCTGCCGATCCCGCGCGAGCGTTACATCGTCGATGCCGATCAGGCCGACGAGGCGCTGATCTACGAGACGATCACCGCGCCGCCGATCGCCGCGATCCCGCGCCGCTATACGTTGGACGAGGTGCGGTACTCGCCGGACCTGCGCGCCCGCATGCGCAGCGTTGACATCGACACGATCACCTTCGACACCGGCTCCTGGCAAGTCACGCCGGATCAGGCCCAGCGCCTGGCGGTGATCGCGGATTCGGTCCGGCGGGCTCTGCAGAGCTCACCGAACGAGGTGTTCCTCGTCGAGGGGCACACCGATGCGGTCGGTGCGGATGTCGACAACCTCTCGCTTTCGGACCGCCGGGCCCAGTCCGTCGCCGAGATCCTGACGCGCGACTTCCAGATCCCGCCGGAGAACCTGACGACCCAGGGCTATGGCGAGCAATATCTGAAGGTGCAGACGCAGGACGCCTCGCGGCAGAACCGGCGCGTGACGCTGCGGCGGATCACGCCCCTGCTGACCGGCCAGAACCGCTGACGATCGAAAGGGGCCGCCGACTGGCGGCCCCTGCGACCGCGAAGCGGCGTGCCCCGGCGTCCGGATGCCGCGTCTGGTGAAATCGATCATCGCGCCCTGAAGGCCGTTCAGGATTTGGCAAGGGATGACCGATAGCGTCACCCGCATGAGCGACGCCGTCTCCCTTGCCCATAGCATCGTCACGATGCAGGCCGCCTCGACGCAGCAGGCGCTCTCCATCGAGATGCTCAAGCAGAACGCGCAGACCGAGCAGAGTCTCGTCGCCCTGATTCAGCAGAGCGTCGAGCAGACGCAGGCGATGCTCCCTGAAGGGCAAGGTAGCCTCGTCGACCGCTCCGCCTGAACCCCCCTTATTCCCGTTTGGATCGTTTCTTGGCGAGCCGGTTGCCAAGCGGCGACGCCGCGCCTAACCTCGTCCGCGTTCCGAGGGGTGCCCGCAAGGGCTGAGACGGCTTTCGAAGCCGAACCCATCGAACCTGATCCGGGTCATACCGGCGGAGGGACTGGAACGCGGTGCGGCCTTGGCCTGCACCCGCATCACAGCGCTTGAACCGCTTCGACGCCGGATCTCCTGACCTGTACCAAGGAGGAGATCCTCATGAATGCCCATACCAAACCCCAGAAGAACAGCGTCAAAACCGCCCCGCAAAGCGTGACCACCGGGCCGATCATCGGCTCGCGCAAGATCTACGTCGCCGCGCCTGAGCATCCCGAGATGCGCGTGCCTTTCCGCGAGGTCGTGCTGACGACCGATGCCGAGCCGCCGGTGCGCCTCTACGATCCTTCCGGCCCCTTCACCGAGACGGACGCCAAGATCGACCTCAATGCCGGCCTCGTGCAGCCACGCCGCGCCTGGCTCGATGCCCGCGGCTTCGAGCGGGTGGCGGGACGCGCGGTCACCTCCGCCGATAACGGGAATATCTCCGCCGACCAGCTCGTGCCGGCCTGCCCGGCCGAGCGCCCGATCCTGCAGGCGAAGCCCGGCCAGTTGACGACGCAATACGAGTTCGCCCGGGCCGGCATCGTCACGCCCGAGATGATCTATGTCGCCCATCGCGAGAATCTCGGCCGCGCCGCCATGCTGGAAGGCGCAAAGGAGCGCCATGCCGATGGCGAGAGTTTTGGCGCGAGCGTGCCGGAATTCGTGACGCCGGAATTCGTCCGTGACGAGATCGCGCGCGGGCGCGCCATCATCCCGGCGAACATCAACCACCCCGAGCTGGAGCCGATGGCGATCGGCCGCAATTTCCTGGTCAAGATCAACGCCAATATCGGCAACTCTGCCGTCACCTCCGGCGCGGCCGAGGAGGTCGAGAAGCTGGTCTGGGCGATCCGCTGGGGCGCCGACACGGTGATGGACCTCTCGACCGGCCGCAACATCCACAACATCCGCTCCTGGATCCTGCGCAACTCGCCGGTCCCGATCGGCACGGTGCCGATCTATCAGGCGCTGGAGAAGGTCGGCGGCGATCCGATCAAGCTCGACTGGGAGGTGTTCAAGGACACGCTGATCGAGCAGGCCGAGCAGGGCGTCGACTACTTCACCATCCATGCCGGCGTGCGGCTTCCCTATGTGCCGTTGACCGCGAACCGCGTCACCGGCATCGTCTCGCGCGGCGGCTCGATCATGGCGCGCTGGTGCCTGGCGCATCACCGCGAGAGCTTCCTCTATGAGCGCTTCGACGAGATCTGCGAGATCATGCGTCGCTACGACGTCTCCTTCTCGCTGGGCGATGGCTTGCGTCCCGGCTCCATCGCCGATGCCAATGACCGCGCCCAATTCGCCGAATTGGAGACACTGGGCGAACTGACGAAGATTGCCTGGGACAAGGGCTGTCAGGTCATGATCGAGGGCCCCGGCCATGTGCCGATGCACAAGATCAAGGGGAACATGGACAAGCAGCTGCGCGAATGCGGCGAAGCGCCGTTCTACACGCTCGGACCGCTGACCACTGATATCGCGCCGGGCTACGACCACATCACCTCCGGCATCGGAGCCGCGATGATCGGTTGGTATGGCTGCGCCATGCTCTGCTACGTCACGCCGAAGGAGCATCTCGGCCTGCCGAACCGCGACGACGTCAAGACCGGCGTCATCACCTACCGGATCGCGGCGCATGCCGCCGACCTCGCCAAGGGCCATCCGGCTGCGAAGATCCGGGACGACGCACTGTCGCGCGCCCGCTTCGACTTCCGCTGGGAGGACCAGTTCAACCTGGCGCTCGACCCCGATACGGCGCGGGAGTTCCACGACGAGACGCTGCCCAAGGACGCCCACAAGGTCGCGCATTTCTGCTCGATGTGCGGCCCGAAATTCTGCTCGATGAAGATCACGCAGGATCTGCGCGCCGAGGTTCTGGCGATGAGCGACAACGAGCGCGCCAATCTGGAGGCCATGGCCGAGCAGCAGAGGCAGGGCATGGCCGCCAAGTCGCAGGAATTCCTCGACAAGGGCGGCAGCCTCTATCTACCTGCGGCGGAATGAACAGCGTGAACGACAGTCTCGATGCGTCCCAGGTCGCGTCGATCCTCGCGCGGGTGGCCGAGCGCCGCCCGCGCATCCATTGCCTGACCAATACGGTGGCGCAGAACGTCACCGCCAACATGCTGCTCGCCTTCGGGGCCATTCCCTCGATGGCGAGCCATCCCGAGGAGGTCGCTGCCGTCGCCGCGGGTGCCGGCGCGGTCCTGATCAATCTCGGCACGATCAGCGCCGAGGGTGAGCGCGCCATCCCGAAGCTCGTCGCGGTGGCGCGGGAGCGAGGCATCCCGCTGGTGCTCGACCCCGTCTTCGTCGAATTGTCGCCGTTGCGGCTGCGGCTCGCTGAAGAGGTGCTGCAACTGCCGGGCGTCACCGTGCGCGGCAATGCCGCCGAAATGGCGGCGCTCGACGCCGTCATGCGCCGGGCGGCTGGCGTCCTGCGCGTGACGACCGGCAAGGTCGATCGCATCGAGGGCTCCGGACGGGTCTTCGAACTGCGCCACGGCCATGAGCTGATGACGAAGGTGACAGGGCTCGGCTGCGCGTCGAGCGCGCTGGTGGCCGCCTGCCGCGCGGTCGAGCCAGACCCTGCGATGGCTGCCGCGGCGGCGTTGACCGCCTATGGCGTTGCCGGGGAGATCGCGGCCGAGCGTGCGGCCGGCCCCGGCAGCTTTGCGATGCATCTGCTCGATGCGCTCGCAGGGCTGGACGTGGCGGCGCTGGCGGCGCGGATGGGCTGAGGCTTACTGCGTCGGTGCCAGCGGGAGCGGTGCGGGCTTGGGCGCCGGGCGCGGCTTCGGCTTGGCGGCGGGCTTGGGCTCGGTGTTCAGCCCGAGCCGGACACGCAAGCTTGCGGCGCGCGCTTCCGTGATGCGCGCCGCGCAGAAACCCATCTGGCCCTCGCGCTGGAAATCGCGGCAGATCGTCTCGCGCTCGGAGGAGAAACCCGCCTGCTCGCGGGCGATCGAGCGCTGCTCGATCGCATCCGACTTGGCGGTCAGCGTCCTGTAGCCCTCGCGCACGGCGCGCTCGGCGGCGCCGCGCGCCTTTTCGATCTCCTTCGCCTTGGCGGCGACCGTGCCGGCGTCCGGCCCCCACAGGCCGCGCGGGTCGATGCGGCACTGGGCAGCCTCGACGACGCAGGGCTCGGCCGGTTCGACGACGAGGAAGGCGCCGTCGAGCACGTCGAAGACGATCGGGCAGATCGGCGCCTCCAGCCGGTAGCGCGGCACGCCGGCCGGGCGGCCGAGCGCGGTGACCGGCACGGGCGCGTCACCGAAGGAGACGGCGCAGGGCTCGACCAGATTGGCGGGCTGGAACCCGTCGAGATTGAGCTTCATCCCGAAGCCGCTGGCGGTTTTCGAGAAGGTGGCTTCGCCGTGATGGCCGTTGCGATGCAGGGCCTTGCCGAGGATCGCCTCCTCGGTCGGGATCTTGATGGCCGGCATGCTGGGCTGGCGCGGCGCGGAGGCGCCGGGCTGCGCGGGCGCGCCCTGCTGCGTGCCGGGCGCATTGAACGGCTGCGCGCCGGGCAGCTGCAAGGGCTGCGCCTGTGCACGGGCGATCAGGGCGGTCGCGGCTGCCGCCAGGGCGAAGGCAAGGCGCATCGATCGGCTCATCGCGGTCCATGCACAAGGGAAACGGTCTTCCTGCATGGCTGCGGGCGTATTCCGGCGCAAGGGCGGCAAGGACACAGTCGCCGCGGAAAGCATCGACAGGGCCCGCAAAGCCCGCGATCCGTGATTCTTAATCGGCTCGCCTGTCTTGCAAGGGCGGGAACACCCTCACTATATACGCGCCCAAGGGGCGGTTTCACCACCGTCAAACGTGGAATGCCGGTTCGTTCGCCGCTGAAGCGGGGGCGGCCCGGTCCATGGGCCGGCAGGCGACGGGAATGCGTCGCAGGTCGGCGATCTGCTCAATCGAAAGGGATCCCATCCATGGGTAAAGTCATTGGTATCGACCTCGGCACGACCAACAGCTGCGTTGCAGTGATGGAAGGCTCGACGCCGAAGGTCATCGAGAATTCGGAAGGCGCGCGCACCACGCCTTCCATCGTCGCCATCACGGATGACGGCGAACGCCTCGTCGGCCAGCCTGCCAAGCGCCAGGCGGTCACGAATCCGGAGCGCACCTTCTTCGCGATCAAACGCCTGATCGGCCGTACCTATGACGACCCGATGACGCAGAAGGACCTCAAGCTGGTCCCCTACAAGATCACGAAGGCCTCGAACGGGGACGCATGGGTGTCCGCCGACGGCAAGGAATATTCGCCGTCGCAGATCTCGGCCTTCACGCTGACCAAGATGAAGGAGACGGCGGAGGCCTATCTCGGCCAGCCTGTCACCCAGGCCGTCATCACGGTTCCGGCCTATTTCAACGACGCCCAGCGCCAGGCCACCAAGGACGCCGGCAAGATCGCCGGCCTCGAAGTGCTGCGTATCATCAACGAGCCGACGGCGGCTGCGCTCGCCTATGGCCTGGAGAAGAAGTCGTCCGGCACCATCGCGGTCTATGACCTCGGCGGCGGCACCTTCGACGTCTCGATCCTCGAGATCGGCGACGGCGTCTTCGAGGTGAAGTCGACGAACGGCGACACCTTCCTCGGCGGCGAGGACTTCGACATGCGCCTCGTCGAATATCTCGCGGACGAGTTCAAGCGCGAGCAGGGCATCGACCTGAAGAAGGACAAGCTCGCTCTCCAGCGCCTGAAGGAAGCGGCCGAGAAGGCCAAGATCGAGCTGTCGAGCGCGGCCCAGACCGAGATCAACCTGCCCTACATCACGGCCGATTCCTCCGGTCCGAAGCACCTCGCCATCAAGCTCTCGCGCGCCAAGTTCGAGAGCCTGGTCGACGATCTGATCCAGCGCACCATCGAGCCCTGCAAAAAGGCGCTTAAGGATGCCGGCCTGTCGGCGGGTCAGATCGACGAGGTCGTCCTCGTCGGCGGCATGACCCGCATGCCGAAAGTGCAGGAGGTCGTGAAGCAGTTCTTCGGCAAGGAGCCGCACAAGGGCGTCAATCCTGACGAGGTCGTCGCCATCGGCGCCGCGATCCAGGCCGGCGTCCTCCAGGGCGACGTCAAGGACGTGCTGCTGCTCGACGTGACCCCGCTTTCGCTCGGCATCGAGACGCTGGGCGGCGTGTTCACGCGCCTGATCGACCGCAACACCACGATCCCGACCAAGAAGAGCCAGGTCTTCTCCACCGCCGAGGACAACCAGAACGCGGTGACGATCCGGGTCTTCCAGGGCGAGCGCGAGATGGCGGCCGACAACAAGCTGCTCGGCCAGTTCGACCTGATGGGCATTCCGCCGGCCCCGCGCGGCATGCCGCAGATCGAGGTGACCTTCGACATCGACGCCAACGGCATCGTCTCGGTGACGGCGAAGGACAAGGCCACCAACAAGGAGCAGCAGATCAAGATCCAGGCTTCGGGCGGTCTCAGCGAGGCCGATATCCAGAAGATGGTGAAGGATGCCGAGGCGAATGCCGCCGAGGACAAGAAGCGCCGCGAGCTGGTCGAGGCCAAGAACCAGGGCGAGAGCCTCGTGCACTCGACCGAGAAGTCGCTGAAGGATTATGGCGACAAGGTCTCGGAGGCCGACAAGGGCGCGATCGAGACCGCCGTCGAGGCGCTCAAGACCGCGCTCACGGCTGAGGACGCCGAGGCCATCCAGGCTCGCACCAACGAGCTGATGCAGGCCTCGATGAAGCTCGGTGAGGCGATGTATGCCGCCAGCCAGGCCGAGGCGAACGCCGCCGGGGCCGAGGGTGAAGCGGCCGAGGCCAAGAAGGACGACGTCATCGACGCCGACTTCAAGGACGTCTCGGACGACAAGAAGAAGAGCGCGTAACCCGCGCTCGCCTTCCTCGGGAACGTCGTGGCCGGGCTTGACCCGGCCATCTCGTTACGAGATGGCGTCGCGAAGAAGAAGGCGCTTTCCTGCCGGAGATGGCCGGGTCAAGCCCGGCCATGACGCCAAGAGGGCGAAGGGGCTGTTCGATCGATGTCGAAGCGCGATTACTACGAGATCCTCGGCGTCAGCCGGACCGTGACGGAGGTCGAGCTCAAGGGCTCCTTCCGCAAGCTCGCGATGAAGCATCACCCGGACAAGAATCCCGGCGACAAGGAAGCCGAGATCAAGTTCAAGGAAATCAACGAGGCCTATCAGGTCCTCTCCGACGGCCAGAAGCGTGCGGCCTATGACCGCTTCGGCCACCAGGCCTTCGAGAATGGCGGCGCAGGTGCGGGCGGCAATGCCGACTTCTCCGACTTCATGTCGGATATCTTCGATTCCTTCTTCGGCGACGCCCGTCGCGGCGGCCCGCGCAGTGCCAACGGCCGCGAGCGCGGCGCCGATCTGCGCTACAATCTCGAGATCGGGCTGGAAGAGGCCTTCACCGGCAAGAACGAGTCGATCCGGGTGCCGACCTCGGTGTCCTGCGAATCCTGCTCCGGCACGGGTGCCAAGCCGGGCTCGAAGTCGCGTCAGTGCCCGACCTGCGGCGGACATGGTCGGGTGCGCGCCAATCAGGGCTTCTTCTCGGTCGAGCGCACCTGCCCGACCTGCTCGGGCCGGGGCGAGATCATCGACGACCCTTGCAAGAACTGCCAGGGCGCCGGCCGCGTCACGCGCGAGCGCACGCTTTCGGTCAATATCCCGGCCGGCGTCGAGGACGGAACCCGCATCCGGCTTGCCGGCGAGGGCGAGGCGGGCCTGCGCGGGGGGCCTGCGGGCGATCTCTACATCTTCCTCTCGATCAAGCCGCACGCGATCTTCCAGCGCGACGGGGCCGATCTGTTCTGCCGCGTGCCGATCGGCCTGGTCTCGGCCGCGCTCGGCGGCGAGATCGAGGTGCCGACGCTCTCGGGCGAACAGGCCCGCGTGAAGATCCCGGAAGGCACCCAGACCGGCAAGCAGTTCCGCCTGAAAGGCAAGGGCATGAGCGTGCTGCGCTCACGCGATGTCGGCGATCTCTACATCCAGGTCGTGGTCGAGACACCGCAGAAGCTGACCGCGCGCCAGCGCGAGCTTCTGGAGGAGTTCGAGCGCGAAAGCTCGCACACCAATCACCCCGAGACCGCCGGCTTCTTCGGCCGGGTCAAGGATTTCCTCGGCGGGCTCGGCGGCACCGCCTGAGCTGCACCGGCTCGACATAAAAAGGGCCGCCGGAAGGCGGCCCTTTTGCTTTGAGGCGGGTGCCTCAGACCTTGTCGACGGCCTTCTTCACCGCCTCCTTGCCCTTGCCGAGCGCCTGCTGGGCTTCGCCCTTCAGCTCCTGGGCCTTGCCCTCGGCCTCCCATTCCGGCTTGTCGAACGCCTTGCCGGCGGCCTGCTTGACGTTCCCGGCCGCCTCGTTGGCCATGCCCTTGATCTTGTCGGTCGTGCTGCCCATCGCGTTGCTCCTTCGGGTTTGGGTACGGCTGGCGCCGCGCTCCGGGAGGAAACCGCGCTGGAACGCTTGGGTTCCGAAGTTACGCCGATCCATTGCCGGTCGCGGCGAGCGCATGCAGGGCCTCGGTGGTAGCCTTGTCCGCCGGGAAGAACGTCTCCAACGCCAGTTCGGACAGGGTGATGTCGACCGGCGTGCCGAACACCGTCGTCGCCGAGATCAACGACAGAACGCTTTCGCCGAGCCTCAACTGCATCGGCACGACGATGCCGGCCTCGGCTTCCGGGTCGTGGCGTTCCTTTCCGGGTTTGCCCGGATGCGGATAGGCCGAGAGCTCTTCCAGCAGGGCGCCGAGCGTGCCGTCCGCCGTCGCACGCACCTGCTGGCGTAGCCGGGCGAGCAGGTGGCCACGCCATTCGCCGAGGTTGATGATGAAGGGTGCTAGCCCGTCCGGATGCAGCGAAAGGCGCAGCACATTGATGGGCGGTTTCAGTAGATCCGCATCGGCGACGAGGCCAAGCAACCGTGTGACCGCGCCATTGGCCGCGAGCAGCGTCCAGTGCCGGTCGACCGCGATCGCCGGATAAGGCTCGTGACCCTTGAGGATCAGATCGATCGCGGCCCGGGCGGCCTTGAGCGACGGATCTTCCAGCGGACGCTCCAGATAGATCGGCGCGTGGCCGGCTGCGAGCAGCAGGGCGTTGCGCTCGCGCAAGGGCACCGTGAGGTGCTCGGCCAGCAGCAGCACCATCTCGCGGCTGGGGCGCGAGCGGCCGCTTTCGATGAAGCTCAGATGCTTCTGCGAGATCTCGGCTTCAAGCGCGAGGTCGAGCTGGCTGAAGCGGCGCAATTGCCGCCAGTCGCGCAGCAATGTGCCGAAGGAGGGAGGGTGATGCTTGTTCATGGCAGGCAAGCTAGCGATCCCGACGGGCCGTTCCAATTACCTCCCGCTTAATCGACGCGCCGTCCTGATCCCGGCAGCATTCCCGGCATCGAAACGGGCTTTTCGCCCACAAGACCGAAGGAGAATGCCATGTCCCTCGTCCAGTTTTCGCCGCTGCTGCGCAACGCGCTCGCCCTCGATGCCGCCGCCTGCGCCGGAATGGGGCTGCTGCTTTCGGCTGCGGCCGGTCCACTCGCAGCGCCGCTCGGATTTCCGGAGAGTTTTTTGCGCGGTGCCGGAAGCGTGCTGCTGCCCTGCGCGGTATTGCTGGCCTTTCTCGCCAGCCGCAAGGTCCTGCCGCGCCTCGCCATCTATGCGGTGATCGGCATCAACCTCGTCTGGATCGTCGAGAGCCTCGCGATCCTGCTGATGGGCTGGTTCACGCCGACCGGGCTCGGCATCGCCTTCGTGCTGGCGCAGGCTGCTGCCGTTGCCGTCGTCACCGAACTGGAGGTGATCGGTTTTCGGCGTTCGCAACTTGCGGAGCGTTCGACCGTCGCGTGAGCGGCGAACGACGAAAAAGCCCCGGATGCGGCGCATCCGGGGCAAGGTGCCTGGCCAATGGAAGCCAGGTGGGAGGAGACGGTTACCAGCCGGCGAGCACGGCGCCCTTGTAGCGCTCGGCGATGAAGCTCTTGACCTCCGGGCTGTGATAGACCTCGACCAGCGTCTTGACCCAGGGCTTGTCCTTGTCGGCGGCACGGACGGCGATCAGGTTGACATAGGGGCCCTTGGCGTCCTCGCGCAGAATGGCGGAGGCCGGGTCGATCTTGGCGTCGACGGCGTAGTTGGTGTTGATCGCGGCAGCGGCGACGTCGGCCAGCGAACGCGGCGTCTGGGCTGCTTCCAGCTCGATGATCTTGAACTTCTTGGGGTTGGCGGTGATGTCGGCGACGGTCGGCTTGAAGCCGACGCCGTCCTTCAGCTTGATGACGCCCTTGTCCTGCAGGAGCAGCAGCACGCGCCCGCCATTGGTCGGATCGTTCGGGATGGCGATGGTGGCGCCGTCCGGGATCTCGGCCCAGCTCTTGTATTTCGACGAGTAGATGCCGATCGGGAAGTTCACGGTCAGGCCGACCTTGATGATCTTGTAGCCGCGATCCTTCACCTGATTGTCGAGATAGGGCTCGTGCTGGAAGGAGTTGGCCTCCAGCTCGCCGGCGTCGAGAGCCTGGTTCGGCACGACATAATCGGAGAACTCGGTGATCTTGAGATCGAGGCCCTTCTGCGCCGCGAGCGGCTTCACCTTCTCCAGGATCTCGGCATGCGGGCCGGGTGTGACGCCGATGCGGAGCACCTGTCCCTGGGCGAGGGCGGGGCCGGCGGCGAGCGCCAGGGTGAAGCCGGCGGCAAGCGCGGTGCGGCGGCTGAAAGAAGTCGTCATGGCTGCAGTTTCCTTCGTGTGAAGTGGGTGAATTGAATCAGGCGTGGCGCAGGCGCTTGTTGAGGCGGCGCGCCAGGCGGTCGCCGAAGCTCTGCACGAGCTGGACGAGGACGATGAGCACGGCGACGACGGTCGCCATCACATCGGGCATGAAGCGCTGGTAGCCGTAGCGGATGCCGAGGTCGCCGAGCCCGCCGCCGCCGACCGCGCCGACCATGGCCGAGAAGCCGATCAGGCTGACCACGGCGAGCGTCAGGCCGAGCACGATCGCCGGCAGGGCCTCGGGCACCAGCACCTTGCGCACGATCTGGACGGGCGTCGCGCCCATGGCGCGAGCAGCCTCGACCAGGCCCTGGTCGACCTCGCGCACCGCGCCTTCGATCAGCCTTGCGATGAAGGGCGTCGCCGCGACGGTCAGCGGCACGATGGCCGCGGCCGTTCCGATCGAGGTGCCGGCGAGGAGCCGTGTGAACGGGATGATCGCGACGACCAGGATGATGAAGGGCGTCGAGCGGGTGGCGTTGACCAGCACGCCGAGCAGGGCGTTGGCGGCCGGCGCCGCGAAGAGCTCGCCGCGCTTGCTGGTGGCGAGGAACACGCCGAGCGGCAGCCCGAGCAGCGTTCCGATCCCGGCCGAGACGGCGACCATGGCGAGCGTGTCGAGGGTCGACTGCCAGATCAGGCGGATGAGTTCAGGAGACATGGCCGATGACCTCCGCCTTGAGCCCGAGACTCTTCAGGGCGCCGAGCACGGCGTCGCTTTCCGGCGCGCGCGAGGGCACCGAAACGAGCAGGCTGCCGAAGGGCTGGCCGGCGATGGCGTCGATCCGCCCGGCCAGGATGTTGACGTCGACGCCGACGACCGCGCTCAGCCGGCTGATCACCGGAGCGGTGGCGTTCTCGCCGATGAAGGTGATGCGCAGCACGATATTGTCGCCGGCGCGCGCCTCCTTGCGGATGCGGTGGGCCAGATGCTCGGGCAGCTCGACACCGGTCACGGCCTCGACGAAGCGTGCCGTCGTCGGGTGTTGCGGGTTGGTGAAGACCGAGAAGGTCTCGCCCTGCTCGACGATGCGCCCGCCCTCGATCACCGCGACGCGGTCGCAGATCTCCTTGATGACGGGAATTTCGTGCGTGATCAGCAGGATGGTGATGCCGAGCTCGCGATTGACCTGGCGCAGCAGCGCCAGGATCGAACGGGTCGTTTCCGGGTCGAGCGCCGAGGTCGCTTCGTCGCAGAGCAGC
Source organism: Hyphomicrobiales bacterium (assembly GCA_930633495.1). NCBI lineage: Bacteria > Pseudomonadati > Pseudomonadota > Alphaproteobacteria > Hyphomicrobiales > Hyphomicrobiales bacterium. The sequence goes on along the minus strand of CAKNFJ010000001.1, from coordinate 2,206,586 downwards.
ACCTTGGGGTCGGTGGCCAGTGCGCGGGCGATACCGACGCGCTGCTTCTGCCCGCCCGAAAGCTCGGCCGGGTAGCGCGCGCTCTTGTCGGCGAGGCCGACGAGCTCGAGCAGCGTCTCGACCTTGGCGGTGATCTCTGCCCGCGACGCGCCGGCGATCTCCAGCGGCAGCGCGACATTGTCGAAGACGGTGCGCGAGGACAAAAGGTTGAAATGCTGGAAGATCATGCCGATGCGGCGGCGCTCGGCGCGCCAGCCGGCTTCGGTGAGGTGCGTGACCTCCTTGCCTTCGATCAGGATGCGGCCTGCCGTGGCACGCTCCAGCCCGTTGACGAGGCGGATCAGCGTCGACTTGCCGGCGCCGGAGCGGCCGATCACGCCGAGGATGCTGCCCGCCGGCACATCGAGATCGATGCCGGCGAGAGCGCTGACCGGCTGCTGGCCGCTGCGCGCCGCATAGGTCTTGCCGACCTGCTCGAAGCGGATCGCGGCTTCCGCGATGGCAATGGGCAACGCACCGACGCTCAAGGCGCCGGGTTTGACGGGGGCGTTCATCATGTCCTCAGAAATGCGTGTGGCAGGACCAGTGCGCGATGCCGAGCTGCTCGATGGTCACGTCATGGACCGAGCGGCGCCCGTCCTCCGCACGCGTCGTGTCGAGCGGATCGAAGCTGGCCGGGACTGCCTGGTTGAACCAGGCCGCAACGGCGTTCCAGAGCGACGACAGGAACCGCATCGCGGTCTCACGAGGCAAGGCGCAGCGGGCCGTGGCGGTACGGCCGCGCCAGCCGCCGTGCCGCGCTCTCGGCTGCGCCGGGGCTGGCGAAACGCTGCCCGTCCAGCGTCCGGAACGCGGGGGAGGCGGCGATGAAGGTGAAGTCGCGCTCGTCGGCCCGGCGGCTGACGAGGCCAACCTGCGCCTCGCCAAGCTCGATGACATACGCTTGCTGCGCCGGGCGAGCCCGGCCGGGAAGGGAATGAAGCTGGGACATGGTTCTGCCTTTCGCCGCATGTTGCGGCGTTCGTCGAAACGATCGGGGGGATCGGCCTCTTGGCCTGACGATCTCAGCGTCGACAGCAGCAGAGCATTCGGCGGAAGCGAATGTGGCTTCGGCTCGTTTTCGCAACGGTCATGTCAGTCTCCTCGATCTGGAGCCCACGACCCAGTCGTGGCGCTTTAGCGTTTGGTGACGCGGCGCAAGCTGCTCGCTCAAATCTCCGCGGTGCCCGGATCGCTCCAGGAACGGTCTCTAATCTGGCGGCAGACGTCCTCTTTGTCAATCGCTTTGTTCTTTTAAAGAAACTCTCGATCGGAGAATAATATTCTCCAGAGGCCTCTTTGCGCTCCGGCAAGGATGCGGCAATGCGCTGCTTGACGAAGCCGTGGAAGCGGCGCCATGTGCCGCCATGCCGGCTCGTGCCACTCTTCTCGACGGTCTGCGCCGCTCCGGGCTCGGAGTCTGGCTGGCCGTCGCTTATGCCTGGGCTGTCCTCGCCCTAGCACTGGTGCCCGCACCGGCGCTGGCCGCGTTTGCGACGAAGGACGGCGCGGTCCTCTGTTCAGGGATGCCGGTTCCCGAAGATGGGACACCTGCTCCGGCCGCCGACTTGGCTCATTGCAAGGGCTGCCCGCTCAATCCGGTCCTCGCCGGTCCGCCATCGGGGGATCTGCCGCTTGCCGGGCGTTCCGTCGTCCGCCTGTCCTTGCAGCAGCCGATCGCCGAGGGGCTGGAGCATCGCTTCGCCATCGGCCTTGCGCATTCGCGCGCGCCGCCCGCGGCCTGACACGCCTTTCCCGATCCTTCGATATCGCGTCAGCCGTCAAGGCCAGCGCATTTTCCATTCGGACTGCGTCAGCGGTCCTTTCCGTTCAGGACATCAATCATGAAGCTTTCCCATTCGCTCGCCGCGATTGCGCTCGCGCTGTCGAGCACCGTCGCCTTCGCCCATGGCTTCCAGGTCGGCCCGCTCAAGATCGGCCATCCCTGGTCGCGTGCGACGCCGGCCGGCGCCAAGGTCGGCGGCGGCTATCTCAGCATCGAGAACACTGGTTCGGCGCCCGACCGGCTGGTTTCCGTCTCCGTCCCCTTCGCCGCCCGCGCCGAGATCCACGAGATGGCGGTGAAGGACGGCATCATGACCATGCGGCCGCTGGAGCAGGGCGTGGCGGTTCCGGCCGGCGCCAAGATCGAGTTCAAGCCCGGCGGCTACCACATCATGTTCATGGAACTGAAGCAGCCGCTGAAGCAGGGCGAACTGATGAAGGGCACGCTGACCTTCGAGAAGGCCGGCAGCGTCGATGTCGAATTCAAGGTGGATTCGATCGCCGCCAAGGGCGAAGGCGAGCACAAGGGGCACTGAGCCCGGTTTCTTAAGAGCCATGCCCGGGCTCGACCCGGGCATCTCTTGCCGGAGATTCTCGGGTCGCCGCTGCGCGGCGCCCGAGAATGACGTGGCAGTCGTTCAGATCTTCGCGCGCGGATCGTGCTTCGCGATCCGGGCCAGCAGGTAGTCGACCTCGGCCCTGGCGGCGGCGCTCAGCGCCGCGCCCGGCTTGCGCTGGGCGTCGTGCGCGAGGATGCCGCGCTTCATCATGGTGTACTTGCGCACCGCCAGCCCGACGCCCTGCTGCTGCTCGTAGCGCATCAGCGGCAGATGCGCGTCGAAGATGTCATGCGCGGCGTCGCGCTTGCCGGCCTTCTGCAGGCGGACCACGTCGATCAGCAGCTCCGGGAAGGCATAGCCGGTATTGGCGCCGTCGGCACCGCGCTCCATCTCGAAATCGAGGAAGAGCCCGCCATTGCCGGTCACGATCGAGATCGGCCTGAGCGTGCCCTCCGCCTGGAACTTGCGCAGCGTCGAGATCTTCTCCAGCCCCGGCCAGTCCTCGTGCTTCAGCATTACGCAGGACGGGTTGTCCATGACGATCTTGCGGATCACGGCCGGCGTCATCACGACCGAGAGCGTCAGCGGATAATCCTGGATGACGAACGGAATGTCGGTCCCGATCGCCTCGACGGCCTGCGCGTAATACCCGGTGATCTGCTCGTCCGTACGCAGGGATGGCGGCGGGGCGATCATCACGCCGCCGGCACCGAGATCCATCACCTGCCGGGCGAGCGAGCGCATGGCGGCGAAGCCCGGCGCGGAGACGCCGACGATGATCGGCTTGCCGCCCATCTTGGCCACGGCGCGCTTGACGAGACCGACCGATTCCTCGGGCTCGAGCTTGGGTGCCTCGCCCATGATGCCGAGCACGGTGACGCCGTCCGAGCCGATGTCGTGGTAGAACTCGAACAGGCGGTCGGCCGAAATCCAGTCGATGCTGCCGTCCGGGTTGAACGGCGTAGGCGCGATCGGGAAGACGCCGCTGGCGGCGGAGGTCAGGCGCATGATGCGGTCCTTGATGTGATGAGCTTCAGACGATGCGGGTGCGGACGGTGCCGACGCCGGCGATTTCACCTTCGAGCACGTCGCCCTTGCCCACAGCGGCGACGCCCTCCGGCGTGCCGGTGAAGATCACGTCGCCGGGCTTCAGCTCGACGAGGCCGGAGAGATAGGAAATCGTCTCCTCGACATTCCAGATCTGCTTGGCGAGGTCGGAGGTCTGGCGCACGACGCCGTTGACGGTGAGCGCGATCTTGCCGGCGCTGGGGTGGCCGGCATGGCTCGCCGGCACGATCTCGCCGATGGGGCCAGAGAAGTCGAAGCCCTTCGACATGTCCCACGGCCGCCCCGTCTTCTTGGCGGCGTTCTGCAGGTCGCGGCGGGTCATGTCGAGGCCGGCGGCATAGCCGTAGACATGGGCGAGCGCCTCGGCCTCGGGAATGTCCTTGCCGCCGGTCCCGATCGCGACGACCAGCTCCATCTCGTGGTGCAGATCCTTGGTCTTGGTCGGATACGGCATGTCCGCGCCGTTGATCAGCAGCGCGTCGGCCGGCTTGGTGAAGAAGAACGGCTCCTCGCGATCGGGATCGCCGCCCATTTCCCGGGTGTGCTCGGCATAGTTCCGGCCGACGCAGAAGACGCGCCGCACCGGAAAGGAACCGCCTCCCGCGACCGGAACGGCCGTCACGGCCGGAGGATCGATCACATAGTTGCTCATCGGGCTGCTCCCTCGATTGCCTGCTTGCGCCGTTCATGCGGGAGCGACGCGACGACCGCAAGCGATCTGCGCCCTCATCGGGTCTGCGCGGGCGGTATTGCGACGCTTCTTCGCATGCGCGGCACGGGTTGTGCGGCGCGTCGTTGCAAGCGTCGCGATTTGCCTCCTACAGTGCCGGGCCGGACGGGTCCGGCAAGCCTCAGGGAAGGAATGGCATGTGAGTACGGGAACCGTGAAATGGTTCAATGAGACCAAGGGCTACGGCTTCATCACGCCCGACGCGGGCGGGAGCGACATCTTCGTCCATATCAGCGCGGTGACACGCGCGGGACTGCGTGGCCTGAACGAAGGCCAGAAGATCAGCTACGATCTCGAACCTGATCGCAAGACCGGCAAGAACGCCGCGGTGAACCTCAAGGTCGCGTAGGACAGGCACGCGACGACGGGGCGGCGAAAGGCGGCGTCGGCCCCGGGCCACGGTGAATATCCTTCGCTTACTGCGGCATCGGCCCGAAAAGCGCGCTCCGCTTTTCGGAAAAATGCGATGCGGCGACACCGCGATCGATCATCGTCACTGCGTTCGGTGGGATGCGTGACGATCGAGCGGAGCGAAGCGAATTCCAGGCATGCCCGTCGCCGGAAGGCGGCGGAAGCAGGGCGAGCTCCCGGAGGCCTCAGGAGCGACCCGGCGCCGGATGAAACAGCCGGCCCTTTTCGACGATCAGCACGACGACGAGCGCGGCAAGGCCGCAGAGCGCGAAGCCGAGCGTGATCGGGACCACGGTGCCGTTGAAGTGCTGGCCGATGTAGAAGCCGAGCAGCGCGCCGATCACGGTGGTGACGAAGCCCTGGACCGATGACGCCGTTCCGGCGACATGGCCGAGCGGTTCCATGGCCAGGGCGCCGAAATTCGGGCCGATCAGGCCAAAGCAGAACATCGCGGCGCCCTGGAAGAGCGCGAAGCTCCATAGCGATTCATGGCCGGCGAGCGCCACCAGCGCATGCGTGCCGGTCAGTGCGATATAGCCGAGCAGCGCGGCATGCGAGACGCGGCGCATGCCGAGCCGGCCGACGATGCGCGAGTTCAGCAGCGAGGACGCCGCCATGAACATCGCGATCAGCGCGAAGACGGTGGTGAACAGCTCCGGCGTCCGGAAGACGTCGACGAAGACCTGCTGGGCCGAGTTGATGAAGCCGAACAGTCCACCGAGCACGAAGGCCATGGCCAGCATGTAGCCGACGCCGATGCGGCTGGTCAGGGTGGTGCGGAAGGCAGCCGTCACGCTCGCAAGCTCGATCGGCTTGCGATCCTCCGGATGCTGGGTTTCCGGCAGCTTGACGGCTACCCAGACCAGCACCGCCGCGCCGAAGGCGGTGAGCACGCCGAAGATCCAGCGCCAGGGCGCGACCCAGAGAATTGCCTGGCCGATCGAGGGCGCGAGGATCGGCACGGCCAGGAAGACGATCATGGCCAGCGACATGACGCGCGCCATGTCGCGCCCGGAATAGCAGTCGCGCACGATCGAGACGACGAGCACGCGCGTTGCCGCGGCGCCGACGCCTTGCAGGACGCGCGCGACCATCATCGCCTCGAACGAGCCGGCGAAGGCGGCCGCGATGCTGGCGAGGACATAGACGACGAGGCCGGTGAGCAGCACCGGGCGGCGCCCGTAGCGGTCCGAGATCGTGCCGTAGAAGATCTGCGAGACGCCGAAGCCGAGCAGATAGGCCGTGATGATCCACTGCCGCTGGTTGGCCTCGGCGATGCCGAGCGCCTCCGCCATCTGCGGCAGGGCCGGCAGCATGGAGTCGATGGCCAGCGCGTTGGTGGCCATCAGCGCGGCGGTCAGGCCCACGAAGGGGTAGAAGCCCATGCCGTGGCGCGGCCGGGCGATGGCGGACATATCGTTCATGGCGGTCGCGAAAACTGCTGCAAGGCCCGGTGCTGCGGCCGGGCGGCAGCGAGGGGCGATGATAGGCTTGCAGCTTTAGACCTGCCGGCAACGCGCAGCAACCCGCCTTGCCGGCCACTCGCCATGCGCCGGGCGCGCTTCTGAACGATGCCCTGGCCTCAGCCCGCCTTCTGCATCTCGTCCATCAACACGTTGTCGATTTCATCGGCCCGCTTCGCGGCCGACCTGCCGGCGAGCCTCGCGCCATAGGCCTCGAAGGCGGGTCGTTTCTCGATCGTGCCGAACTGCAGGCCCCACAGGATCTGCGAGCCGACATAGACGTCGGCGGCGCTGAAACGGTCGCCGAGCAGGTATGGCCCCTGGGTGACGGCGCTCTCCAGCGTGTCCATCACATCCGCAAAAGTGCCGTAGCCGATGGCGCGGGCCCGGTCCGGTGGAACCTCGAGGCTGAAAGCCTTGTTGCTGACCGCAGCCTCGACCGGCCCGGCTGCGAAGAACAGCCAGCGATAATACGGGCCCCGCAGTCTGCTCGTGGGGTCGGGTGCGAGCCCTGCCTGCGGAAAGGCATCGGCGAGATAGGCGCAGATCGCCGCGCATTCGGTGACGACGGTGCCGCCATGGACGAGTGTCGGCACCTTGCCCATCGGATTGAGCACCTTGTACGGCGCGCTCTTCATCGGGCCACCGAAGCCGAGGATCTCGGCCCGATAGGGTTGTCCGACTTCTTCCATCATCCAGCGCGCGATGCGACCGCGCGACATCGGATGGGTATACAGGACGAGCTCGTCCGTCATGAGCGCTGCCTCCCTGAAGCTCGATTCGGTTCTATCCTGGCGCTTCGTCGCGATGCTGTCAGGAGCTGTCGCCTGACGGCGCAGGGGCGAACTGCTATCGTCGCGCCGAAGCGGGGCGGGAGCATGAACGAATCATCGGCGTTGCGCAGCGTGTCCGTCAGCGACGGGCGGATGGCAATCGAGGGCTCGCAGGCCCGCTACGTCCAGGGCGCGGCCCGGCGTTTCCGGCTGAGGGCGGCAGGGCTGCGCTTCGTCGGCGGCTATGAGAGCCGTGACGGGCGGCTCGACGACGGGCAGCGCATCCTGGCCGAAGCCCATGTGGCGGATGGGAGCCTGCGGCGCGCCGGTACGGATGGCGAGGCGGGAGCGATCGGGCTGGTGCTGCGCCGCCTCGCGGCATCCGGCGAGCCGCCGCGATTGCTGCTGATGCTCGGCTATCGCCAGGAGGGAGATGCGGAAGTTCCGTTTGCGGAGGCCTTTCTTGCGCCCGCAGTGTTCGACGCGCTCAAGGCCGACATGCTCACGGGCCTCGCACAGGAGATCACCCTGAGCGCGACGACGAGCCTCTGGGTGCGCGAGGAGGACCGGGCGCTAGCGGAGGGACACTCGCTCGTCTGGTATCTGGCGCCGGACGCCGACGGGCGCGCCATCGTTCCGGCGCGTGGCTTCATCGAGAGCATCGAATGGAGCTCGCAGCTCCATCATGAGCCCGCCGCCGTCGGAGCACCCACGGCTCAGGCCGCGGCGGTGCCGGATCAGGATTCCGACGAGGATTGGCAGGAGAGCAGCGCCGAGCAGCTGCGCAGGATCAACTGGAGCTTCAAGCAGCTTCTGCTGCTGCTGGCCTTCCTGATGATCATCATCGCCGTGAAATAGGCGCCGGCCTCAGGGTATGTGGCGCCGGATGCGCCGGATGATCTCGTTCAGCGCCAGCATCACCAGCGCCAGGACGAAGGGAAGGACGTAGTAGATCACGCGGAAGATCAGCAGCGCGCCCAGAACCTGCTCGTAGGGGAGGCGGTTCAGCGCAACGAGAATTGTCGCCTCGAAGACGCCGAGCCCGCCCGGAGCATGGCTGGCGATGCCGATCAGGCAGGCGAAGATATAGGCGGCCAGGAAGGTCGGGTAATCGAGGTTGTAGCCGCCCGGCAGCAGGACGAAGAGCACGGCCGCCGCCGCGCTGACCTCGCAGGCGCCGAGCGCCATCTGGCCGAGCGTGGTGCCGAGGCCCGGCAGGTGCAGGTTCCAGCCCCGCACGCGCAAGCTCCGCTCGTCCGTCGCGATCCAGATCAGGTAACCGATGATGCCGAGCCCGACGAGCCCGCCGGCGATCTGGACGACGAGCGGCGAGGTCCGCGCCAGCATCGCGACCGAATCCGCCGAATAGACCAGGCTGGCGCAAAGAATCGCGCCCAGGCCGAGCCAGAAGGTGATGCCCGCGATCACCGTCAGGCTCGCGACCTCGGAGGCCCGCACGCCCTTTGGCGAGTAGATCCAGTAGCGCACCGTCCCGCCCGTCACGATCGGGAAGCCGAGGGTGAAGGAGACCGAATAGCTGGTGAAGGAGGCGAGTGCCGTCGTGCGGTAGGGAATGGAGAGGCCGAGACGGCGCAGCGCCAGCGCGTCGTAGCCCGTCAGCAGGAGATAGCTCAGTGCCGTGAAGCCGGCCGCGAGCCCGAGCTGGCGCAGGCTGGCATTGGCGAAGGCCCCGGCGAGCTCGCCCGGCTCCATCTGGCTGATGATGTGCCAGAGCACGACGAGCGATGCGCCGAAGATGGCGATGCTTGCCAGCGGGCCGAGCCACCACCAGCGGCTGCGCTTGCGCAGGGGCATTCCTGGCTCGTGCGGGCCGAAAGACATGCGCTCTCTGGGTTGCGTGCCGCAGCCGGAATGCGGCGGCACGGTGGGACGAGAGGGCGCGAGAGGCGCCCCGGCTCCGAGAGATAGCGCACCGGCGAAGATGCACAAGCCGGTGCGGCGAATGAACTCTATGATGGAGTCGGGGAGACGCGGCTTCGGCCGGTCTGCTCGGCGATGCGTCAGGCCGTCTTGCGGAAGATGCGCAGGGTCTTGAAGTCGGCGACCTCCTCGACAGGCATCGCCTTGGTCCATTCGGGGATCAGGCGCTCCGCCACGTCATAGGCATAGGAGCCCCTGTAGAACAGGATGTAGCCCCCCGCATCCGTCTGTTCGGCGAAGAGGTCCATCACCTCGCGGTCGGTCAGCGCGCCATAGGCGTCGTTCGCTTCGCCGCGGAACTCGCCGGTATGGAACAGCGTCACGATGTCGAAGCGGGGCAACAGGCGAGCGTTGCTGGTGTAGATGTCGCCGAAATAGGCGCTGTAGGTCTTGGTGACATTGGGGTTGTCGGTCGCGAGCTTGATGAAGGACTCGTATTCCTGCGGCGAGGCGGTGATGCCGAGCACGGTGTTGTTCAGGTGGGGCTCGGCGCAGCGGAGCCCGACATAGTGATGGCCGCCCGTGCCGAAATGGTAGATGCGCCGCCCGCTCAGCTTTTCCTGCTCGAGCCATTCGACGAAATGCACGTCGCAGGGGCATTGTTCGATCTCGAGGCCCCAGAAGGCATCCCAGATATTCATCTTCACGGTGTGTCTCCTCCTTGTGGTCAGGGTTCTTGTCGGGCCGAAATCTCAGCCGGCTTCGACGGGTTCGGGGTCCTGCGCGGCGGCGAAGCCCTCGCGTTCGACGATCCGGGCGACGCCGCCGATCCGGCGAAGCAGGATCCGGTGGCTGGCAGTCTCCGCGAAACCGGGTGACTGCCCGAAGGCGATGATGACCGACCGGGGGAGTGCCGCCCGCAGCTCCTGCAGCAGATCCAGCGCCGTTTCGGCTTCGAGAGCGTTCGTCGCCTCGTCGAGCAGCACGACCTCGGCGCCGCTCAGTGCGATGCGGGCCAGGGCGATGCGCTGCCGTTCGCCGCGAGTCAGCACGCGGTTCCAGTCATCCTCGCCATCGAGGCGGGAGGTCAGCGTCGCCAGCCCGTAGCGGCGCAGGGCGGCGGCGATCTCCGGTGTCGGCCGTGGCCTGTCGCCCTGAAGCAGATGGCGCAGGCTCGTCCGCGGCAATTGCAGATGCTGTGGCGCGACCGAAACCTGTGCCCCGCGTGCCAGCGCGATCGTTCCTTCGCCGTGCTGCCAAAGCCCGGCGATGGCCTGCATGAGCGTGCCTTTGGCGAAACCGGCATCGCCGACGACGTGCAGCGTCGCGCCGGCGGGCAGCGAAAAATCGATCCCCGTCGCAAGCGGGTGGCCTGAACCGTCCTGCAGGGTCACGTCGCGGAGCAGCAGCGACTGGTCCGATGTCTGGCCGATGAGAAGGCTCTGTGCCGTGGATCCTGTCTCGACCTCTGCCAGCGCATCGGCGAGTTCGTTCACGCGGCGGGCAGCGGCTAGCCACTCCGCGATCCGCATGAAGTTGTCCAGCAGCCAGTTGCAGGCGTTCTGCACCGCGACGAAGGCGGCCGCGACCTGCACGACGCCGCCGAGCGTCATGTCGCCGGCGAGGTATTTCGGTGCCGCCAGCAGCAGCGGCACGACCGGGACGAGGGCGTTGCTGCCATTGGTGATCCAGGTCAGGCGCGCGCGCTGGCGGATCACCGTCAGCCAGCGCCCGACCAGAACGCCGTAGCTGAGCGCCACGGCTTGACGTTCCCCGGTTTCGGTGCGGGCAAGCGCGATCGCCTCGCCATGGTCGCGAATGCGCATCAGTGCGAAACGCAAGCCCGCCTCGCTCTCGTTGCGCGCGGCGATGAGGCCCGCCAGCCGGCGCCCGACAGTCGTCACCAGCGCGGATACGAGCACGGCATAGAGGACCGCTGCCAGCACGAGATAGGCCGGGATCACGATCGTGGTCTCGCCCCAGGGAAGAGCCAGGCTGCCGCCGATCTCCCAGAGGATCTCGATGAAGATCACGATGGTGATGACGGAAGAAAGCAGACCGATCGCAAAGTCGACGACCGGCTCGGTGGCCCAGCGAACGTCGTCGGCGATCCGGTATTCGGGATTGGCCGGCTCATTGCCGCTGAGCCCGAGGCGGAAGAAGCGGCGTTCGCCGACCCAGCCATCAGCGAGCCGGGCGGTCAGCCATTGCCGCCAATGGACCTGGAAGGTCTCGCGCGATTTCAGGATCAGGACGCCGACCCCGGCCACGGCGAGGACGATCACCGGAAACACCGCCATGGCGACGAGCGCGCTGTGGCCATCCTTGCGTTCCAGCGCGTCGAAGAACCAGCCGTTCCAGCGGTTGACGGTCACGTTGGCGAAAACGGAAAGGATGACGCCGGCGGCCAGCAGCGACGCCCAGAACCAGGCATGGCGGGCGCTCTCGCCATGCCAAAAGCCAGCATTCAGGCGCGCGAAGCAGATCGCCACCTGGCGATCTCCAGGCAGCGCCGATCTCGCTGGCGTCTCATCGGGCGTCAGCACGGTTGCGTTTGTTCCCCCAGGGCCGGTTTTCCGGCCTCCGGCATCGAACCTGATGGCGCGAAAATGAACTCAAGCTGAACGGGTCGTGCCGATCGCCCGGGTGGGAACAGCGGCGCCGCACCGGCGTTCACCGCTGAGCTTCGCAGGAGGGCCCGACCATGCCGCGTGGAGACAAATCCGCCTACACCGACAAGCAGAAGCGCAAGGCCGAACATATCGAGGACAGCTACGAGGAACGTGGCGTTCCGCATGACGAGGCCGAGCGCCGTGCCTGGGCCACGGTCAACAAGGAGAGCGGCGGGGGCAACAAATCGGGTTCCGGCCGGGGCAGGCCGGATACCAATGTTTCGGCCAAGCGTGGCGGGCGGCTCGGTGGCGCGGCCTCGGCCGCGCGCCCGAAAGCCGAACGCTCCGCCTCGGCCCGGAAGGCGGCCGAGACACGCCGGAAAAACGCGCCCTGACGCCCTCGTCATGGTCGGGCTTGTCCCGACCATCCACGTCTTCCTTTGTCGAGGACGGTGTTCAAAGCGTGGATGCTCGCCACAAGGGCGAGCATGACGAGAGCGAGCAGGCGCGTTCTGACTTATCCGCCGATGTTGAAGGCGGCGAGCGCCGCCATGTTGACGATGTCGGAATCCTTCGCGCCGAGCGGCACGATCTGGATCGGCTTGTCGAGGCCGACGATCAGCGGGCCGATGACGGTCGCGCCGCCCAGCTCCTGCAGGAGCTTCGTCGAGATCGAGGCCGAATGGAAAGCCGGCATCACCAGTACGTTCGCCGGCCCGGAGAGGCGGCAGAACGGGTACTGGCTCATCACCTCGCGGTTGAGCGCGACATCGGCCGCCATCTCGCCGTCATACTCGAAGTCGACGCGCTGCGCGTCGAGCAGCGCTACGGCTTCGCGCACCTTCTCCGAACGTTCCCCGGCCGGGTGCCCGAAGCTCGAGAAGGCGAGCATCGCCACCCTCGGCTCGTAGCCGAGCCTGCGTCCGACGCCCGCTGCCTCGATCGCAATCTCCGACAGTTGCCGCGCGGTCGGCATCTCGGTGATCGCGGTGTCGGCGACGAGCACGGTGCGGTCGCGCGAGATCACGATCGAGACGCCGATCACCCGGTGACCCGGCTTCTCGTCGATGACGCGGCGCACCTCCTCCAGGGCGATCGAGTAGTTTCGGGTCACGCCCGTCACCATCGCATCGGCATCGCCCAGCGCCACCATCGCCGCGGCGAAATGGTTGCGGTCCTGGTTGATCAGGCGCTGGCAGTCGCGGAAGAGATAGCCCTGCCGTTGCAGCCGCTCGTAGAGATATTGCGCATAGGCGGGGTTGCGGTGCGAGAGCCGGGCGTTCTGCACGCTGATGCCCTTGGCATCGAGATCGACGCCGAGGAAGGTCGCTGTTTCGTAGATGCGGTCCTCGCGGCCGACGAGGATGGCCTGGCCGAGCTCCTGGTTGACGAAGGAGGCTGCGGCGCGAATGACCTGCTCTTCCTCGCCCTCGGCGAAGACGACGCGCTTCGGATAGCGCTTCACCCGCTCGAAGATGCGGTTCAGCGTTCCGGCGATGGGATCGCGCCGGGCCGAGAGCTGCGCCCTGTAGGCCGTCATGTCGACGATCGGCTTGCCGGCGACGCCGGATTCCATCGCTGCCTTGGCGACGGCGGCCGGCACGACCTGGATCAGCCGCGGATCGAACGGCACCGGGATGATGTATTCCTTGCCGTAGCGCGGCCGGGCGCCCTGATAGGCGGCGGCAACCTCGTCCGGCACGTCCTCGCGGGCGAGCATGGCCAGCGATTCCGCCGCCGCGATCTTCATCTCCATGTTGATCGTGGTCGCGCGCACGTCGAGCGCGCCGCGGAAGATGAAGGGGAAGCCGAGGACGTTATTGACCTGATTGGGGTAGTCGGAGCGGCCCGTCGCCATGATGGCGTCGTCGCGCACCGCCGCGACCTCTTCCGGCGTGATCTCCGGATCGGGATTGGCCATGGCGAAGATGATCGGGTTCGGCGCCATCGCGGCGACCATGTCCGGAGTCACCGCTCCCTTCTGCGACAGGCCGAAGAAGGCGTCGGCACCCTCCAGCGCCTGCGCCAGCGTGCGCCGGTCGGTGATGGCGGCATGGGCCGACTTCCACTGGTTCATGCCCTCGGTGCGGCCCTGGTAGATCACGCCCTTGGTGTCGCAGAGGATGACGTTGTCAGGCTTGAAGCCCATCGCCTTCAGCAGCTCGATGCAGGCAATGGCCGCGGCGCCGGCGCCGTTGATGACGAGCTTGGTCGACTTGATGTCGCGCTCGGTCAGGTCGAGCGCATTGATCAGGCCGGCGGCGGCGATGATCGCGGTGCCGTGCTGGTCGTCATGAAAGACCGGGATGTCCATCAGCTCGCGCAGGCGCTGCTCGATGATGAAGCATTCCGGGGCCTTGATGTCCTCGAGATTGATGCCGCCGAAAGAGGGGCCGAGATAGCGCACCGCGTCGATGAACTTTTCCGGGTCCTCGGTGTCGACTTCGAGGTCGATCGAGTCGACGTCGGCGAAGCGCTTGAACAGGACGGATTTGCCCTCCATCACCGGCTTCGAGGCCAGCGCCCCGAGATTGCCGAGGCCGAGGATCGCCGTGCCGTTCGAGATCACGGCCACGAGGTTCGAGCGGGTGGTGTAGTCATAGGCCCGCGACGGATCCTCCGCGATCGCCAGCACCGGAACGGCCACGCCCGGCGAATAGGCCAGCGAGAGGTCCCGCTGTGTCGCCATCGGCTTGGTCGGCACCACCTCGAGCTTGCCCGGCCGCCCCTGCGAATGGAACAGCAGGGCCTCCTGGTCCGTGAAGGTCGGGCGGGTTCTCTTGGTTTTGGTGCGGTCGTTCATCGATGCGTCTTTTCTTGTGCGTTTCCTCAGGGGGAACTGACCATAAGGCTGCGCGCCCGCAGATCACAAGCGAGGACTGCGTCACAGAACTCTTGCCGAAGACGATGGCGCGGATGCCGGGACCTGCGATCTCCTGCGGAACCGGGCGATCCGGCAGTCTCTAGAAGCGGTTGCGCACGCTGCGGGCGAACTCGCCGACATAGCGGTCCAGCGCTTCGGTCTGCTCGTCGACCTTCCGCGCGGCCTCTGCCACCCCGATCGCGGCTTCGCCGGTGACGCGAACCTCGCTGCCGACCGCGCCGACATTGGCGGTGACGGCATCGGCGCTGATCGCGACGGCCTGCGCGTCGGCGGCGATGGTCGAGGCGATGTCGGCCTGGCGGCTGACGACGGTGGCGATCGCACCGGATGTCTCCTCGATCGTCGTCATCGTGCCTTCGATATGGGCCACGGCCTCGAAGGCGGTCGCGGCGGCTCCGCGAATATCGGCCAGGGTCTCGGCGATGTCGCGTGTCGCCTTCTGGGTCTGCTCCGCCAGCGATTTCACCTCGCCGGCCACGACGGCGAAGCCCCGGCCGGCAGCGCCGGCGCGTGCCGCTTCGATCGTGGCGTTCAGCGCGAGCAGATTGGTGCGGGCCGCGATCTCCTCGATGAAGTCGAGCACGGCACGGACCTTGTCGGCGGCTGCCGTCAGGCCCGCGACGTCGCTGCGGGTGCTGCGGACGTAAGATGCGGCGGCGCGGACCGTCTCGTCGGCATGGCGCGTCTGGCGCGTCAGCTCCCGGATCGAGGCCTCGATCTCCTCCGCCGCTGTCGCGAGATTGCCGACGCGCCGGGATGCGCTCTCCGCCTCGCGGGTCACGCTTTCGGCCCGTTGCGTCGTCTTGGTGGCGTCCATCACCATCTGGCTCGCGGCGTCGTGCATGCCGCGCATCGAGGCGCTGACATCGCAGAGAGCCTTGCCGACGGTGTGCTCCAGATCGCCGGCAAGCTCGTCCAGCGCCGTCTTGCGCAGGGTTTCGATCTCGCCGCGGCGGGTCTCCAGCGTCTTTTCCGCGGTGATGTCGAGCAGGATGCCGTCCCAGATCAGCGTCCCGTCGGCGAGCCGGCGCTTGGTCGATTCGCTGCGCAGCCAGACGGTGCCGCCGTCGGGAGCATGATAACGGCCCTCGAAACGCCAGAGGGTCTCGTTTTCCTGCTGTTCCCTCCGCAACTGCTCGAAGCGGGCGCGGTCCTCGGCAAAGAGCTTGCCGAGCCAGGTCTCGGGGTCGCGCTCGACCTGCTCCTTGCTGATGCCGAGCAGCTTGTCGATGCCGAAGGAGGCGAAGCGGTAGGACATGGCCCCGTCCGGCCGGACGATCCGTTGATAGAGCGTGCCGGGGGCGCGATCGATCAGCGTCCGCAGCCGATAGGCGGTTTCGCGCCGCTCGCGGTCGTTGATGACGACGATGCCGGTGAGGAAGATGCCGACCGTGCTGACCAGGATCATCACCGGCACGGCCTCGCGCAGGAAGCGCTCTCCCGCTTCCCCGGGGATTAAAGCGGTGGAAGCGAGCAGGCAGAGCGTATCGATCAGGCTGAGCGCGAAGAGATCGCCGATCCCGAGGGGCTTGCGCCGCCGGCTCAGCCAGACGGCATAGACGATGCCGATCGCGGCGCGGATGACGATGCCGGTGATGCCCGTCACCATGCCGACGCCGCCGGTCAGGTAGCGCATCACGACGAGCGGCGCGGCGGTCAGCGCCGCTGCACCGGGGCCGCCAACGGGGCCGGCGAGGATGGCGAAGCTGTTGCGCGAATCGACGACGAGACCGGGCATGATCTCGAAGGGATTGCCCATGCTGACGAGAGCGCCGGCGGCGAAGAGGATGCCGACGATCACCTGCCGTAGCCAGGCCCGCTCTCCGATCTGCGGCGTGGCGACGGTCAGGAGCAGCCCCGCCAGAAGCAGGAAGAACAGACTTTCCGCGAGATTGATCAACAGCACGGGCGAGACCTTGGGCCGATAGGGCCGTGCGACCGTGCTTTCAATTGTTGAAAGCCGTCCTAACGGATGGCCTTGGCGGCGCATTTTGCTAGCGTGCCGGCCGATGCGCCACAGTCCTTTCTCCGAGATCGCCCCTTCCGCCGCGCCGGCTGCCGCCGCGGAGCGCGTCACGCCGATGATGGCGCAATATATCGAGATCAAGGCCGCCAATCCGGACTGCCTGCTGTTCTACCGGATGGGCGATTTCTACGAGCTGTTCTTCACCGACGCCGAGATCGCCTCGCGCACGCTCGGCATCGTGCTGACCAAGCGCGGCAAGCACCAGGGCGACGACATCCCGATGTGCGGCGTGCCGGTCGAGCGCGCCGACGACTATCTCCAGCGCCTGATCGCCGCCGGCCACCGTGTCGCCGTCTGCGAGCAGACCGAGGACCCGGCCGAGGCCAAGAAGCGCGGCAATAAATCGGTGGTGAAGCGCGACGTCGTGCGCTTGGTCACGCCCGGCACCATCACCGAGGAGCGCCTGCTCGAACCCGGCCGTGCGAGCCTTCTCGTCGCGGTCGCGCGCCGCAAGACCGGCGAGGCCGCGGCCCTCTACGGCATCGCCGCCATCGACATCTCGACCGGCCGCTTCACGGTCATGGAGACGCCGCAGGAACGGCTCGCCATCGAATTCTCGCGGCTGGAGCCGCGCGAGATCGTCTGCCCCGACGCGATCCATGACGATCCCGAGCTCAAGGAATTCTGGCGCGAGATCGCGATTCCGGTGACCCCGCTGGCGCGCGAGGGGCTCGACGCCGCCTCGGCCGAGCGCCGCCTGAAGGAGTTCTTCGGCGTCGCCACGCTCGACGCCTTCGGCGCCTTCAGCCGCGCCGAGATCGCGGCGGCCGGCGCGGCGCTCGCTTATGTCGAGCGCACCCAGCTCGGCGCTCGCCCCCCGCTGTCGCCGCCGGTGCGCGATTCCGGCTCGGCGACGATGCTGATCGACGCGGCGACCCGCGCCAATCTCGAACTGACGCGCACGCTCGGTGGAGAACGGCAGGGTAGCCTGCTCGCCACCATCGACCGCACGGTCACGCCCGGCGGCGCGCGCCTGCTGGCCGAGCGTCTCGCCGGCCCGCTGACCGACCCGGTGGCGATCGCGGCCCGCCATGACGCGGTCGCGTTCCTCGCGGCCGACGGCACATTGCGCGAGGATCTGCGGCAGGCTCTGGAGAAGGTGCCGGATGTCGCCCGCGCCCTGGCGCGGCTCTCGCTCGATCGCGGCGGCCCCCGTGACCTCGCGGCGCTCGGCGCGGGGCTCGATGCCGCCCGCGCTATCGCCGCCGTCCTCGTCCGGCGTGGCGAACTGCCTGTCGAGCTGGCGCGCGCCATGCGGGCACTCGGCGAGAGCGACCCCGACCTGCCGGTTCGCCTCAACGCGACGCTGGCCGACGAACTGCCGCTTAATCGCCGCGATGGGCGCTTCGTCCGCGAGGGGCACGACCCGGCGCTCGACGAGCTTCGCCTGCTCCAGATCGATTCGCGCAAGGTCATCGCCCAGCTGCAGGCGCGCTACGCCGCCGAGACCGGCTGCCGCACGCTGCGCATCAAGCACAACGCCATGCTCGGCTATTTCGTCGAGGTGCCGCAGGCGATGGGCGAGGAGTTCCTGAAGGAGCCCTGGCGCGCGACCTTCGTGCATCGCCAGACCATGTCGGATGCGATGCGCTTCTCCTCGGTCGAGCTCGGCGAGCTGGAGGCCAAGATCGCCTCCGCCGCCGACCGGGCCCTCAAGCTGGAACTGGCGATCTTCTCGGCGCTGAGCGAGGCGGTGCTGGCCCAGGCGGAACCGATCAAGGCCGCTGCCCTGGCCCTGGCCGAGGTCGATGTCGCCGCCGCGCTCGCCGATCTCGCCACGCGCGAGGGCTGGAGCCGCCCACAGATCGATGAAGGTGTCGCTTTCACCATCGAGCGCGGCCGCCATGCCGTGGTCGAAGCGGCGCTGAAACGCGACGGCAAGCCCTTCGTCGCCAATGATACGGAGCTGTCGCCGCCGGGCACGGATGCCAAGGGCGGGCGTATCTGCCTGATCACCGGCCCGAACATGGCCGGTAAATCGACTTTCCTGCGTCAGAACGCGCTGATCGCGGTGCTGGCTCAGATGGGCTCCTTCGTGCCGGCCGCGCGCGCCCATATCGGCATTGTCGACCGGCTGTTCTCGCGCGTCGGCGCTGCCGACGATCTGGCTCGCGGGCGCTCGACCTTCATGGTCGAGATGGTCGAGACCGCCGCGATCCTCAATCAGGCCGGGCCGCGCGCACTGGTCATCCTCGACGAGATCGGCCGTGGCACGGCGACGTTCGACGGCCTCTCCATTGCCTGGGCCGCGATCGAGAACCTGCACGAGGTCAACCGCTGCCGCAGCCTGTTCGCGACGCATTATCACGAGCTGACGGCGTTGGCGGATCGCCTCGACCGCGTCGCCAACGCGACAGTGCGCGTTACCGAATGGAAGGGCGAGGTCGTCTTCCTGCACGAGGTCGTGCCGGGTGCGGCGGACCGCTCCTACGGCATCCAGGTCGCCAAGCTCGCCGGGCTGCCGCCGGCCGTGGTCGAGCGCGCCCGCGCGATTCTGGGCGAGCTGGAAAAGACGGAGCGCGAGAAGCCGGTCGCTTCGCTGGTCGACGATCTCCCGCTCTTCGCCGTGCCGCAGCGCCGGCCGGCACCGGCTGTTCCCGAAGGCGAACCGGACAGCCTGCGCGAGGCGCTGGCCGGGATCGAGCCGGACGAGATGACGCCACGGGAGGCGCTGGAAGCGCTTTACAGGTTGAAGGGGCTGGGCTGAGGCTCCGGCCTCGGCTGCGCGTCATTCCCGGGCGGCCGAAGGGAGACCCGGGAATCTCTGGGAAGAAGAGGCTCGATCGCTCTCTGGTCGGGAGATGCTCGGGTCAAGCCCGAGCATGACGGAGGTTGATGGCTCGAAGCGCTATGCGCTCGCGCTCTATCCCAGCCGCTTGACGCTCGTGATCGCGCCGTAGCTCTTGTCGCGGATGCGGTCTCGCGCTTCGCGCAGCGGCTCGCGCAGGACATCCATCGTGTAGCCATTGGCGTGGAGCAGCGTATCGGGGTCGGTCAGGATGCCGACATGGCCCTTCCAGAACACCAGATCGCCGCGCCGTAGCCCCGACAGGTCCTCGTGCAGCGCGACAGGGTGGCCGAGCGCGCCTTCCAGCATGTCGGAGTCGCGCGGCGAGGCGATCCCGGCGGCGGCGAGCGAGAGCTGCGTCAATCCCGAGCAGTCGAGCCCGAGACTGGTCTTTCCGCCCCACAGATAAGGCACCCCGATGAAACGCTCGGCGACGGCGACGAAATCGGCCGCATGCCGATGGCGCGGCGCGAGATGCTTCGTGAAGACATGGCCGCCATCGGCGAGAATCGAGAAATCGCCCTTCTCTTCGACGACCGCGACGCCCGCCTCGAGCGACAGGGCCGAGAGCGGCGGCAGTTTGATCGAGGGGCCGGGATAGACGAAGGTTCTGAGCGCCGAGACCCGGTGCGTCGGAGCCGGCATATCCGGCCGCAGCGCATCGTCCGGCATATACCCCACATAGCCGTCGCCCGCGAGCTGGACCCAGGCCCAGCCCTCCTCGCGTTCGAAGACATGCGCCAGCTCGCCCGCGAGCGCTTCGGTGTCGAGCGGCGCATCTGGCCGCGGCTCGCGCCGGAGCGGCGCGGAGGCCATGACGACGCGCATCTGCTGCGGATCGGCGAAACGAACCGCCTCCACCTGCCCGGACAGGGCACGCGCGGCGAGATCGGGGCGGAAGGCATTGATGCGGCGGTCGAGAATCGTCATGGGAACAATCTACCTTGATGAGGCTCTGGCCGGGAGACCTCCCGTCAGCCCGCGCCGATTTCCCTGGCGTGCTCGGTGACGAGATCGGCCAGCCGCTCGACGGCCAGCGCGCCGGCGACGGTGCGCTGGATCACGACATTGCGCCGGTCGGCCTCGTCGCGCTTGCGGCTCAGCAGCCCGAGCTTGCCGAGGGTGTCGAGCGCGCGGGTGATGACCGGCTTGGTGACGCCGAGCTGCTTGGCCAGCCCGCGCACGGTATGCGGCGGCAGCTCCAGATAGACCGTCAGCAGGATCGCCGTCTGCCGGGCCGAAAGATCGGCCTCGTTGTCGCGCACCAGATCGAGATGGACCTGCCGCCAGAGTCTGAGCGCCTGCGAAGGCCTGATCTCCAAGGGCATGAAGGCACGGTTCCCGATCGTTACGGACCCGTATCATTATCCCGTCGCTGCGGCGCCGCAATCGCCTTTGCCGATCAGCCTTAACCGGGCGGGTAGAACCGCTTGACCAGCGCATGGATCAGCCGCGCGCCCTGGCATTCGCCACCTTCCGGCCGGCCGGGCTTGCTCGCGGGATTCCAGGCGTAGATGTCGAAATGCGCGTACGACTGCGTTTTCTCGACGAAGCGGTTGAGGAACAGCGCCGCCGTGACGGAGCCCGCCATACCGCCGCTGGAGACATGGTTCACATCGGCGATCTTGGAATCGAGCATCGTGTCGTAGGGCGCCCAGAGCGGCATGCGCCAGACCGGGTCGTTGACAGTCATGCCGGTCCGGGCGATCTCGCCGGCGAGCCCTTCGTCATGGGTGTAGAACGCCGGCAGCTCCGGCCCGAGAGCGGTGCGCGCCGCGCCGGTCAAGGTCGCGAAATCGACAAGGAATTCCGGTGCCTCCTCGTCGGCGAGCGCGAGCGCATCGGCCAGGATCAGGCGGCCCTCGGCGTCGGTGTTGCCGATTTCGACGGAAAGCCCCTTGCGGCTCGCCAGCACGTCGCCGGGGCGGAAGGCGTTTCCGGACACGGCGTTCTCGACCGCCGGAACCAGCAGGCGCAGCCGCACGGGCAGTTTCGCGAGCATGATCATGCGTGCGGTCGCGATGGCGGCCGCCGCGCCGCCCATGTCCTTCTTCATCAGCAGCATGGAGGCATCGGGCTTCAGGTTGAGTCCGCCCGTGTCGAAGGCGACGCCCTTGCCGACCAGCGTGATCCTGGGATGGCCCGGATCGCCCCAGACGAGATCGACGAGGCGCGGCGCGCGCGGGGAGGCACGTCCGACCGCATGGATCATCGGGAAGTTCCGCGCGATGAGATCGTCCCCGATGATGCTGGTGACCGTCGCGCCGCATTCCGCAGCCAGCCGGCGGATCGCCGCCTCGATCTCTCCGGGCCCCAGTTCGTTGGCCGGGGTGTTGACGAGGTCGCGCGCCTGCATCGTCGATTCGGCGATCAGGCTGATCTCGTCGCCATCGACACCGTCCGGCAGCGACAGGCGCGCGCGGGGCGGATTGGGTTTGCGGTAGCGATCGAAGCGATAGCCTTGCAGCAGCCAGCCCAGCGTCGCCAGGGTCGGCTCGTCGACCTCGCCGCTCAGCACATAGTCGCCAGGGGGCAGCAGGGCGGCCAGGCGCGCGGGCCCGAAGGGATCGCGCCGCTGCCCGGCAGCCTCGATGCCGAGGAAGACCGCCGCCGGAAGACCGTCGGCATCGGGAAGCACGCAGTACTGGCCGGTCCGGGCCCCGAAGCCGAGAGCCTGGGCGAAGTTGCGTTGCGCGGGCGGCAGCCGATCGCGATAGCCGGGCCATGTCTGCGCGGAGACGAGGTGAATCGGGACGGCGGAACCGGAAGGGGGGATCAGGAGACTGTTCACGGATGGCTCGATCGGTTCCGAAGACGCGTCAGAGCCCGAATTAAGAATGCATTAGGGTTAACGCTTTATCACCGGACGATCAGACGAACCCAGTCAGACGACCTGTTGTCGCGAGGCGATCCGACCCATGAAACCAGCCAAGCTCGCTCCCGGCCAGCCGTCCTTCATTGGCCGCCGCTTCGGTCTGACGCTTGCCGTGGGCCTCGCCGCGCTGGCGATGGCCGGGTGCCAGAGCCGCGGCGGCCTCGGGGACGTGACCGGCTCCATCGGCCGCAGCCAGGCAAGCCAGCCGCGCAGCGCCGCCGAATGGCAGGTCGAGCGCGAAAGCTGGGCCAAGCGCTACGATGCCAATCCGAAGGATCGCAACGCCGCTTTCTACTATGCGCGCGCGCTGAGGGCGCTCGAGCTGCACGCTCAGGCGCTTGCAGTGCTCCAGAACGCCGTCCTGGTCCATCAGGACGACCGCGAATTGCTCGGCGCCTATGGCCGATCGCTTGCCGATAGCGGGCGGCTGAGGGAGGCCGATGAAGTGCTCTCCCGCGCCCATTCGCCGGAACGCCCGGACTGGCGCATCCTGTCGGCGCAGGGAACGGTGGCCGATCAGCTCGGCGAGCACGAGCGCGCCCAGCAGATCTACCAGGCCGCCCTCAAGCTGGCGCCCGACGAGCCGACGGTCATGTCCAATTACGGCCTGTCGCTCGCCTTGTCCCGCCGGTTGCCGGAGGCCGAGCGAGTCCTCAAGCAGGCCGCCGCATCGGAGCGGGCCGACATCAGGGTGCGCCAGAATCTCGTGCTCGTTCTCGGTCTTCAGGGCCGTTTCGCCGAAGCCGAGATCCTGGCCCGGCAGGATCAGAGCCTGGCGGAGGCGGCGACGACGATCGCTTATCTGAAGCGGAGCGTCAGCCAGCAGAACAGCTGGGACCTCCTGAAGGGCGCCAAGGGTCGCGCGCAGCCCGCCGTGAAGCCGCCCGTGGCGCAGGGGTCGGATCACTCGACCGTGGTAGGCCGCCGCGGCTGATGCGCGGCATCGGATCTTGCTCAGGATGGTCCTGGCCAGCGCAGGCATGGGGCGAGGATCGCCAGAATTCGTCGGCGCGCGTGGCCCGGGCGCGATCAAATCTTGGCGCAGCCCACATCGCTGTGGCGCTTCCGGCCTCGAAGAGAGGCGCGGAACCATCGCCAGCCCGTGCTTCCTGAAGGCTCTTTTCCTCTCAGCGACGCTGGCTTGAAACCCGGCCCTGATGTGCGCTGGAAAGGAACTGCATGAAAGCCGGCGGAATCTCGATGAAGCCGATAGCTTCCTGACGGATATCGAAGTCCGCGATAGCCTCGGTCAGCATCTCGAATTCCCGCTCACCGTCCGAGCCCCTGGATGACGAGATCAGCTGTGCAGCTCGCAGCACAGCAGCCTTCCGCTGTTCATAAGTCGAGATCATCACGGCGTCGGCGTTAGGCATGACACCACCTCATCGCTACGCAACCTCACACCCGCTACGCTAGCGACCCAACCGCTGAAATGCGAGTCGCTTGTGTAGGATAGCCCGGCATCCACCCCTGGACGTCCTAAAACGGAGCCAGCCAGCGGCCCGCGCCAGGAGACGAGGACGTCGTGGCGCGCCGGAGGACCAGGCCGCGATAGCTCAAGGTCATGGTTGCGATCGGAGCCTGCCGAAACGCGACCGGCACATCGACGGAAACCACGCTGTCGATTGCACTCGAAAATCAGCCGCTCCGGCTAGCGCTTTTTTTGGCCGCCCGAATGTGAATGAGGCAGTCTCGTCTTGAACGAGAGCCGGCGGCTCGGTCACTTCCAGCCGAAGACCTGCACCAGCGCCGGAAACATGATGATCACGAACAGCACCGGCAGGAAGAACAGGATCATCGGCACGGTCAGCTTCGGCGGCAGGGCGGCGGCCTTTTTCTCGGCGACGTTCATGCGTTGATCGCGGCTCTCCTGGGCCAGGGTCCGCAGCGCCGTGCCGAGCGGCGTGCCGTAGCGCTCGGCCTGGATCAGTGCGGTACAGACCGATTTGACACTCTCGAGTCCCGTCCGCATCGACAGGTTCTCGTAGGCGATCCTACGGTCGGTCAGATAGGACAGCTCGGCCGTGCAGAGCGCGAATTCCTCGGCCAGAGGCACGGACTGCCCGCCGATCTCGGTCGAGACCTTGCGGAAGGCCTGCTCGATCGACATGCCGGATTCGACGCAGATCAGAAGCAGGTCGAGCGCATCCGGAAAGGCAAGCCGCATCGACTGCTGCCGCTTGTTGATCTGGTTGGAGAGAAAGATCTCCGGTGCCTTGATGCCGAGATAGGCGGCGGCGATCGCCATCCCGATCTTGATCGTGAGCGGCTGGCCGAAATCTTCGATCGCGAAGAGATAGAGAAGCGCGAAGAGAAACAGGCCGACGGGAACCGCGAGGCGAAAGAAGAGGAAGGCGATCTCGGCCTGCGGGCCGCGATAACCCGCCATGGCGAGCTGCTTCTTGGCGTTTTCGGTTCCGAGCCAGTCGCCGAGTTTGAACTGCTCGACGACGCGCCGCATATAGGCCTTCGGCTCCTGGCGCAGGCTGACTTTCTCGTTTTGGCGATTGAGGCGCTCGCGCTCCCGGGCGCGGATCTTCTCCCGCTCGGTTGCGACGTTCTTCATCCGCTTCTGGAGATTGTTGCCCTCGGTCAGGGGGATCGCGACCGTCAGCACCGTCGCCGCGGCGGCGACGGCGGCCAGCAGCGCCAGCATGAACTGCGGATCGACGAGGCGGTCGACGATCTGGGAAATCACGGCGCCACCTCAGATCTCGAAATTGATCATCTTGCGCATGATCAGGACGCCGATCAGCATCCAGACGCCGCAGCCGACGAGCGCGAGCTTGCCCATCTGTGTCAGCCACAGCAATTCGATGTATCCCGGGCTGGTCAGGTAGACGAGGAAGGCGACGGTGGGAGGCAGCGCCCCGATGATCCCGGCCGAAGCCTTGGCCTCCATTGAAACGGCCTGGATCTTGTCGCGCATCTTGCGCCGCTCGCGCAGGACGCGCGAGAGATTGGCCAGCGTTTCGGAGAGATTTCCGCCTGTCCTCTGCTGGATGGCGATGACGATGCCGAAGAAATTGGCTTCCGCGCAGGGCATTCTCTCGTAGAGCTTGCCGGAGGCGTCGGCGAGCGTCAGGCCGAGGGCCTGCGTTTCGATGATCTGCCGGAATTCGCTTTTCACCGGTTCGGCAGCCTCGTTGGCGACGATGCGCAGGCAGTCATTGACCGGCAGGCCGGCCCTGATGCCGCGCGTGATCACGTCGAGCGCATCGGGAAATGTGACGGCGAACCGCTTGAGGCGCCTGACCCTGCAATGCTTCAGGAACCAGGCCGGCAATCCGAACGCACCGATGAAGAGGCCGACGGCCCCCATGACCAGATTGCCGCTCGCTACCAGCAAGATGAAGCCGGTGACGATCGCGACGGCGACGCTGACCACATAGTACTTCCGGCGTGTCCAGTTCAGACCGGCCTGGGCGATCCGCGCTTCGAGCGTCAGCTTGTGGCGCGCCTTCTCGCGATTCTCGAGTTCCTTGAGGCTTTGTGCGACCTGGCCGCGCTTGGCACGGGTTACCGCTTCGCGATCGATGCCGCGCGCCGGGTTCGGCCCGGCGAACTCCTTGCGTCGTTTTTCGGCGCGTTTTTCGCCGCTGAGCAGCGGATAGAGCAAGGCATAGGCCACGCCGCCGACGGCGAGCATAGCCAGCAGGGCGACGGCGAGCGTGCTCGAATTCATTGTCGCACTCCCGGCTGTGCCCCGGCGCTACGCTTCATGACCGGCATTCGCCTGTTCGAGTTGGTCGAGCGCAGCGGCCAGGCGCTGTTCTTCGCCGAAATAGCGGGCCCGCTCCCAGAAACGGGGTCGGCCGATGCCCGTGGAGCGGTGGCGGCCGATCAGCTTGCCGGCGGCATCCTCGCCGGTCACGTCGTAGGTCATCAGGTCCTGCGTGGTGATCACCTCGCCTTCCATGCCCATCACCTCGGTGATGTGGGTGATGCGACGGGAGCCGTCGCGCAGGCGCTGGGCCTGAATGATGACGTCGACCGACGAGCAGATCATCTCGCGCAAGGTCTTCGAAGGCAGCGAAAAGCCGCCCATGGTGATCATCGACTCGATACGGCTCAGGCATTCGCGCGGCGAGTTGGCGTGAAGCGTACCCATCGAGCCGTCATGGCCCGTATTCATCGCCTGGAGCAGGTCGAAAGCCTCCGGCCCGCGGACCTCGCCGACGATGATCCGTTCCGGGCGCATACGCAGGCAGTTCTTGACGAGGTCGCGCATCGTCACGGCCCCGGTCCCTTCCAGATTGGGCGGACGGGTCTCGAGACGCACCACATGCGGCTGCTGCAGTTGCAGTTCGGCGGCGTCCTCGCAGGTGATGACGCGTTCGTCGTGGTCGATGTAGTTCGTCAGGCAGTTGAGCAGGGTCGTCTTGCCCGAGCCGGTGCCGCCCGAGATGACGATGTTGCAGCGGACGCGGCCGATGATCTTGAGGACCTCGGCTCCGGGAGGGGAGACGGCGCCGAACCTGACGAGCTGATCGAGCGTCAGCTTGTCCTTCCTGAACTTGCGGATGGTAAGCGCTGGACCGTCGATCGCCAGCGGCGGTGCGATGACGTTGACGCGGGAACCGTCGGCGAGGCGTGCGTCGCAGATCGGGGAGCTTTCGTCGACGCGGCGTCCGACCTGGCTGACGATGCGCTGGCAGATGTTCATCAATTGCGCATTGTCGCGGAAGCGGATGCTGGTGAGCTGGATCTTGCCGCCGGTCTCGATGAAGGTGCGGTTCGCGCCGTTGACCATGATGTCGGCGATGTCGTCGCGCGCGAGCAGCGGCTCCAGCGGGCCGTAGCCGAGGACGTCGTTGCAGATGTCGTCGAGCAGTTCTTCCTGTTCGGCGATCGAGAGCACGACGTTCTTCAGCGAGATGATCTCGTTGATGATGTCGCGGATTTCCTCCCGCGCGGATTCGGAATCGAGCTTCGCGAGCTGAGACAGATCGATCGCCTCGATCAGCGCCCCGAAGATCATGCTCTTCATCTGGTAGTATTCTTCGGAGCGCGCCGCAGCCTCGGGCACGGCGATCTTGCGCTCGTCGAATACCGGCTGCGCCGGCTCCGGGCTGCGCTGGGCTGGCTGAAGGGCGGCGGGAGCCCTTGGGCTCAAGACTGTCGCAGCGGTGGCGCCTGCGGATCGCTTCCCGAACATTTCAGCATGCTCCCGCGCGAACCAGGCCGGCGCACGCGGCCGCGGCGGCGGTACCCTGTGTTCTCGTCGTTGTCAGTCTGGCGCCGCCCGGCCTCATCAGGACGCCTTGCGAAGTTTCAGCCTGGAGACCAGCGGTTCGAGCAGGCTGCGTCGCCCTCGCTTGGCTTCGCCGCGCCCGGTCAACGCGCTGGCGATCTGCGTGAAGGCTTCGCTTGCTTTGCTGCCCGCCTGTATCTCGGCGATCATCTGCCCGTTATTGGCCGCCGTGCCGAAGAGGTGGGCGTCGAACGGAATCGTGCTGAGAACGTCGACGCCGAGGGCCTTGGCGAATTCGGCGGCACCGATTTCGGGGCGCTTCGGCACGCCGACACGATTCAGCACGAGGCGGGCGAGGGCATCGTTCGGGCGGGTCGCCCGCGACAGGTCGACGAGGTTCTTGGCATTGCGCAGCGAGGCGAGTTCCGGCTCGGCAACGACCACGACTTCGTCGGCGCCGACGAGCGTGCGCCTGACCCAGTTGCTCCAGTGATGCGGCACGTCGAGCACGATGCACGGCACGCTGGCGCGTAGCAGCTCCAGCAGTTGATCGAGCGCATCCTCCCCGAGATCGATGGTTCGGTCGAGGACGGCGGGCGATGCGAGCAGCGCGAGATTGTCGCTGCAGCGCGACAGGAGCCTGTCCAGCAGGTTGGCATCGAGCCGCTCCGGCGCGAAGATCGCTTCCGCGACGCCTTGCGGGGGATCCTGGTTGAAGTTGAGGCCGGCCGTGCCCCAGGCGATATCGAGATCGACGATGACCGTCGAGGCGTCGAGATTGCGGGCGATCGCCCAGGACATGTTGTGGGCGATGGTCGAGGCGCCGACACCGCCCTTCGCGCCCACGACCGCGATGACGCGTCCGAGATGGCGTGCTTCCGGAGCGACATAGAGTTCCGACAGGGCGCGCAACAGGTCGAGCGTATCGAGCGGGGCGATCAGGTACTCGCTGACGCCGCGGCGCAGCAGGTCGCGGTAGAGCTGAATATCGTTGACGTGCCCGATCACGATGACCTTCGTGCCGGGATCGCAGCTCTGTGCCAGGACGTCGAGATGCCCGGTGAGGCTCGCCGGGTCGGACAGGGTCTCGACGATGATGACGTTCGGGGTCGGTGCCGAGCGGAAGGCTTCGACGGCCGCAGCCGGCCCCCCCATCTGGACGCGGGTATGGGTCTTGTCCATGCGCCGGTCGGCGATCGCGGTCTGCATCGTGGCCGCCACTGCGGGCGTCTCGCAGAACGCCTGCAGGGTGATACGCGGCAGCGGTGCGATGATCTCGTCCCTGGCCTCTTCGAGAGCCGGTGTTTCGTTCGTCGCGGATTGCATCAGTTGCCGCCTCCGACGGTGCTGTTGATCTGCGGCGTCTGCTGGCGGTACTGGGTCGACGGGTCCTTGCCCTCGCGGATCTTGGCGATGGCGCCCATCCGCTTGACGATATCGGGCCTGCCTTCGTCCCGGGCCCTGACGAGATCGATGGGGTCGGCAACCTGTGCGGCGAGCGTGGCCTGCGCGGCGCAGCCGAAGTTCCAATGCGATTCGTTCGACGCGGCGAATTTGAAGTCCGATACGCCGAGATCGGTCGGCCATTGTCCGCATTGATGCGGCAGGGCCGCTTGCAGCGACGCGAAGCTCAGTCGGATCGGTGATGCGAGCCCCGGATCCTGCACGGGGTAGCTTCGGACGGTGAGGGCGTTCGGCGAGACGCCGCCGCGCGTCAGCGCCGCGCGGATCCCGTTCAGCGTGTCGTGGGTTGCGCGCTCGCGCCGCGCACCCGATGGAACCTCGGCGACGAGGCCGCCCTTGCCGGATTTGCGATATTCCTGGGCGAAGTCCGCGACGTCCTCGGCTTGACGGCTGTCGAGTGTGGCGCCGGCCCGGCCGACGAAGACGTCGAGTGAGCGCGGTGCGTCCCGGAGCACGATCGGGTGCCGTTCGCGCACATCGATCGGGGCGAGTGCGGGCGGGTCGCTTTGCGCGCTCTTGCCGGCACAGCCGGCGGCAAGGGTTCCAAGAGCCAAGGCGACCACTAGCAGGCGCGGTACAGCCGTTCTGCCTTCGAGTTGCGGAGCGATTTTCGGGCTGCCCATCATGATGCTGTCCATCCGATCGGATCAGTCGGCGATGAAGCCGACGCGTCCCTTGTAGGCCTGAGGGATCGGTCCGCCGCCGCTCCCATAGAGCTTGTTGAGGCGGCCGAGCAGGATCGCCTGGGGGTCGTGCGACTCGACGAAACCGTCATCCGGCCGCTGCACCTGATTGGGCTGCATCGGCTTGGCGATGTAGGGCGTCGCCGTGATCATCAGTTCGGTCTCCTCACGCTGATAGTCGCGCGAGCGGAACAGCGCGCCGATGATCGGCAGGTTCATCAGCCCCGGCAGACCGTTCAGGGAGCTTTTCGATATCCGCTGGATCAGCCCCGCCGTGGCAAGCGTGCCACCGGACGGCAGTTCGACCGTCGTGTCGGACTTGCGGACGCGGAAGGCCGGTGCGTTCAGGCCGGCCTGGGTGGATTCGCTGAGCCGGAACTGGTTCTCGAAATCGAGCTCCGTGACTTCGGTCGCGATTCGCATGCTGATCTTGTTGTCGGACAGCACGATCGGAGTGAAGTTGAGAGTGACGCCGATCGGCCGGTATTCGATGGTGACCTGGCAGGTCTGGCGGTTGAAGACGTCGTAGGAGCAGGTCTGCCCCTTTGGGATGGGCACTTCGCCGCCTGCCGTGAACTTCGCGCTCTCGCCGGAAATGGCGGTGACCGTCGGCTCAGCGAGAACGCGGGCGAGGCCGGCGCGCTCGAGCGCCCGGAGAGTGAAGTTATTGGCATTGCCCAGACCGGCCGTGATCGCCGTCGCGGACAGGGCCTGCGGCTGGATCGGCAGCGGATTGTCGATCGAAGGCGTGATCGAGAACTTGCCGAGCTTCCATTCGCCGCTGGAATTGATGCCGAGCTGCTTGATCGCCTTGCGGGAGATCTCCGAGACGGTGACTTTCACCATCACCTGGTCACGATCGCGGATCGTCAGCGAGTTGATCACCGCTCCCTTGCCGTTGGACTTGTCGGAGAGGCCGACGAAGGCGTTGGCGATGTCGACGGCCTGCGTCGCCTCGGACGCGTTGGGCACCGTGCCGATCAGCAGGATCGAGTCGCCGGCCGGCTTGATCTCGATCTGCGAGTTGGGCAGTGCCGTTCGCAGCGTCTGGCGCAACACGTTGAGATCGCGGCCGACATTGATTTCGAGTGCGGTGATCTGGCGGCCTTCGCCATCCATCACGAACATCGAGGTCGCGCCGTCGGCGATGCCGATGACGAAGAGCTTGCGTGCGGTTCTCACCACCGCATTGGCTACTTTCGGATTCGCGACGAAGACTTCCTTGGCGTCACGCGGCAGCTCGACGACCAGCGAGCGGCCGATCGAGAGATCGAGCTTGCGCGAGATCGCGTGTTCGCTGACGCCGACATTGAGGATGGGGGCTGGTCCGCTGCTCGGCGACTGGGCATGGACCGATCCGGCTGCCAGAAGCAGCGCAAGAGCCGTGGCGATATGAAGCGGAGATTGGGTCATGGCTTGGCGCTCTTCGAGGTGACGCCGTAGCGCACCAGGGTCATGGCCCCATCGGCCTGGGTCCCGGGTGCGGCGCTTTCGCCCGCGTCCTTCAGGCTGCGCAGGGCCAGTGAAAGCGACCCGCTCTTCTGGCTCTGGATCAGGATCTCGACCTGCCGGGGATCGACTTCGAGAGTTGCCGTCTCTCCGACGACGACCTTTTCGCCGTTCCGCTCCTGCACGTTCTGGCCGATGGCGAGGACGCGGATATTGCGCAGGATGGTCTCACTGGCCGGGCCTTCGCCGGAATTGCTGTCGGTGCGGGCGGTGTGGACGACGTCGATACGATCGTTGGGAAGAATGAAGCCACCGGCGGTGCTCGCGCCGCGGCTGTCGGTGCTGATCGCGACGGCACGCATGCCCGAGGGCAGCACGGCGGACAGGAAGCCGGTTCCGTCGGTCCGGATCAATTTCTCGCGCCGGATCGGTTCTGCGCCGAGCAGGGCGTAGCGCGCGACCTGGCCGATGATTTCTTTCTCGGCTTCCGGCGCCTCATCCTTGCGGATGACGCCGCCGGGCACGCTCGCCAGCGGCCAGTCGAGCCAGCGCAGGTCGTTGGCCGAGACGGTGTTGCCGAGCGGTATGTCGCTCGTTGCGACAAGGACGGGTACCGTTGGGGCCGCTTCGATTTTGGCAGCCGGTGCGGCTGCCGTCTCGGGCTTTCTTTGAACAAGCAGCGCAGCGCCCAGGCCTGCCGCCAGCGCAATCGCGAGAATGATGATGCGTGCGGGACTCATCGACGTCCGTTCCTCGGCCAGATGTCGCTGGCTCTCGTTCCGAAGAGTCATCGCGAAACGTCAAATTAAGGTTAATGACGCGTATATTTTCTCACTGAACTCAGGTTGACGGCCCGCGTTGCGATCAGATGCCGAGAGCGGCGTGCCAGATTGCCGTCTCCGGCAGGATAAGAAGAGCGGCGAAGGCCAGTGCGATGCCGTAGGGCACGCCCTCTTTCGGGGCATGAAGACGCCGAGCCCAGGCCCAGCTCGCGACGGGGGCTGGCAGCGGGTGCGCCCGCAGCTGGAGGATCAACAGCGTCAAAAGCCCGCCACCAAAGCTGGAGAGAAGAAGGTAGGGCATGAGCTGATCGAAGCCGAACCAGAGAGCCGTCGCTGCCGCGAGCTTGGCGTCGCCTCCCCCGATCCAGCCCGCGGCGAAGAGGCCGAACGCGCCGACCAGGACGAGCAAACCGGCGGCAACATGCCAGGCGATATCGTGGAGGCTGAGACCTGCCAGCACCGCGCAGACCGCGAAGGTCCCCACGAGGGACAGGCAAAGACGGTTCGAGATCTTCATCGAGACCAGGTCGCTCGCCGCGGCGTAGGCCATGACGAAGGGGAAGATACCGAGCATGATGATCAGCGAAGGTGACATGACGATATAATCCCGTTCTCGTAAGCAGTGCTTGCCGGTGTGGCCAAGCAAGAGACTGCGTCGGTGTGGAGGGGCCTTCTAATGCAACACGCCCCGGCAAGGCCGGGGCGCGAGATTTCTGTCTTGAGTGCCCCGCGCACTCGGCCGGAGCTTATTACTTCAGGCCGTCCGAAACCTTGCCGAACTGGATGTTCAGATCGGTGCCGATCGTCCGCCAGGTGGCGATGCAGACGACGGCGATCAGGGCGGCGATCAGGCCGTATTCGATGGCGGTGGCGCCGGACTCGTCCTTGACGAAGCGAGCGAAAACGTTGGTCATGCTGGGACTCCTTTTCACCACGGTTTGACGGCTGCCTTCGCTCTGGAGTGGCTCGGTCAGCGACAGAACCGACATTAGCGACCGTCTCTTGCTGATCAGTTAAGCGATTTGAAGAATTGGCCGTGTTGTCTGGTAGTTTTATTGATAGTTAATAGCTCATTTATCGATATTTAGACCCCAAGATTCGAAATCTAAATCGAAGAAAACAAGGAATTTCTCGGTAAATAAGGAATTTATATGATCGGTGACTGGGAAATCAGCTTTCTGTGAGGCGGATTTGGGCGTTGGATCGGGACCGCATTCCTCTTCGAAATTCCGCTCGGAGATATGGCAGAACGCTGCGGCAAGCGATTTTAGGGCTTGATTCATCATTTTGCGCTTGTCTGTCGCTGTCGCAAAGCTTGAGGCGCCCTATGTCGATCCGCCATGTTTCCGAAAGGCGCCGTTCGTTCGTGCCCTTGGCGATGGCTGCATTTCTTTGGACCGCTCCCCTTCAGGGCGGTCCGGCTCATGCTGCACCGCAGGACAGCGAGGCCGTCCTCGTGCTGGTCGATCACGCCAAGGTCGTCCGTCTGCCGGAACGGGTGCAGACGGTGATCGTCGGCAACCCTGCGATTGCAGACGTGTCGGTTCAGCGCAACGGCGTCATGGTGGTCACGGGGAAAAGCTTTGGCGTGACCAACTTGATCGCTCTCGATGCGACCGGAACGCTTCTGGCTGAATCGCTCGTGCGCGTGAGCGCGGCCTCGGATGCGGTGCTGACGGTTCAGCGTGGCATGGAGCGCGAGAGCTATTCCTGCACGCCGGTCTGCCAGCCCTCCGTGCAACTCGGTGACGCGCAGAAATACTTCGGCGAGGTCGGAGCGCAGGCGACGAGTCGGAACTCGCTTGCGACGGGAGGCGGTATCGGCGGTTCCAAATAAGGCCGGCGCGTGCCTGGTATGCGCACGGTCGGGGGGCATGCCAAGGCGCGTGCCGCAGCATTGAAACTTTGTTCGTGTGGGCGCCGGTGAAGGTAAATGAACTCTTCGCAGTTGTGCGTCCGACAGCAGGCCTGCTCTAACCGATCGGCAATGCTTTGCATGTAGAGATCTTGCATTCCGGGCCGGCAGCTCGACGAGGCCGCTGAATGTTTGATCCGCTGAAAGGGACCGCCTCCTTCGCTGAAGGGAATGAGCGGCAAGGGAAAAGCCGGGGAATGCTCCGGCGTTTCAGGCGTTCTCAGAACGGAGCGGCGGCTGTCGAGTTCGGCTTCGTCGCGTTGCCGTTCTTCATGCTGACCTGGGCGATCATCGAGACCGGCTTGATGTTCTGGACCAGTCAGGTCCTCGAAGAATCGGTGACGCAGGCATCGCGCACTTTGCTCACCGGGGAATCCCGGAGCATCTACACATCCTCCAGCGCCGCCGCGAATGCCGCGGCTTTTCGCCAGACCGTGTGTGCGCGCGCGCAGTTGAAACTTATCGACTGCAACAAGCTTGCCGTGGATGTGCGAACCTATGACAGCTTCGCTGCAGCAAACACCGGCACGGCCGGCAGCAACCCTCTTGCGGGAGGGGGACTGAACACGAGCGGCTTCTCTTATAGCCAACCCAGCTCCAACCAGATCGTCGTCGTCCGGGCGGTGCTCGACTACAAGCTTTTCCTCACCGCCTGGGCTTCGGCGGAGCTCGCCAATATCGGCGGAAAAGGCTCTGGCCGGCGCGGCCTTGTCGCGAGCGTGGCCTTTCGGGCGGAGCCGTTCTAGCCATGACGTTGCTCGGAGCGAACATGAAAGGCGAACGCTTCTCCGGCCTCTGGCGCCGGTTCCGCGCTGCGAGCGACGGCGTGGCCGCGGTCGAGGCCGCGTTAGCGCTCCCCGTCATGGCGATTGCCTATGTCGGGATGGTCAATGTCGCGCAGATGGTCATGATCAACCGCAAGGTCACACAATTGACCCTGGCCTTGAGCGATCTGACGGCGCGCCTCCCCTCGGTGCCAACGGCGGAGGTTACGAATATCTTCAATGCAGCCGAGACGATCCTGCTGCCCTATGACAGCGACAAGTCCAAGATGGTCATCGCGAGCGTCGTCATCGGGGCTGATCGTATCGGGCGCGTCTGTTGGGCAAACAGTTATCCGGACACGAAATTGGCGCCGGCGCGCGGTGCTACGGTCAGTCTGCCGGACAGCATCCGCGTCGCCAACACCTCGGTGATCATGGCGCGCGCGAGCTATGAGTTCACGCCCGTGATTGGAAGTGCGGTCTTCAAGCAAATGACGCTTGGCGACGATCCGATTTATACGCGTCCGCGCAATGGCAAAGCCGATGGCGATAACAGCATCGAACAGATCGTGCGGACCGACGTGAAGGGTTGTCCCAAGTTTACCTGATCCGGAATGGTCGGTTGCCGCGGCCGCTTGTATCCGTGATCGACCGCGCCTCAGCCGCGCAGGACCATGCGGCCGGTCTGAACCTCGTAGCCTTGAAGCTTGCCGAGGAAGGAGTTGCCGAGCAGGCTCATCGACAGGGCACGCTCCGGCAACACCACCGCATCGACATTGCGCACCACGATATCGCCGAGGCGGATCTCGCGCAGGACCGTGCGGAAGCCGGTGACGGCGCCATTGGCGGTGTTCAGCACGACCTTGCGCGAGCTGGCATCCGATTTGATGCCGAGCGCCCGAGCGTCGGCTGCCGTCAGGGCGACGATGCTGGCGCCGGTGTCGACCATCATCTTGATGCGGTAGTTTTCGACGCTCGGATGGACGATGTAGTGGCCGCGATAATCGGCTGCCACGGCGAGCGTCACGGGCTGGCGCGGACCGGGGACGGTGACCTCGGCGGTGGCTGCCGCCGCGCGCGGTGCCTGGGCACTGGAGCGTTGCGAGAACCATTGCGTGGAGGCGAGAGATCCTGCGATCGCGAAACCGGCCACGCCCATGGCCCAAATCGATAGATGCGACACCGCGGACCTCTCCAGCCAACGAGATCGCATCCTGCAGCCTCGGCCCTGACGAAAGGTGAAGCCGCTTCATTCGATTGTCCGGAACGGCCTCCCGCCGAGGGGCACCGTGCGGGCAGGTTTAACGCAGGCTTAACGGGGGGCTGGCGAGGGGGCAGCGTCACCCGCCGACGGTGTCCGCGAGGCGCTTGATGCCCGCGACGAAGGCATCCTCCGGCGTCGTCAGCCTGACGGTGAAGCCGGCGGCCTCCAGCGCGCCGCCATAGCTTGCGGCGAGCGCGCCGTCGGCGACGAGGTGCACCTCTTCCCGCCGTCCGAACAGCGCTTCCGCACCGGCGATCTCCTGCCCGACCAGCAAAGCCGACAGGTAGGGGCCGACCTCGCCGCCGCGCATGCGGCCGGCCAGGATTTCGGTCCGGGCCGCGAAGGCCGTGTTGAGCACGCCGCCGGGCCGCCGGGCCGCTGCCCGGCCGCGCGCGGCGCCGTCGCGTGCATCGTCGTCCGATGGCTCCTCCGCCAGCCTGCCCAGGATCGAGCCGTTGCGCAGCAGCCCGTAGACCTCGCCCGTCATGAAGCTCGCGAAGCCGGTGATGCGACCGCCCTTGATCTCGGCCCATTTCGAATGGGTGCCAGGCAGGCAGGCGATTCCCTCGCTCAGGCCGAGCCCGACGATCAGCGTCTCCTCGCCGCGCATCACGTCGAAAGCCCCGTCGTCGTTGCTCAGGCCGGGCAGGATGGTCGCGGTGGTGGAGCTGTCGAGTTCGGCACGGATCGAGGCGGCTGCGATCTCGGCCGGCGAAGCGGGGCAGGCGACATAGGGCGCCTCGATCCAGCCGTTGCGGCTGCCGACCATGCCGGCGAGCACGATGGCGGCATCGGGCGCTGCCCGCCGGAAATCGCCGGCCAGAGCCTCGAAGGCCGCGGGATAACCACCGGCAGGTATGGATTGGATGCCCTGATCCGCGATGCGTCGCTGCAGCACCTCTCCCGTCTCCGAAATCAGGAAGGCACGCGCGCGGGTCGTACCCCAGTCGAGCGCGATCAGTGGCTTGGGCATGGCAGGCTCCGGTCAGGGCATCGGCCCGAAAAATGGAAACCGGTTTTCGGAAAAGCCGATGCTCCAGAGGGCGCGACTGTCCCTGCGATGTCGGTCCCGGTCAAGGCGTGCCGGCTTGTATCCGCCGCGCAATCGCGGCAACGCTGCCGGGCCGGGGAAACGGACGAATCGGGTGGACGCGATGCTGGATCTGCAAGCCGGAGGCCTGATGGCTGAGGTCATCCCCGAGATCGGCGGCATCGTTTCGCGGCTGGTCTGGACCGGAGCGGACGGGCGCCGGCACGATGTCCTCTATCCGCCGTCGGACCGTGCGCCCTCGACGGCCTCGCCGAATTTCTTCGGCACATGGGCGATGCTGCCTTTCGCCAACCGGGCCTTCGACAGCGCGGTCGACGATGGCGAGCGGCGATTTCAAGTGGCGGCCAACGATCCCGCCGGTACGATCCACGGTTTCGGCTGGCAATCCGCCTGGGAGGTCATGCGGTATGACCGCGGGCATGCCGTCATCGAGCATCGCCGCTCTGATGGCCCGGACCCCTATCGCTACCGCGCCCGGCAGGAAATCTCCCTCGACGAAGCTGGTATGACCATTCGGCTCTCGGTCACGAACGAGGCTGACATGGCACTACCCTTCGGCATGGGGCACCATCCCTGGTTTCCTTGCGCTGCCGATACCCGCCTCGTCATGCGCGCGGCCGGCGCGCTGGTTTTCGGCGAGGCCTTTCGCGCCACGGGGCAAGAAGCCTTCGTGCAGGGTGGCCCCTATGCCGATCCGCATCCATTCCGATCCGATGAGGTGACGGCCTGGAGCTTTCTCGGCTGGGACGGGCAGGCCCGGATCGAGACGCCGTCCACAGGGCTCGCCGTCACGCTGACGGCAAGCGAAAGCCTGAACTGCCCGGTCGTCTGGGCGCCGGCTGGGGCCGATTTCCTCTGCGTCGAGCCGCAAAGCCATGCGATCGGCGCCCCGAGCGAGTCGGCGGCGCGGATTGCGGCGCCGTTGAAGCGACTGCGGCCCGGCGAGACGCTGGAAGGTTGGCTCCGGATCGCGCCGGAAGCGCTTTAACCTCGGCTCACGGCCTTAGCGCCAGCCATAGCCGTAGCCGCTCGGGCCGTAGGGCTGGTAGCCATAGGCGCTGGCCGGCAAGGCGGGCCGCAGCAGGATCTGGCCGCGCGCCGCTTCCCAGCCATTGCCTGGGCGCTGCTGCGCGATCGCGCCGTCCTGATAGCGCTGCTTGGCCTTGGCGATCTGCTGCTTGGATGGCGCGGCCTTGGCGAGCTTGGCCTTTGCGGACGAGGACGCTTTGGCGAAGCGCGAGAGATTGTCGGTGGCGGCGCCGTTCAGAGCGATCCGGGTCTGGCCCGAGCCGTATTTCTTGACCAGGGCGAAGAGCTTGGCGGCATTGGCGGGGTGCAGTCGGATGCAGCCATGCGAGGCCGGGCGGCCGAGTGCCCCGACGGCGGTCGTGCCATGGATGGCGTAGCCGCCGCGGAAGAACACCGCATGGGGCATCGCGCCGCCATATTTGCGCGAATACCAGCTCTTCTCCAGCCGGGTCGGCCGGTAGACGCCGTTGGGCGAGCGGAAGCCCTTGCGGCCGGACGAGATCTTCCAATCGTAGACGTCGCCGTCGCTGGTGGAGACCTTCATGCGCTGGGCGGCGATGTCGACCCTGACATCGACACCGGCCTGCGCCTGCGCGGCGCCGAGCACAGACAGGAACAGGACGGCCAGGATGCCGATAACGCGACGCATCGCCCGAACTCCGAAAACGCGACTGTTGAGCGGGCGGTCGTGAGGCTCTGGCGGCCATCGCCCTTGACTCTAGGAAAGCGCGGGCGCCGGAGCCTGTAAAGCAGGAAGGCGGAACGTGGTTTCCGGCGCCGATCAAATCATCGGCAACGCCTGCGGCTTGCGCCCGCGCGGGAAGGCCGCGTCGATGCGGGCGATCTCATCCCCGGTCAGGGCAAGCTGCGACGCCCCGGCATTGTCCTCGACATGGGCGACCTTGCCCGCCTTCGGGATCGCGAAGACGGACGGGCGGCGGGTCAGGAAGGCGAGGGCGACCTGCCGTGCTGTCGCGCCATGCGTCGCGGCAATCTCGGCCAGCACCTTGCCCGGCGCGTTGCCGGAGGCCGGGAAATCGTCATGGCCGAAGGGGCTGTAGGCGGTGACGGCGACGCCGTGCCGTTCGCACCACGGGATCACCGCATGCTCGATGGCGCGTTCGCGCAGATGATAGAGCACCTGGTTGCAGGCGATCTTGGCTGCCCCGGCAGCGGCGAGCGCCTCGTCGAGATCGTCCTCGTCGAAATTGCTGACGCCCCAGGACAGGATCTTGCCTTCCTGCTTCAGGGCTTCGAAAGCGGCGAAGGTCTCGCTCAACGGATGCGGGCCGCGCCAGTGCAGCAGGTAGCAGTCGAGCCGGTCGGTCTTGAGATGTTTCAGCGAGCGTTCGCAGGCGGCGCGCACGCCCTGCCGCGAAGCGTTGTGCGGCAGCACCTTGGACACCAGGAAGACCTCGTCGCGCCGGCCTGCGATGGCCTCGCCGATCAGCGCCTCCGAGCGGCCGTCGCCATACATCTCGGCCGTGTCGATATGGTCGAGCCCGAGATCGAGCCCGCGCCGGAAAGCCGCGATCGCCTCGCGCCGGTCGCCCTGCTCGCTGTACCAGCTGCCCTGGCCGATCGCCGAAACGGCTGGCCCGGTGATTCCGAAGCTGCGCTTCATGACGCTCTCTCCCGCTTGCTCAATCGACCTCGACCTTGAACTGCGCCTGGCGGATCTCGCCGTCGCTATAGCGCACGCGCACGCCGAACTGATCCGGCCCGCGATAGCCGGGGCGCGAGGTGTATTCGAAGGCGAGCGACGGTCCGGGCTTGCCGTCGCAGTGCCGATACTCGCCCGGCCCGTATTCGGCTTTGGCGGTCTTCGTCGCCATCCGGACCTTGCCGTGCCGCGGCGGCTCGGTCAGGACGCCGGTCGGGCGTTTCACCGGCCGGCAGCGCCTGTCCATCGTCATGTAGGTCTGCTGCAGGAAGGTCGGCTTGCCCGAGGCGACGCGCTCGGCACCGGCCTCGTTCGGCGAGGCCGTGCCACCGGAACTGACGCAGCCGCCGAGCAGGCCGCAGAGCAATGTCGCGGCGAGGACGGTCAGTCCGGGAACGGGCATGCTCTTCCTGCCTTTCCGATGACGGGGGCCGGTGTGCGGCTCAGGTCGGCGGCGTGCCGTTGGCGGAGAGAACCTCTCCCGCCAGATAGAGCGAGCCGCAGATCAGGATGCGTGGCGGCGCCGGCCAGCCCCGCGCGGCGATGGTCCTGAGCGCCTGTTCGACGGAGCCCGAGACCTCGGCTGCGAGGCCGGCGCCGCGGGCCGCTTCGGCGACCTCCTCGGCCGGCCGGGCGGCCAGCGAGTTCTGGATCGGCACGGCATAGAGCGCCTGCGCCAGCCCCTTGAAATGGCCGAGCGTGGCGCCGGCATCCTTAGTCGAGAGCAGGCCGGCGATCATCACCAGCGGCGCCGGGTTGCGGTCGGCGAGATCGGCCATGGCCTGGGCCAGAACGCGCCCGCCATCGGGGTTGTGGCCGCCATCGAGCCAGAGTTCGGCGCCATCGGGCACGATCTCGGCGAGGCGCCCGCGCGCCAGTCGCTGGAGCCGCGCCGGCCAGTCGGCGTTGCGCATGCCCGCCTCGAAGGCGCGCGCCGGCAGGCCGCCATAGCCGGCGGCACGCAGCGCCGCGATCGCGGTCCCGGCATTGATGTGCTGGTGGCGTCCGGCGAGGCGCGGCAGCGGCAGGTCGAGCAGGCCGTCCTGGTCCTCATAGACGAGCCGGCCGCCCGCCTCGTGGACGTTGAAGTCCTGCGCGCCGATCAGGATCTTGGCGGCGCCGGTCCGCTCGGCCGCCGCTTCCAGCACGGCGGTCGGCTCCGGTTCCTGCGGCGCGATCACGGCCGGGGCGCCGCGCTTGAAGATGCCGGCCTTCTCGCCCGCGATCTTGGTCACGGTGTCGCCGAGATATTCGGAATGGTCGAGCGAGACCGGCGTCACCACCGTGCAAGCGGGGTGGGCGATGACGTTGGTCGCGTCGAAGCGCCCCCCGAGCCCGACCTCCAGCAGCAGCACGTCTGCCGGATGCTCCGCGAAGAGCAGGAGGCCGGCGGCGGTCGTCATCTCGAAGAAGGTGATGGGATCGCCGGCATTGATCGCCTCGCAGCGCTCCAGCGCGTCGACCAGCTTGTCCTCGTCGACGAAACGCCCGCCGCCGGGAGCGCCCAGCCGGATGCGCTCATGGAAGCGCACCAGATGCGGCGAGATGTAGACATGGACGGAAAGGCCGGCGGCTTCGAGGATCGCCCGCATGAAGGCGATGGTCGAGCCCTTGCCGTTGGTGCCAGCGACATGGATCACCGGCGGCAGGCGCTTCTGCGGGTCGCCCAGCCGTTCCAGCAAGGTGAGGATGCGGCCGAGCGAGAGGTCGATCAGCTTGGGGTGCAGCGCCATGAAGCGCGCGAGCAGCGTGTCCGAAGACCCCATGACGTGACGGCCCCCAGCCGCGAGCTTCCTTAGACCGCCTCGGGCACCGGGCGCACGGGCGCGGGAGCGGCCGCCTCGCCCTTGATGGCGGGTTGCTTGGTCAGCAGGCGGCCGAGCCGTGCCAGCGTCTCCGGGAGATCGCGGCGATGCACGACCATGTCGACCATGCCGTGATCCTTCAGATATTCCGAGCGCTGGAAGCCTTCCGGCAGCTTCTCGCGGATCGTCTGCTCGATCACGCGCGGGCCGGCGAAGCCGATCAGCGCACCGGGCTCCGCGATGTGGATGTCGCCGAGCATGGCGTAGGAGGCGGTGACGCCGCCGGTGGTCGGGTTGGTCAGCACCACGAAATAGGGCAGGCCGGCCGCGCGCAGGCGCCGCACCGCGACCGTGGTGCGCGGCAGCTGCATCAGCGAGAGGATGCCCTCCTGCATGCGCGCGCCGCCCGAGGCCGCGAACACGACATAGGGCGTCTTCTTCTCGATCGCGGTCTCGGCGCCCTTGATGAAGGCTTCGCCGGCCGCCATGCCGAGCGAGCCGCCCATGAAGTGGAAATCCTGCGCCGCGACCGTCATCGGCAGGCCCTTGACCCGGCCATAGCCGATCTTGAAGGCGTCCTGTGCGCCGGTCTTGGCGCGGGCGTCCTTCAGCCGGTCGACATAGCGCTTCTCGTCGCGGAACTTCAGCGGATCGACGGTGGCGTCCGGCAGCGCGACGTCGAGCCATTTGCCGTCATCGAAGGTCAGCCGCAGCCGCTCCGGCGCGGTGACGCGCATATGGTGCTCGGAGCCGGGGATGACGTAGCCATTGGCTTCGACATCCTTGTGGAAGACCATCTGCCCGGAATCGGGGCACTTGATCCAGAGATTCTCCGGGCTTTCGCGCTTGAACAGCGTCTTGATGCGCGGCCGGACGACTTCGGAAATCCAGTTCATCGGATGAATCCCTGATGGGCTTTCGGCGCCATGGCGCCGTCAGGCCTGAAATAGGTCGCGCCGGCAGT
Organism: Hyphomicrobiales bacterium; assembly: GCA_930633495.1. NCBI lineage: Bacteria > Pseudomonadati > Pseudomonadota > Alphaproteobacteria > Hyphomicrobiales > Hyphomicrobiales bacterium. The sequence goes on along the minus strand of CAKNFJ010000001.1, from coordinate 2,164,664 downwards.
CAAGCAAGCGGCACGACCGTCGCATGAAAACCGAGGCCTCAGGCCGCCTTGGCGGCGGAGCGGACGCCCTGGGCGAGTTCGCTGACCAGCGAGGTGACAGCCGAAACCGTCTTTTCCGTGGCCTTGCCCTGGTCATCGAGCGAAAGGCGGACGCGCTCGACGAGGGCCGAGCCGACGACGACGCCGTCCGCGCGCTTGGCGATGGTGGCGGCATCGGCCGCGGTCTTGACGCCGAAGCCGACTGCGACCGGCAGGTCGGTATGGCGCTTGATCCGCGCGACCGCGTCGCCGACAGCGCCGTAATCGGCGATGGCGCCGCCGGTCACGCCGGTGACCGAAACGTAATAGACGAAGCCCGAGGTGTTCTGCAGCACCTTGGGCAGGCGCTTGTCGTCCGTCGTCGGCGTTGCCAGCCGGATGAAGGAGACGCCGGCCTTCAGCGCCGGCAGGCAGAGCTCCTCGTCTTCTTCCGGTGGCAGGTCGACCACGATGAGCCCGTCGATGCCGACGCGGCGGGCATCGGTCAGGAAGGCTTCGACGCCATAAGCGTAGATCGGGTTGTAATAGCCCATCAGCACGATCGGCGTGTCATGGCCGGCCTTGCGGAAGCTCTCGACCATCGCGAGCGTCTTGCGCAGCGTCTGGCCGGCCTTGAGCGCACGCTGTCCTGCGAGCTGGACGGGAATGCCGTCCGCCATCGGATCGGTGAAGGGCACGCCGAGCTCGATCACGTCGGCGCCGGCTCCCGGCAGGGCCGCGAGGATCGCGCTGGAGGTCTCGAAATCCGGGTCGCCGGCGGTGACGAAGGTCACGAGCGCCGCCCGGCCCTCGCGGGCGCAGGCCTGGAAGCGGTTCTGGATGCGGGTCTGGCCGGTCTCAGTCATGGCTCAGCGGTTAAAGCATCGGACCGAAAAGTGGAAGCCACTTTTCGGGCAAATCCGATGCGGAGGCAAAGAGATAGATCGTCACTTTGCGCCCGTCAGGGCGCTCGGCGAGCTATCATGATGAGCGCCGGCTGGCGAGTGGCTTGCGCGAAGGCTAAGCCTGCGCCACATCGGCCGGGCATGCGCGCCTTCGACACTGCCCTTCCGATCGATGCCGTCCTCGGCGATCTCGCTGCTACCTTGAGGGTGCAGCCGAACGCCGTGCTGGTCGCTCCGCCCGGCGCCGGCAAGACGACGCGCGTGCCGCTCGCTTTGCTCGACCAGCCCTGGACGAAGGGCGGCAAGCTGATCCTGCTCGAACCGCGCCGTCTGGCGGCGCGCGGCGCGGCGAACCGGATGGCGCAGACGCTGGGCGAACGCGTCGGCGAGACGGTGGGCCTGCGCGTGCGGCTCGGCTCGAAGATCGGCCCGAAGACGCGCATCGAGGTCGTGACCGAAGGTGTCTTCGCCCGGATGATCCTCGACGATCCCGCACTGGACGGCGTCGCCGCCGTGCTCTTCGACGAGTTTCACGAACGCTCGCTCGATGCCGATTTCGGTCTGGCGCTGGCGTTGGATGCTCAGAGCGGCCTGCGCGAGGATTTGCGCATCCTCGTGATGTCCGCGACGCTGGATGGCGCCCGCGTCGCGAAACTGCTCGGGGATGCTCCGGTGATCGAGAGCGAGGGCCGCGCTTATCCGATCGAGACACGCTATCGTGGCCGCGATCCGCTGAAGCGCATCGAGGATCAGGTGACGGAGACGGTCCTGCTCGCGCTCAACGAGCAGCCCGGCTCGCAGCTCGTCTTCCTGCCCGGCCAGGGCGAAATCCGCCGCGTCGAGGAGCGCCTGCGCGAAAGATTGCGCGATCCCGCCGTCGAGATCGCGCCGCTCTATGGCGCGCTCGACCAGCGTGAGCAGGATCGTGCCGTGCTGCCGGCGCCTGCGGCCAAGCGCAAAATCGTGCTCGCCACGGCCATCGCCGAGACCTCGCTGACCATCGAGGGCGTGCGGGTCGTCATCGATTCCGGCCTCGCCCGCGTGCCGGTCTACGAGCCCGATATCGGCGTGACCCGGCTGGAGACGCGCCGCGTCAGCCGCGCTGCCGCCGATCAGCGCCGTGGCCGCGCCGGCCGCACCGAGCCGGGCGTGTGCTACCGGCTCTGGGAGGAGGCCGCGACCGGAGCGCTGGAAGCTTTCGCGAGGCCGGAAATCCTCTCGGCCGATCTGAGCCCGCTTTTGCTCGATTGTGCCGCCTGGGGCGTCGGCGATCCGACGACGCTGGCCTTCCTCGATCAGCCGCCGTCGCCCGCTCTCAAGGAAGCGCGCTCCCTGCTGAGCAATATCGTCGCGCTCGATGCCGATGGCCGCATCACGCCCGATGGACGCGCCTTGCAAGCGCTGCCCCTGCCACCGCGTCTCGCCCGCATGGTCGTGGCGGCCGCACGTTTCGGGCAGGCAGATGCTGCTGCCGATCTCGCCGCCGTGCTGGTCGAGCGTGGCCTCGGCGGCGATGCCATCGATCTCGCCGAGCGGCTGGAGCGCTTCAATCGCGAACGCGGCGGCCGGGCCGGCGACATGCGCCGCCTCGCCGAGGGCTGGGCACGAACAGCCGAGCGCAGCGTCGGCAAGGATCAGGCTTCGGTCGGTGATGCTCTTTCACCGGGTCTCCTGCTCGCTTTTGCCTATCCCGATCGCGTCGCCAAGGCCCGCGCGCCGGGTTCGGGCCAGTACCTCCTCGCCAATGGCCGCGGCGGCGCGCTGGAGCCGTCGCAGCGCCTAGCGCGCGAGCCTTACATCGTTGTAGCGGAATTGACCGGCGCGGCCCAGCAGGCTCGCATCATGGCTGCTGCCGCGGTCAGCGAAGCGGAGATCGCGGCGCTCGTCTCCCATGGCCTCGCCCCCTTCGCCATCGCGGAGCGCGAGGAGGCGAGCTTCGACCGAGCCGCGCGCGCCCTGCGCGTCCGAGCAGTGCGTCGCTACGGGGCGCTCTCGCTGTCGGAGCGGCCGCTTTCCATTGCCGACAGCCCGGAGAATGCCGAGGCGCTGGCCAAGGGCATCGCGGCGCTCGGCATCGGTCTCCTGCCCTGGACCAAGGGGCAGAACCAATTGCGCGAGCGCGCCGCCTTCCTGCGCAAGGCCGAACCCGAGGCCGGTTGGCCCGACCTTTCCGACGAAGGTCTGGCGCTGGACCCGGAACTCTGGCTCGCGCCGCATCTCGTCGGCCGCGCCTCGCTCGCCGCAATTCAAGCGTCCGACCTCGAATCGGCGCTGGCTGGCCTTCTGCCCTGGGAGATGAAGCGGCGGCTCGATCAGGAGGCGCCGACCCATTTCACCGCGCCGACCGGCTCGTCGCTCGCGGTCGACTATGCCGCCGAGGCTGGTCCGACCATCTCGGTCCGGGTTCAGGAGCTCTATGGCCTTGCGGCCCATCCCGCTTTGGCCGGCGGGAGGGTTCCTCTGGTTTTGGAACTGCTCTCCCCGGCGCATCGTCCGATTCAGGTCACGCGTGACCTCCCCGGTTTCTGGCGGGGTTCATGGGCGGCGGTGAAATCGGAGATGAAGGGCCGCTACCCCCGCCATCTCTGGCCGGATGATCCTGCCGCAGCGCTGCCGACGACACGGGCGAAGCCGAGGGGGACGTGAGTCTTTCCCGGAAAGTGCTCCGTCATCCCGGACAAGCCGCGTCAGCGGCGCCGATCCGGGATCCATTCCGGAGCGCTTCCGATAGAGGTTCAGGCATGGATCCCGGGTCTGCGCTTAGCTTGCCCGGGATGACGGCGAGGTAGGAGAAAAGCCCTCAATTCCCCATCCGGTCGCGCCATTGCCGCTCGCCGGCGAGGCAGGTGGCGTTGTTGCCGGCCTGCGCCTTGTGGATGGTCGCGTCGGCGGGCGCTTCGGCGATCTCGCGCAGCAGCTTCGTCTTGGTCGCCTCGACGAACTGGTGTTTCTCCCGGATCGGGATGACGAAGGCGCCGATGCCGGTGATGACGCAGTCGCTGTAGTAGACGTCGAGATTGTCGATGTCGAAATAGCCGGCCTGTTTCAGCATCACCGGCAGGCCGTTGATGGCGATGCCCTTGGCGCCGGCCTCGTCGCGTGCGGCGGTGACCGGGCGCCCGTCATTGTTGGCGCCGTCGCCGGAGATGTCGATGACGCGTCGCATCGCGGCGACGTTGGACTGCTCCAGCAATTGCACGCCGAGATCGATCGCGCCCGAGATCGAGGTCCGCCGGCCGCGTCGTGTCGGCGCCTCGCCCAGCTCCTCGGCGAAGGCGATGGCAGCTGCCGGGCCGTCGATCACCTTCCAGGGCCGGACGATGTATTGGAAGCCGCCGCCCGCCCATTCGAAATAGGTCACGGCGATCTTGCCGATCGCACCCTTGGCGATGGCGTCGTGCAACTGCTTCGAGCGGAAGGCCTCGATATAGCCGTTGCGTTGCAGGGCGAGCTCGTCGAGATCCATCGAATAGGATACGTCGACCGCGAGCACGAGCGCGACGTCGACCTCCTCGGGCGGCGCACTGGCCGTCTGGGCTCGTGGCAGGGCGGGCTGCCAGAGCGCCGCCGCTGCCAGACATGAGAGACCGCACAGCCAGCGCCGCATCGCCACCTCCGTCATCCTGTCGCGAAGCGGAGTGTGCGCTTGGGCGGGACATGCGCCAAGCCGGAAAATCCGGCTGCATGCGCCCAATGCGATAGCAAATTCGCGAGCGGCCGTACTCAGGCGGCGCGGCGGCCCTCGACGATGCCGATCGCGGCCGCCACGGCCTCCTCGACGGTGAGCGCGGAAGTGTCGAGCGTGACCGCATCCTCCGCCGCCTTGAGCGGCGCATCGCTGCGGCCCGAATCGCGGGCATCGCGCCGGCGGATATCGGCGAGGATGCCGTCGAAGGAGACGGCTTCGCCGCGCCCGAGCAATTCCTTGTGCCGGCGCGCGGCGCGCACTTCGGGCGTTGCGGTGACGAAGAGCTTGGCCCGCGCATCGGGGCAGATCACGGTGCCGATATCGCGCCCGTCGAGCACGGCGCCGCCCGGTCGTGCCGCGAATCGCCGCTGCCGCGCCAGAAGGCCGGCCCGCACGGCCGGCATGGCCGCGACCACGGAGGCCGCCTCGCCGATTTCGCGTCCGCGCAGCCGGTCCTCGGGAAACGCGGTTTCGTCGAAGCTGGCGACGATCTGCTCGGCTGCCGCGGCATCGCGGATATCGTGTCCGGCGTCGAGCATGGCGCGCGCCACCATCCGGTAGAGCAGCCCGGTGTCGAGATAGGGCAGGCCGTAATGGGCGGCGAGCCGGCGCGCCAGCGTGCCCTTGCCGGATGCGGCCGGGCCGTCGACGGCGATGACGAGGCGACCGGGCCGCACCGCAGCGCTCATCCGATCTGGCCTCCGAGGCCGTTCATCAGTGCGACGAAGCTGGGGAAGCTCGTCGCGATCATCAGCCCGTCATCGACCACGACCGGTTGCTGCGTCGCCAGCCCCATGACCAGGAAGCTCATCGCGATGCGGTGGTCGAGATGGGTCGCGATCGGCCCGCCACCACGCACCGGCCCGCCGCCCGAACCTTCGACTATCAGATCGTCGCCCTCGATCCAACAGGTCACGCCGGCCACCTTCAAGCCTGCCTCAACCGCGGCCAAGCGATCCGATTCCTTGACGCGCAATTCCTGCAGGCCGCGCATCCGCGTGGTGCCATGGGCGAAGGAGGCGGCCACCGCCAGCACCGGATATTCGTCGATCATCGCCGGCGCCCTCTCCGGCGGCACCGTCACGCCCTTGAGGCTGGAAGCGCGCACGCGCAGGTCGGCGACGGTCTCGCCGCCTTCGTTGGCTTCGCGTTCGACGGTGATGTCGGCGCCCATCTCGAGCAGCGTAGTCAGCAGCCCCGAGCGCAGTGGATTGGTCATCACGCTCTCGATCAGGATGTCCGAGCCCGGCACGATCAGCCCCGCCACCAGCGGGAAGGCGGCCGAGGACGGGTCCGCCGGCACAACGATCGGCGCCGCCTTCAGTTCCGGCTGGCCCTTCAGTACGATGCGGCGGCCATGCTCGCCTTCCGGCGTCACAGTGATTTCGGCTCCGAAATGAGCCAACATCTTCTCGGTATGGTCGCGGGTGGCTTCAGTCTCGATCACCGTGGTCTCGCCGGGGGCGGCAAGCGCGGCGAGCAGCACGGCCGATTTGATCTGCGCCGAGGCGACCGGCGGGCGATAGACGATCGGGATCGCCTCCTTCGGCCCGCGCAACGTCAGCGGAACCCGCCCGCCCTCCTGCTGCGAGACGACGACGGTTCCCATCTGCTCAAGCGGGTCGAGAATGCGGCGCATCGGCCGCTTGCGCAGCGAGGCATCGCCGTCGAAGGTCGTGGTGATCGGATGCGAGCCGCAGACGCCCATCATCAGCCGCGAGCCGGTGCCGGCATTGCCGAAGTCGAGAATGTCGGCCGGCTCGTGCAGGCCGCCGACGCCGACGCCCTGCACGCGCCAGGCGCCGGGGCCGTCGTGATGGACGATCGCGCCCAGCGCACGCGCCGCGGCGGCGGTGCGCATCACATCCTCGCCCTCGAGCAGGCCGGTGACCTTGGTCTCGCCGATCGCCAGCAGGCCGAAGATCATCGTCCGGTGCGAGATCGACTTGTCGCCGGGCACCCGGACGCGGCCCTTGAGCGGGTCGCCGGAGCGGGCGGTGACGGGAACGGGTTCGTGGTCGTGGGACACGGGGGCTGGATCTCTGCGCTCGGGGCGAAACGGATGCGCGCCCGGCCTAGCACGCCCGCGCGAACGGCGCCAATCGCGCGGCCCTTCGGCCACGGCAGGGGCCCGCGAAACAGTCCGGCTCTTGCGCGCAGTTGCCGCATGGGCCAAATCAACATTTGACAGCGCAGCCCGCCCCGACTAACGGACGCGCCTGATTTTCCAGAACATGAACGGTTGAAGGGTCCGACGCAGTGGCGAAACCGGAACTCGGAACGAAGCGCGTTTGCCCGGTAACGGGGCGCAAATTCTACGACTTGAACAAGGACCCGATCGTCTCGCCCTATACGGGGCAAGCCTATCCGCGCTCGATGTTCGATCCCCAGGCCAAGGCTCCGGCGAAGCCGGAGGCTGAGGAGGAGGAGGAGACCGAGGCTGGCGACGGCGCGGTCGAACTGGTCTCGCTCGACGAGGCCGATGCCGAGGCGTCCGAGAAGGACACCGTCGTCACCACCGAGGACGACATCGAGGTCGAGGACGACATCGGTGGCGAGGACGACGACACCTTCCTCGAGGAAGATGAGGAAGGCGACGACGACGTCTCCGACCTGATCGACGGGGATATCGAAGGCGACGAGGACAACTGATCCACAGCCTCGAAAAAAGATGACGACAAAGCGACATTAGGCGCTTGTGTCTTCCGCCCGAGCCGCCTATAGAGCGCTTCGTCGCCGACAGGCGGCTCCGGGCAAGCCGCCGAAGCGGCGGACTGAAAGTCCTGGATTTGGCGGCCGAAACCCAAGCGGCCGTCGCGAGTGGGGCCATAGCTCAGTTGGGAGAGCGCTTGAATGGCATTCAAGAGGTCGGCGGTTCGATTCCGCCTGGCTCCACCAAAATCTCATCGCGCATAACATAATCGTCCGGCGTGCCGGGTCGATGCTGCTGGTACTTCCAGACATTGATTGCGACCATGTGCGTGAGCAGGCGCGGGCCGAAGCATCCGCAAGGCAGCGCCCCGCCTTTGGGCATCCGATGTCGGGTTCTATTCGGGAAATCTGAGGCCGGCCAGGAATGTGGCGACCGTCAGCGTGTGCGCCGGTTGCGCCTGACAGTGACGTGTGACGGCATCAAGGATCTCTCCATCGCCGTATCGCGACAGGCGCGACGGTGAGTGCTGTCGCAGCGCATCGACCACCCAGCCGCTGATGGCGGCGTGCATCTCCTTGGCGGACGCCTCTCGCTTCATCCACAGCTCGCAGGTGATGTAGTCCTGCAGGAATTCGCCTTTGCGTGGCTCGGCGCCGAACGCGCTCAACGAACCCGCCGCAACGCAAATCGCCGCCCACGCCCATCGGCGCATCGCCGTGCCCCCGTCCTGTCTGCCCCAGAGTGGAAAATTCTACCTGTTTGCGGCTGAGGATCCAGCCGCAAAGAGCATGTCCATCCCCATCGCTTCGCCTCGCTGCCGCGACATTCGCTGCCCGCGTCCGGTTTCACGGTGCGAGCGGCCGAACTGCCGAATCGACCTATCCTTGAAACACCTCCGGATAGGCGAAGAGGCCGGGCGCGCCGCCGGTGTGCCAGAAAACCACGGTTTCATCGGGTCCGATATCGCCGCTTCGGATCAGCGACAGCAGCCCGGCCATGGCCTTGCCGGTGTAGACGGGGTCCAGGAGGATACCCTCCGTTCGCGCCACGAGCTCGACGGCCTCCCGCATCGCGGCGGTGGGTTGGCCGTATCCCGGGCCGACCAGCGAATCGTCGACCTGCGGGGCGACTGCAATTTCCCCCGGACGGTTCTCCAGGGCCAACATGTCCTGGACCAGGTCGGCGACGATGGCACGCGCCTGTTCGGATGGGCGCGAGACGCTGATGCCGTGAACCTGGTAGGACAGGCCCGCTTCCGCGACCCCGGCAAGGATGCCGGCATGGGTGCCGCCGCTTCCGGTCGGCAGGACGATGTGGTCGATGCGGCAGCCTTCGCTGCTTGCCTGCATGACCAGTTCCAGGAGTGCGTCGCGATAGGCGAGGCTGCCGAGCGCGTTCGAGCCTCCGATCGGTATGAAGTAGGGCTGCCGCCCCTGCGCGGCCAGGCTTTCCAGCGTCTCTGCAGAGACCGCGGCGCTGTCTTCGTTCGGGCCGAGGAGACGGATCTCGGCCCCGAAGATCCGGTCGAGCAAGGTGTTTCCGTTGTCCCGATAGGCATCGCTGCGATTCGCGACCGAGTCGGTCAGCAGCAGCACGCAGCCGAGACCGTGGCGTGCGGCCGCCGCCGCGGTCTGGCGTGCGTGGTTCGATTGGATCGCACCCATCGTCACGAGCACGTCGGCGCCCTGCCTCAGGGCGTCGGCCACGAGATATTCCAGCTTCCGGGCCTTGTTGCCGCCTCCGGCAAAGCCGGTGCAGTCGTCGCGTTTCATCCAGATCGCGGGGCCCCTGCCGTCGCGGCCAGCGGCCTGCGAAAGGCGGAGGAGTTGCTCGAACGGCGTCGGCAGCATCGCAAGTCGGATCGTGTCGTGTCGGTTCATAGCAGCCTCCAGAGCGCGCCGATCCAGCTGAAATGCCGTTGGGTCGGATAACGCGATCTCTATTCAAAAAATTCGGATCCGGCTCTGAAGCATTGTCGAGCGAAATGGACGACGGCTCGTGTGAGGAAGTCGTGGACGCGCTCTAAAGCCGGCGCGAGAGACGTGGATCGAGGCGGTCCCGCAATCCGTCGCCGAGCAGGTTTACGGCCAGAACCACCAAAGCCAGCGCGATCGCGGGGCAGAAGATCGTCCAGGGCGCGCGGGCGAGATAGAGCCGGCTCGATGCGATCATGTTGCCCCAGCTTGGCACTTCCGGCGGCACGCCGGCGCCGAGGAAGGACAGCGAAGCCTCCACCAGGATGGCCGAGGCGCAGATATAGGTGGCTTGCACGATCAGCGGCGCGATCGTGCTCGGCATGATGTGGCGGAACAGGATCCTTGGCGTGCGGGCGCCGCAGGCGCGCGCCGCCTCGACGAAGGGCAGTTCCTTGACGCTGAGCACGATCGAGCGGACGAGCCGGACGACGCGCGGCAGCTCCGGGATCGAGATCGCCGCGATGACGATGCCGATGCTGCCCTGGTTCAGGGAGACCATGGCGATCGCCAGCAGGATGGCGGGGATCGCCATCAGCCCGTCCATCAGGCGCATCACGATGGCGTCGAAACGACGATAATAGCCGGCGAAGAGGCCGATCGTCAGGCCGATCAGGATCGAGATCGTCGCGACGCTGAAGCCGACGATGAGCGAGACGCGGGCGCCGTAGGCGGTGCGCGCGAAGACATCCTGGCCGAGGTGGTCGGTTCCGAACCGCATCTCGGGCGAGGGCGGTTGCAGGCGCCGGGTCGGCAGCTTGAGCATCGGATCGCCGGCGATCAGGGGTGCGACGATGGCGACACCCAGAAAGAAGATCAGGATGGCGGCGCCCAGCAGCATCGTCGGATTGCGGCGGGCGAAGCGGCCGAGGCGGGCGAGGCGGCTTCCGAATGACGGGGCGGCGGGGGGAGCGGTCACGGCGGTCATCGATGCTGCTCCCTCAATGCCGGATGCGCGGATCGATGAGCGAATAGGACAGATCGACCGCCAGGTTGATCAGCACATAGACGCCGGAGAAGACGAGGATCACGCCCTGGATGATCGGGTAGTCGCGCTTCGAGATCGCATCGACGACCAGGCGGCCGATGCCCGGGATATTGAACACGGTTTCGGTGATCACGACGCCGCCGATCAGCAGGGCGACACCGATGCCGATCACGGTGATGATCGGCACGCCGGCATTCTTCAGCGCGTGCTTCATCAGCATGGTGCGCGCCGGAACGCCCTTGGCGTTGGCGGTGCGGATATAGTCCTCCTCCAGCACCTCCTGCACGGAAGCGCGCGTCATGCGGGCGATCAGGGCGATATAGGCCAGGCCGAGCGTCACCGTCGGCAGCACGAGATGGAGGAACCACGGCCCGATGCCGTCCATGATCGGCCGATAGCCCTGCACCGGCAGCCAGCGCAGTTCGATCGCGAAGATGTAGATCAGCCCGTAGCCGACGACGAAGGCGGGCATCGAGAAGCCGAGCACCGAAAAGCCCATCAGCAGGCGGTCGATGGGGCGTCCGGCCTTCCAGGCCGCGAGCACGCCCAGCGTGACGGCGATGCTGACGGCGAAGATCATCGTCAGGACGGCAAGCGACAGCGTCGGTTCGAGGCGTTGCAGGATCAGGGTGGAAACCGGCGTGCTGGAGAAGATCGAGACGCCGAGATCGCCCTGGACCACGCGCAGCGCCCAGCGCCCGAACTGGACGAGCAGGGGGTCGTCGAGGCCGAGCCGCTGGCGGATGGCCTCGATCTGCTGCGGCGTGGCGTAATCGCCGGCGATGATGGCAGCCGGATCGCCTGCGGAAAAATGCAGCAGCATGAAGACGAAGATGCCGACCAGCGTCATCACCAGAATGGTCGATGCCAGGCGTTGTGCGAGATAGCTCAGCATGGGTCCGGTCGTCCTCCTTCTGCTTGGTCGTCGCGCCCACCGGGGTCCGCCAGCCGGGGGCTATGGACGGCGCCGCAGCCTCGTCGGCGCCTTCCGGGACGATGCCGCGACCGGGGCCCGCCGATGGCGGGTCCCGGGAATCTGCTGCAGGATGCCCTAGGGCTTTCAGCCCTTCTTGACGTTCCAGAACGGGATCAGCTCGGGCATGCCGATCAGACCCGTCAGATTGCGCAGAGCCGCCGGCTGGAACCACTGGCCGAAATAGGCATGCGGCACGAAATCCCAGGCGTTCTGCTGGATATCGCGCGCGATCTGCTTACGCTCGGCATCGGTGGAGGCGCCGGCCCATTTGTCGCGCAATTGTTCGTGCAGCTCGTTGCTCGGCCAGCCGAACCAGCCCTTCTCGCCGCTGGCGGCATGGCCGCTGAGCGAGACCGGGTTGCCGAAGGCGTTGACCGATCCCGAGGTGAAGAACACGTTCCAGCCGCCCTGGTCCGGCGGCGCCTTGACGGCGCGACGGGTGACGACGGCGCCCCAGTCTGAGGCCTGCAGCGAGACGTTGAAGCCGGCCTGCCGCATCCATTGCGCGATCAGGTTGGCGGCGTTGTTCATATAGGCGATGTTGGTCGCCTGCAGCACCACGACCGGGCGCCCGTCATAACCGGACTCCTTCACGAGCTGCTTCGCCTTCTCGATGTTCGGCGCGCCTTTGAACCAGTCGATATTGGCGTCGTTCTCCATTGGCGTGCCCATGCCGAACAGCGAGGAGCAGCCGCGGAAATATTTTTCGTCGCCGAAGGTCGCCTTCATCACCTCGGTCGGGTGGATGAGGTGCAGCATGGCCTGCCGCGCCTTGACGTTGTTGAAGGGCGGATGGAGCCAGTTGACGCGGGCCCAGCCGAGCTGCCCCTGCTTGTTCAGCACTTCGAGCTTGATGGCCTTCTCGCCGGCCAGCGAATCGAGCAGGTCGACATTCGGATACTCGATCATGTCGATCTCGCCGGCGCGGATCGCGGCGATCGCGGTCGCCTCGTCGGCGATGTTCTCGAACACCACCCGGTCGACATTCACGACCTTGCCGCCCGAGGTCATCACGGCCGGCTCTGAGCGAGGCACATAGTTCGCGTTGCGGTCGTAGACATAGCGCTGACCCTGGACGACTGCGCCCTCGTTGAAGGTGAAAGGACCAGAGCCGATGATCGTGCTGATCTGCTGGTTCGGGTCGGTCCCAGCCTCCTTCTCGCGCATGATGTAGCAGACATTGGTCGCAGCCTTGGCGAGCCATTCCACCACGAGCCCATAGGGCTCCTTCATCACGATCTGGAAGGTCTTGTCGTTCTTCACCGGCGTGTCGGCGAGGCGCGCCATCATGTGCTGGCCGCCGCCGTCACGCGCGCCCCAGCGTCGGATCGAGGCGACGCAGTCGCGGGCCGTGACCGGCGTGCCGTCGCTGAAGCGCAGCCCGTCGCGCAGCTCGAAGGTATAGGTCTTGCGATCGTCGGAGAGCGACCATTTCGAGACCATCTGCGGTTGCGGCTCGTATTTGTCGTTCACGCCGAACAGCATGTCGTAGACCATGCCGGCGTGGTAGGAGGTCATGTTCGCGGTCGTCCAGATCGGGTCGAAGACGCGAAGGTCGCCGTGCAGGACGGCGCGGATGGTGCGGGCGGCGGAAGGCGTGGTCTGCGCGCGGATCGTGGCCGGCGCGGCGACGAGCGCCCCGGTTGCCAATCCGCCCTGAACGAAACCTCGGCGTGTCGTTTTCATCTGGTTCTCCTCCGTTGCATTTGGAAGGCCGCGGGCATTCGCCTCGTCTGGCCCTCGTCGGGTCATGCTTCTTGTCTCTCGTTCCTTCCGTTTCGAGCGGCCTCAGACGACGAGCCGGCCGGGCGGGAGCGGATCATGCGGCCAGAGCGGCCGGTTGATCTTGCGATAGGGATATTTGCGCACGTCGAGATGCGACGGCCCGCCGCCGTCGGTGTAGATCACCTCGCTGGCGATGGGGCCGTAGGCGGCGTGGAAATGGTTGGTCGACTTGACGCTGACGATGCGCTTCTGCGTCGGGTCGATGCCGACGCTGGTGAAGATTTCGAGCCCCAGCGCCTGGGTCCGGTGCGAGAGCAGCGCGACGTCGATCCCGTCGATCCGGATGCCGACGGCATTGCCGATCGGCACCTTGGCGGTGCCGAAGCTCTGCGTGCCGTTGCGGATGGCGCCGAGCACGGTCACCTCGCCATCGACCGGCGTGCCCGAGGTCGAGGCCGCCTTGCCGCCGAAGCGCAACGGAATGGTCGCGCCGACGCCGGCCGTCAGACAGAACTCGACCGCGACCGGGTCCCAGACCGGGCCGACCGCCGCATTGGCGATGCCGCGCTCGCGCAGGCGGTGGATGATGTTGGTGTTGTCGGAGGCCGCACCGCCGCCGGCATTGTCGGTCGAATCCGCAATGACGCTCGGGCCGTTGGCCTTGCTGCCGAGGGCGCGGTCGAGCGCCGCGTCGAGCGGGACGACGGGCGGGGCGAACTGCCCCTTGAGCGCGCGGAACTCCTCGCCGAGCTTCGCCGCGAGTGCGTCGCCCTTCGCCTTGGCGTCGTCGGTGACGACGAGGACGCGGGTGCCGATCTCGGGGACGTCGCCCTGCTGGAAGCCATGCGCCAGCGAGACCGAGAGAATGCCGTCCTTGCCTTCGAGCGCGCTCATTCGGTCGACGAAGGACCGCCCCGGCTCGCGCGTGGTCGGCACCAGCTCGATCATCCGGCAATCATAGAGCGACATCACCGGCTTGATCTTGCCGCGGATCGTGCCGAGGATGATGTCGACCAGCTCCTCGGCCCGCTCGACGAAGTCGATATGCGGATATTCCTTGTAGAGGATGATCGCGTCGGCGAGGCGCACGCGCTTCTCGGTCAGGTGGCAATGCGGATCGAGCTCGACCCCGATCGGCACGGAAGGGCCGACGATGGCGCGGACATGTTCGAGGATGTCGCCTTCGCAATCGTCATAGCCATGCGCGACCATGGCGCCATGCAGGCCGAGCAGTACGCCGTCGACCGGCAGCGCCGCCCTGAGCTGGACGAGAATCTCCTCGCGCATCTCCTCGTAATCGGCCTTGGCGCAGGTTCCCGACGGCTCGGCCCAGAAGCAGGAGCCTTCGATCAGCTCGAAGCCGTCGCGCTTGGCCCGCTGCCGCGCGACATAGAGCGGGGCCGTGCAGTGGGTCGCGCGGTCGGGGTGCTGCCCGGCGGGGAAATAGGCGGAAGCCTCGAAATTGGCCCGCGACGTGGGAATCGGTGAGAACGTATTCGTTTCGGTTGCAAGCGAAGCAGCAAACAGGCGCATAAGCCACCCTTCCGAAAATGTGGGGTCAATGTTCGGTTGGCCGTGAAGGCCGTGTCAAGCTGCAGCGCCGCCATGGGATTTTGCGCTTGCAGCATTGATTGGACGCGTCCCTGCCACGGCGGCGAAGAAGCTTCTCGCGAGCGGTCCGGTGCTGCCGGGTTCCGGGCACGGCCCGCGCCGACTTCCCCTGCCGCTGCGGGCCGTGCTCCTTCGCAAGATTCCCCATCGCGGCCGCCGCATTCATGGCCTCAGCCCGGACCGATGCCATCGGTGCCCGCGCCGCAGACCAGGGCGCAGACGCGCATTCCCGGAGAGAGATTAACCCGGGCCGATTGCAGGACCGCCACAGCGGCGGCGCCCGATAGATCGGCTGCGATGCCGAATTCGAACCAGAGCGAGCGCGCTGCGCGCTCCATCTCTTCGTCGCTGACGAGGACGATATCGTCGACATTGCGTTGGACGGTCTCGAAGATCGCCTGATCCGTCAGGCGGCAAGACATTGTCGCGACGCGGGTCGAAAGCGACTCCAAGGCAACGAGCTTCCCGGCTTGCAGGCAGGCATGCAGTGTCGGCGAGCCGATCGGCTCGATGCCGATGATCCGAGTCGCCGGGCGCTTGGCCTTGACCGCGGTGGAGAGCCCGGTGATCAGGCCGCCGCCCCCGATCGCGACGAGGATCACGTCGACCTCGGGCATGTCGTCGAGGATGTCCAGACCGAGCGTGCCTTGCCCGGCGACGACGGCGGGGTCGCTGAAGGGGTGGGCATAGGTTGCGCCGGTCCGCTCGGCATGGCCGAGCGCGGCGGCATTCGCATCGTCCCAGATGTCGCCGACGATCTCGACCGCCGCACCCCATTGCCTCAGCTTCGTGATCTTGTCCGGCGCCGCATTCAAGGGCAGGAAGATGGTGGCGCTGGTGCCGAGCACCTGCGCCGAGCGCGCGATGGCGAGGCCGTGATTGCCGCCGGAGGCCGTGACGATGCCGCGTGCCCGCTCGGTATCGCTCAATGTCAGCAGGCGGTTCATCGCGCCGCGCGCCTTGAACGAGCCGGCCGCTTGCAGCAGCTCAAGCTTGAGCGTGACGTCGAGGCCGCTCGTGTCGGCACTCTTCAGCTGGCCGTAGCGCAGCGTCGGGGTCTTGCGGATATGCGGCGCGATGCGCCGGCGCGCATCCTCGATGGCAGCGAGATCGATCACGACAATGTCCCCTTATAGGGCGCGGCGACGATCAGGCAGCAATTGCCCGGTCTGACGCGGCCCGGCTGGCGGCGGCCATAGAGGATTCCGTCGGCGGCATAGTGGAGCAGTTCGGGCGGGCGCGTCGGGTCCCAGGTGCAATGGATGCGGCCGGCGGGTTGGCCGGCGCTGACCTTCTCGCCATTGGCATGGAACGGCTCGAAGATTCCGTCGGCGCTGGCATAGACATAGGCCGAGATGCCGGGCAGTTCGAGGATGCCGCCTTCGCCGCGCCGCGGCTCGGGCTTCTCCCGCGCCACGATGCCGAGATGGTCGAGCACGTTGGCGACGCCGCGGCGGCAGACCTTGAGCGCGTCCAGCGAGACCGTGCCGCCGCCGGCCATCTCCGTGCCGACGGTGACGAGGCCGGCCCGGCAGGCGGCGGCGGTCGCGGTTCGCGGTTCGCCGAGATTGCTGATCACCACCGTCATCGGCGCGTCGAAGGCCTGCACGGCGGCGACGTTGCGCCGGTGCAGCGCGGGATCGTCGGTCGGCTCGACGATTGCGCTCGGGATGATGTCGAGCGACGAGCCGCCCGAATGCAGGTCGAGGAAGGCGTCGCCGAGCGGGTAGATATGATCGGTGATGTAGGCCGAGATCTGCTGGGTGATCGTGCCGCGCGGATCGCCGGGAAAGGTGCGGTTGAAGTTCAGCCCGTCGACCGGGGAGGTCCGCTTGCCCGCGATCACCGCGTGGACGTTGTTGGCCGGCATCAGGATCAGCCGGCCCTGGACGCGGCCCGGGTCGAGATCGCGGATCAGGTCGCAGATCGTGATCGGCCCTTCGTACTCGTCGCCATGGTTGCCGCCTTCGAGGATCGCGGTGGGGCCGGTTCCGTTCTTGATCACCGCGACAGGGATGCGCGTCGCGCCCCAGGCATCGTCGTCCGGCGAATGCGGGATCATCAGGAAGCCGACCTGTTTGCCCTCGCGTTCGGGATCGATGGTGAGGAAGGCGCTGGAGGGGCGTGGCGTGAGCTTCTGGCGAGAGCTGGTCATGGCTGGCTCGGGCGTGACGAAGCCTTCGGCGCCGGTTGCGGCCCGATGCTTCAGGAATGGGGAGCCGGGCGCCCTATGCGCCCGGCCGGTGCCGGGAACGCTCAGAGCGTCGGCAGCGGGTCCATTGGCATGTCGAGATATTTCTTGTGCAGCCGGTCGATCTCGCCGTTCAGCGTGTTGAAGAAGATGAAGCTGTCGAGCCAGCGCACCAGATTGTGCTGGTCCATCTGCACGGCCATATGCGCCGGGCTGCGGCGGATGACGAATCTGCGCTCGAATTCCTTGCCCGGATTCTGCTTGGCGAGCGCCTGCGCGACGATGCTGTTGGTGGCGAGGAGATCGGCCTGGCCGGTGATGTAGGCGGCGGCGGCCGTGGCATCGTCCTCGGTGCGCATCAGATTGGCCTTGGGCGCCGCGGCGCTGATTGCCAGCTCCTGCGTGGTGCCCTTGGCGGCGGCGATGCGGGTGGAGCCCAGTGTGTCGGGGCTGGTCACGGTCGACGACTTCGCGCCGTAGACGGCGAGGAAGGTGTTGGCGTAGGGGGCGGTGAACATCACCTGCCGGGCGCGCTCGGGCGTGAGGCCGAGCACCGAGATGACGATGTCGACCTTGTCGGTGAGCAGGAAGGGAATGCGGTTGGCGCCGGTGATCTGCTGCATCTCCAGCTTCACGCCGAGGCCCTTGGCGACCATTTCGGCGAATTCGATGTCGAAGCCGATCGGGTTGCGGTTGGCGTCCTGCGCGCCGAAGGGTGGTGCGTCGAGCGGCACGCCGATGCGCACGACGCCCTTCTGAAGGATGTCCTGGAGCTTGTCGGCCCGCGCTTCGACTGCGCCGAAGGCTGCGATGGCAAGGGCGGCCAGGCCCGCCAGAAACGAACGGCCGGCGAAGAATGAAGGCATCTTATCTCTCCCCTCGTTGCTGATACGGAACGTCCTCCTCAGTGCAGAACGGCGCTGAGGAAAGTCTGTAACTCGGGCGTCTTCGGCTCGGCGAGCACCGCCGCGGCCTGGCCTTCTTCGTGGATCCTGCCTTCGTGCATGAAGACGACGCGCGAGCCGAAGCGGCGCGCGAAGCCCATCTCGTGGGTGACGAGGATCATGGTCATCCCCTCCTTCGCCACGGCTTCGAGCACCTTGAGCACCTCGCCCGTGAGCTCGGGATCGAGTGCCGAGGTGACCTCGTCGAACAGCATCACCTTGGGCCGCATCGCGAGCGAACGGGCGATGGCGACGCGCTGCTGCTGGCCGCCGGAAAGCTGGGAGGGGAAAGCGTCGAGTTTCTCCTCCAGCCCGACTCGGCGCAGCACCTCGCGCGCGACCTCGCGGGCTTCGCTCGGCGGCTGCTTCTTCACGACGCGCGGAGCGAGCGTGATGTTGTCGCTGACCGACAGATGAGGAAACAGATTGAAGCTCTGGAAGACGATGCCGACCTCCTGCCGGAGCTTGCGCAGGTTGGTCTTGGGGTCGTTGACCTGGACGCCGTCGATGCGGATCGATCCGGCCTGGATCGGCTCCAACCCGTTGATGCAGCGCAGCATCGTGCTCTTGCCGGAGCCGGAGCGGCCGATCACGGCGACGACCTCGCCCTTGGCGATGTCGAGCGAAACGTCCTTGAGCACCTGGACGGAGCCGTAGCTCTTGCTGATCCCGCGGATTTCAACGAGCGACATCGAGCCTCCGCTCGAGCGAGCGGCTCCATTGCGTGAGAGGGAAGCACATCGCGAAATAGATCGCCGCGACGGTGATGTAGACGGCAAAGGGCTTGTAGGTTCCGGCCGCGGTGAGCTGACCCTCGCGGGTGAGTTCGACCAGGCCGATCGTCGCCGCAAGCGAGGTATTCTTGATGAGCTGGACCAGGAAGCCGACCGTGGGCGGGATCGCGACCCGGATCGACTGCGGCACGATGACGTGGCGCAGCTGCTCGTAAAGCGAGAGGCCGAGCGAGGCGCCGGCTTCCCACTGCGTCCTGGCGATCGAGATCAGCGCGCCACGCCAGATCTCGCCGAGGAAGGCGGAGCCGTAGATCGAAAAGGCGACCGCCGCCGCAAGCCACGGGTTCACCGAGATTCCGATCAGCGGCAGCCCGAAGAAGATCAGGAACAGCCAGACCAGCAACGGCGTGCCCTGAACGATGTGGATATAGGCGGCGGTGAACCAGCGCAGCGGTGCGACCGGCGCGATGCGCGCAACGGCCAGCATCAACCCGAGCGCGGCCGAGCCGGCGAAGGCGGTGGCGGTCAAAGCGAGCGTCCAGCGTGCCGCTGCCACCAGATACATCACGTCGATATAGGAGAAGGTCCGTATCATCGCCTGACGAACACCCAGTAGTAGATGCCGGCGAAGGCGCCGCGGAAGGCGAAGGCGAGGGCGAGATAGAGTACGCCGATCACGGTGTAGACTTCGAAATCGCGGAAGGTGCGCGACTGTACGATCGAGGCTGCGTGGAACAGGTCCTGCACCGAAATCTGGGAGACGACGCTGGTCGCCAGCATCAGGAGCACGAACTGGCTGGCGAGGGCGGGGAACATGGCCTTCAACGCCGGGAACATCACGACATGGCGGAAGACCTGCAGGCCCGAGAGGCCGAGCGAATGTCCGGCCTCGATCTGAGCCTTCGGCACGGCCTCGAGGCCGGCGCGGACGATTTCCGTCGTGTAGGCGCCGAGATTGATGACGAGGGCGATGACCGCCGCGGTCATGCCGTCCAGCCTCAGTCCGAGGCTCGGCAGGCCGAAGAAGATCAGGAAGAGCTGGACCAGCAGCGGGGTGTTGCGGATGACTTCGACATAGATCGCGGCGGCCCGTTGCAGCCAATGCGGTCCGTAGACACGGGCTGCGGCGCAGGCGATGCCGATGACGAGCCCGCCGAGCATCGCGCAGATCGACAAAAAAAGCGTGATCAGGACGCCGTCGAGGATGGAGTCCCAGGCGGCGAAGACGTCGCGGAACTGCAGCCCGTATTTCATCGGCCGCTGCCTCGGCAGGGCACCGTCCAGCCAGGCTGGCATGGCAGGGTGGTCGGCGGTAGCAGCATCGAACCCCTCGTTTCGAGGAGGCTAGGTTGGCTTCTTATTTGATGTCAAGCTTCATATATGAAATGAAATGCTATGACTGATCACCTGGATACGGATGACGGCGACAAGGTCTCCTATGCCGCACCGGCACTGGAGAAGGGGCTGGATATCCTCGAGCTGCTGGCCGAGGTCGGCGAGCCGCTGCCGATGCGCCTCATTGCCGAACGGCTGCAGCGCTCGAAGAGCGAGATTTTCCGGATGGTCTTCGTGCTGCAGCAGCGTGGCTATCTGGTCCGTGAGCCGGGCACCGATCGGCTGGCGCTGTCCAGGCGGCTGTTCGATCTCGGCATCAGGACACCGGGCGGCCGGCAACTGACCTCGATCGTCCTGCCGCTGATGGAGCGCTTCAGCGAGGAGAGCGGCCAGGTCGCCCATCTCGTCGTGCTCAGCCGTGCCCAGACGGTCGTCCTCGCGACCACGTCCGGCCATCTCGACGCCAGCGTCATCGTGCGGCCGGGTTATGGCCGCCCGGCACTCGCCGCCAATTCAGGCCTGCTCATCCTCGCCTTCCAGTCGGAAGCGCGCCGCCGCACGCTGATGCGGGACGCGCCCCCCGCGGATCGCGAGCGGCTCGATGCTCCCGAACTCGCCGAGATATTCGCCGGCATCAGGTCGCTCGGCCACCGTACGGCTCCCAGCCGGGACATCATGGCGGTGACGGACATCGTCTGCCCCGTGATCGGGCCCTCGGGCCACGCCGAGGCCGCGATCCTGGTTCCGTCGCTGCAGCGCCATGGCATCGTGACGGACGAAGTCGCGATCCTGCTGGCCCTCAAGGCGGTCTGCCGCGAGGCCGGAGCGCAGCTTTCTCTTTGAGGGCCGGTCCGAGCGTCCGGCGGCGGAGGGTCAGTGACCTCCGAAGACGAGGGTCTGGATCGGGAGGACCAGGGCCTGGATGCGCAGCAGCAGCGCATGGACCAGCCCGACGGCGTCCACCGCATGGAGAACGATCTTCCGCCCCGTCGAGAGCTTGCCCGATGCGATCAGCTCGTGGTTGCTCGAATAGGCATTGGCGATGCAGCTGCTGCCCGGGATCACGCCTTCGAGCCCGCCGGCATGGAGGGGCTCGAGGAAGGTCAGCAGCGTTCCCGGCCGCGAAACCTGCTGGGGATCGATCAGTTGATCCCCGACCCGAAGCTGGCCCGCGGCGATGAAGTCCTGGACGCTGGTCACCACCATCGGAATGATGACCCAGGGCTTGGACAGGCAGGTCACTTCGGCGACCATGCCGACCTTCATCACCTGCCCCTCGATCTGCGAGAAGCCGGCCTGAAGAACGTTGCGTCCCGCCTCTTCCGGGATCAGGACGCCGGCCGGCCGCATGATGGGCGTGACGATGTCGCCGACGCGCAGCGTGAACTGCTCGACGCGGCCGGTGACGCCGGCGCGGATGATCGTCTTGTCGAGATCGGCCTGCGCCTGCGCCAGAGCGGCTTCCGCGCTCGCCCTCTCGGCCGGCAGCAAGGTCGAGATCCGGGTTTCGGCGGAGGTTTTCGCGGAAACGGCGGCGGCCATGGCCGCTTCGCGTCCGGCCACCAGATTCTCGAGCCGCTCGATCTCGCGCCGGGCGACGACGTCGTCGTTGCGGCGGCGCAGCTCCTGCTTCGTCTCCAGCTCGTCGAGGGCCTGCTTATGGGCGCTCTTGGCCTCGAGAATGCGGTTCTCGTCCGTCAGGACCTCGGCTTTGGCGACGACGATGGCGGCTTCCACCTCCGCGATCTTGCGTCGCGCCGTCTCGACCGCGGTCTCCTCCTTGGAGCTGTCGAGCCGAAAGATCGGACTGCCTTTCGTGACGGGGCCGCTGACGCCGAGATAGACCTGCGCGACGCGCCCGGTGCTCTCCGAAATGATCGGGACGGTGCGGAACATCACGGTCGCGTTCGTCGTCGACGGGTGATTGTAGAAGATCACCGTGATCAGGCCGATGGTCAGCATCAGGCAGGACGTAATGCCCCATCTGAGCTCGAACCAGACCGAATAGAAGGTGATTTCCTTGCCGAGACGCTTCCCCTGCCGGTAGCGCCGGTAGAGATAGTCCGGCAGGATCGTCAGCATCGAGCAGAACAGAAGCTCAAGCATGACCGCTCTCCGCGCGATGGGAGTGCGCCGGAGCTTCCGCCGCGGGCTCGGACACGCCCGGTTCGTCTCCGCCGTCGTCGCCGGCGCTTCCGCGCCGCGGCGCCATCCCCGCGATGCGTTCCAGCGCATGCGCCATCCTGCCGAACTGCCCCGAGAAATCGGGGATGTCGATCAGGGCCAGAAGCAGGCCTGCGACCCAGAACAGATGCACATGGGTGAACAGGGCGAGCAGGCCGAGGACGGCGACGATCTCGAACTGCAGCTTCTGCGATTTATGCGCCATGCGCTCCGGCAGCGTATGCAGCCGCAGGAAGATCAATCCGACACCCAGCACCGACGCCAGAAGGATCACGGCGGTGACGACCATGAGCGTGTCGGTCTCGCCGGGCGCCGTGATGAAGGCCGGCAGATGATGCGGCGCCAAAGGGTGTAGGCCAGCTGACATATACGCGCTCCAATCTCAGCCAGAAGGGCGCTGGAAACTCCGCAGTTGTCAATCAGCCGATCCAGTTCCGGGCGAAGTCGGTTTCCTCATATCCACTGGGCTTTTGCCGTTTCGGCAGTTTGATCTTGTCCCGAGGCGGCGCCTCGTATGGCACGGAGCTCAGAATATGGGAGATGACGTCGAGGCGCGCCTGGCGCTTGTCGTCGGAATGGACCGCAAACCAGGGGGCCCAGGCCGTGTCGCTGGCGCGGAACATCTCGTCGCGGGCCCGCGCGTAATCGTACCAGCGGGAATAGGATTTCAGGTCCATCGGTGACAGCTTCCAGACCTTGCGCGGATCGTTGATGCGCTCCTGCATCCGGCGCGTTTGTTCCTCCTGGCCGACTTCGAGCCAGTATTTCAGGAGGATGGTGCCGGAATCGACGATCGCCTTTTCGACGCCCGGAACGATCTGCAGGAAACCCTTGGCCTGATCCTCGGTGCAGAAGCCCATGACCCGCTCGACACCGGCCCGGTTATACCAGCTGCGATCGAAGATCACGATCTCGCCAGCGGCCGGCAGATGCGGCAGATAGCGCTGCACATACATCTGCGAACGCTCGCGCTCGGTCGGCGGCGGCAAGGCCACGACCCGAAACACCCGCGGGCTGACCCGCTCGGTGATTGCCTTGATGACGCCGCCCTTGCCCGCGCCGTCGCGCCCCTCGAACACGATGCAGACCTTTCCGCCGGCATGCTTCGCCCACTCCTGGAGCTTGACCAACTCCTCGTGGAGATCGCGCAGCTTTCGCTCGTAGGCCTTTCTTTTCAGGGGCTCGCTCTCGTGGTTCTTCATCGACGGCTCCATCCGGCTAGAGCATTCTCAGGCGAAGTTGACGCCGCTTCGCGTGAAGAACAGGCGACAGAACAAAAGCTTAGAGCAGCTCGGCGCGTCGGTGAACCGCTGAGCTGCCCTAGGACCAGCCCCCCGCCCCGAGGACACGCATGGCTGAGACGCGTCGGTGAACCGCTGAGCTGCCCTAGGACCAGCTCAGGAAGAAGGCGACATCACCCGGCAAGCCGCCCGGCCAGTCGATGATCATGGCGCGCAGCTTGTACTTGGCGGGCTGGAGGTGCTCCTTCCAGAACAGGTAGGCCTGCCGCGGCCGGCCGGTCAGCGTGCTCGGCCAGTCGGCTTCGGCGTTGTTGATGGCACGGCCCCGGTCGGTGCAGAGCTGGCTCGGGAAGCGCATGACGAGAACCTCGGTCTCGCCCCGGCCTGCCGCGGCGCGGGTCTTCGTCGCGAGGCTTTGCTTGATTTCCTCGATTTTCTCCGGTGTGACGGCGATCTCCTCGCGCAGCGTCGCGACGAGCTTGCGTTGCGCTTCCTCGGCCTTGGTCATGGCGCCTGCCAGTTTCGAGGCCCGGGCCATTTCGAGATCGGCCATGTAGGACCGCAGATCGTCTGCCGACATGAAGCTCTCATCGGCGAGCGTCCCGGCCTGGAGGTTCGGAGTTGCGGACGACATCTTTCGCGTCTCCCTCATCGATGGCTTCGACCCCTTGGGGCCAGCTTCGGCGGCGATTTGGCGCCGCGTCGGTGTGTTCGGTCTTTTCTGAATGAGGCCGTTCTTCGCTATCCTTGCGCACTCCCCTGGGAACGCGCCTGCCACTCGCCGATCGACTGCCGGAGTTCCGCTTCGAGGCCGTCGATCAGATGACGGTATTCTACGCACCGCGCGGCCGTGCCAGGCGCTCCGGACGTTGCCCAGCGCTGAAGCGCCTGCTCGGCATCGGCCAGGTCCGCGCACAGCGATCGGAAGTTCTCGCTGCTCAGCACAAGTTCCGTGATTGCTTTCTTGTGCTTCGGCAAAAGCCGAATGGCAGCCAGAACGCCCGGATCCATTGGAACGAGCCTCCCTGCGAAACAGCACAATTATCTGGCCGACCCATCCGATTGGGAGTAAATAACGGGAGCTTACACAGAGATCGCAGCTTAACTTTCAGGGTTTTCACAGGGTTCCTGGCTTGGGAGAGCCGATCCGTGGAAAGTCAGCGGCTAACGATTGGCGAAAATTCGTATTGCTGCCTGGAAGGTAAGCTTCCGGACGGCGAGATTCGCGCTCAACTGGAAAGAATCCTCGCCAGCACGGAATTCAGCGTGCCTCAGCGCGTGCGCCAGTTCCTGACCTATGTGATCCACCAGACCCTTGCCGGCCATGCGGATCGCATCAAGGCTTACTCCGTCGCGGTCGAGGTCTTCGGCCGCGATGCGAATTTCGATATCCAGAACGATCCGGTGGTCCGGATCGAGGCGGGGCGCCTGCGGCGCGCGCTGGAGCGCTATTATCTTCTGGCGGGCAGTTCGGACCCGATTCTGATCGAGATCCCCAAGGGCGGTTACGTCCCCCGCTTCCTGCGGCGAGACAGCCGGGTGAGCGATGCTGCAAATGCTGTTCCGGCCGCTGCTCCTGAGAGCTTACCGGGAACGGGCCGCACAGGTTTCGGAAGCCGCTGGGTCGCCTGGGGTGTCGCAGCGGCAATGGCGTGCCTGGCGCTTCCCTTCATCTGGATTGCCGCCTTGCCAAAGCCGAATTCGCCGGCAAAGGAAGTGCCGCGGCCAGCGGGGCCGTCCCTGATCGTCAGGCCATTCGCGAATCTGACGGGGCAGCCGGAGATCAACGCCTATGTCGCAGGTCTCGGGGAAGAGTTGCTGGCGCAACTCTCGCGCTTCAAGGAACTGACGGTTTTCGGCACGGGAACGCCGGCTTCCATATCGTCCGGAGCCACGGCCGCGGAGATGACGAATCCGCTCGGCAATCGCTACCTGTTCGAAGGCGGCATCCGTCTCTCTGACGGCAAGCTGCGCGTGACGGCCCGCGTTCTGGATGGAGAGAATTCCGCGATCGTCTGGTCCGGCATCTATGACGCCGATCCCAAGGCCGCCGACGTCGTGGGTGTCGAAACGACGATTGCATCAAAGATCGCAACAGCGGTGGCGCAGCCTTACGGGATCATCTTCAGCGCCGCGCCTCGGCCGGCACGATCGCGTGGAGTGCAGAATCTCGACGCCTATCAATGCACCCATCGCTTCTATCGCTACCGCACCGTGTTCAGCCCGTCCGAGCATGCGGCGACACGCGCCTGCCTTGAGCAGGTGACGGCGCGCTATCCGGATTTTTCGACCGGCTGGGCGATGCTGGCTTATCTTTATCTCGACGAGGATCGTTTCCATCTGAACCGGCGGCCGGACTCGTCATTGGAGCGGGCGCGCGGCTCGGCCGAGCGCGCGGTCCGTCTCGACCCGGAGAATATCCGCGCGCTCCAGGCGCTGATGGCGGTGCTGTACTTCAGCCGGGAGCCCGGCGAGGCGCTGCGCGTCGGCAACCAGGCGCTTGCGCTCAATCCGAACGACACCGAACTGCTGGGCGAGTTCGGCAGCAGGGTGGCCCAGGCGGGAGACTGGCGACGAGGGGCCTCCCTGCTCGAGGAGGCGATGGCGAAGAATCCGGGCCACTCGGACTATTATGTCGGGCTCCTCGCCTTGGCGGCCTATATGCAGGGCGACAATGCACGAGCCACGGATCTCATTCGTCGTGCAAACCTTCGGCAGTTTTCGATCTACCATTTCGTTGCGGCGCTGGTCTTGGCGCGGCAGGGATTGCAGGCTGAGGCCGCTCGGTTCCGTGCCGAATTCCTGAGGCTGCGGCCGGGATTCTTCGACAATTTCGACGACGAGCTCAACAGCCGCAACTTCAACGCAAGGGATCGCGCCATTCTGATCCGCGGGGCCATCGAGGCCGGTTTCCCCGTGCCGGCCCGTTTCGCGGTCGAGGCCGAACAGAGATTCGGCGCTCTTTCCGAGACCGGCCCGAGAGAAACCGCCGCCGCGCGTAGCCAACCGTAACCTACTACCCCCGATAGCATTCGCGGCTTTCACTTCTCGTCAAAGGGAAGCGAAGCGGCCGGCGATATGGCGGCCCGAAGCTGCCGCCTCCGTCATCGACCAACTGCAACGCATTTCGCTTCGATCCCGGACAGGAACGCCGCGCGTTCGGCCGTGCCCTGTTTCGATCGCACAGGTTCTGGAACGGAGGATCGATGATTGCCACGGCTTCTCGCGCGGGCTTGTTCGCCGTCGCCCTTGCGGCGTCGGCGGCACAGGACGCGCGGGCGCAACCGGCGGCCTTCCAGGGCGCCTGGCTGGAGGAAGGGCAAATCTGCGCCAACGTCTTCACCGCGGCGGGGCAGGGGCTTCGCTTCAAGCGTCCGGCCAACGCCTTCGCGGCGGCGTTCGTGATCAGGGGCCATCGATTGTCCACGCCTCTCGCGACCTGCAGGATCGGCCGCATCAGCCGCTCGGGGGAGAGGCAGATCATGCATCTCAACTGCACGACGACCATCGCGACCGACACTGCCCGGGCCGTCTTCTCCCCGGCTCAGGATGGCGGCCTCTATCGCTACAGCGCGGACGAGGGAGGCACCGCAACAAGATACAGGCGCTGCACGACGGAGACGCTGAAAGCGCCCTAATGGAAACTCCGCCCGGCGCCCGGCGACGGAGCCAGCGCGTGGCGGCCAGATCAAGGGATCGGTCATGTCAGCTCTTGTGCACATCGTCGATGACGACCCGACATCGCAGGCCGGCATCGACGGCCTGCTGCGGTCTTGCGGGTACCAGACCAAGGCTTATGAGAGCACCGACGAGATCCTGGGCCAGCGGCCGGACGGTGAAAGCGCCAGCTGCATCGTCATCGATACGCGGGCGCCCGGCGAAACCATCCCCGATGTCGTGAGCCTGTTCAGCAGGGCCGGCGTGAACCTGCCGATGATCTTCCTGACGGACCAGGGCGATGTCCGGGTCGGCGTCAGGGCAATCAAGGCCGGGGCCGAGGATTTCTTCACCAAGCCGGTGCAGCGAGACGAGTTCATCGATGCCGTCGACCGCGCGATCACGCGCCATCGCCTCGCGAGCGAGGAGGAAAGCCGGGTTCGTTCCGGCCTGCTGCGCCTCAGGCGGCTGACCCGGCGCGAGCGGGAAGTCTTCGATCTCGTGATCCGCGGCAAGATGAACAAGCAGGTCGCCTTCGCGCTCGGGACGAGCGAGCGAACCATCAAGGCCCATCGTCACAAGGTGATGGAGAAGATGCAGGTCCGTTCCGTCGTCGAGCTCGTCACCTGCGCCGAGCGGCTCGGCCTGCTCCGCTCCGACAGCCCCGAGAGGTGAGGGCGGGCCCGGCGCTGTCCGGAACGACGCGTGCAGCTACCCGCGCAGGCTCCCGAAACGAGGACCGCACCGTGCAGCCTCCTCATCATGCGCCGGACGGGCTCAAGACGCCGAAGGCCGCCGCCGTCGCGGGCATTCTGTTTTCGGTTCTGCTTCTGTCGGCGCTGGTGCTGGTGCTGCAGACCCTGCGCCTCAACCCCCAGGATCCGGGCGATTGGGTGGGAGCTCAAGCCTGGAAGGTCGGGCTGGCACTGAACCTGATCCCCTTCGCGGGCATCGCCTTCCTCTGGTTCATGGGGGTGTTGCGCGACCGGCTGGGCAGCGAGGAGAATCGCCTTTTCGCGACGGTCTTCCTCGGCAGCGGCTTGCTGTTCGTCGGGATGCTGTTCGTCGCGGCCTCCGCCATCGGCGCCATCCTCGTCACGCATGCGGCCCGGCCCGGCGAGCTTGCCGGCACGGTGACGTTCACCCTGATGAGATCCTTCGCCTATAACCTCGCCAGCATCTACGCGATGAAGGTCTCGAGCGTTTTTCTGCTGACGGCCTCGACCATCGTGCTCCGCACCCGGATCACGGCGCGCTGGACGGCGTTCACCGGCTACGCGGCTGCGGCGGTCATCCTGTTCGGCAGCCACCTCGTCGACTGGACTTTTCTCGTCTTTCCGGTCTGGGTGCTGATCGTCAGCTGCGACATCCTGGTTCGCGAGTACGGGCACGCCGAACCTTCCGGATGAGCGAGGCGCCGGGCATCATCCGGGCGACCTCTCGCCGAGAAGTCGGACGGCGTCTTCAAGGTCCTCGAAGACGATCGCCGCGTCCGTCCCGGCGAAAAGCCCGGCGCGCTCCAGAATCTCGCGTGGCTCCTTGTGCAGCTCCGCAAGGGCGAATCTCTGCCCCATCGCGGCCAGGTCGCTCCGCCATTGCGTGAGCATGGCCGCCGCCGTGATGTCGATCTGCGCGACCGCGCTCGCATCCAGCACGAACCACACGGTACCCGGCGTCGCCGCCTTCGCCACGGTTTCGAGCCGGGAGCGGATATAGTCTGCATTGAAGAACAGAAGGCTGCCCTGGATCATGAAGAGGAGCATTCCCGGCGGCGGCGCGGCGCTCTCCGTCCGGTGCAGCTTGTAGAAGCCCGGTCGCCCGGCGATGCGGCCGAGCAGGGCATCGCGCGGGCGCATCTCTTTCAGCAGCACATAGAGCAGTGTCCCGGCGATGGCGATGACGACGCCGCTGAGCACGCCGAGGCTGATGGCGCCCCACATGCTGATCAGCGCAAAGCCGAACTCAAGGCGGCTGATCCGCCAGATGTCGCGCAGCCCCTTGAGATCGATCAGGCTCAGCGCGGCGAAGGCCAGGATCGCCCCGAGCGCCGCGTGGGGCAGCACGCGCAGCGCATCGTTCAGATAGATCAGCAGGGCCGCCAGCGCGGCGGCGGAGATCAGCCCCGACAACTGTGACCGGCCCCCAGCGGCCAGATTGATCGCGGTTCGCGAATCCGAGGTGGTCACGGGGAAGCCGCTGAACAGGCCGGAGCAGATGTTGGCGGCCCCCAGTCCGGTCAGCTCCCTGTCGGCGTCGACCTTGAAGCCGTCCTTCGCGCCGAAGCTGCGGGCCCCCACCAGGCCGGAGCTGACGCTGACCAGCCAGATCGCCGCGCCGCCGAGAACAAGGTCGGTGACCGGCAGATGCCCGACATCCGGCAGGGCCCATCGCGGCAAGCCGGCCGGCAGGCTCCCGATGACCTTCATGCCCCGCCCCTCGAAGTCGAAGGCGGCCGACGCCAGCACCGCTACCACGACCACGACCAGCGGGCCGGGGATCGGGGAGCGCAGGCGGGCCAAGGCGACAAGCAGGCCGAACATCGCGGCCGCGAACCAGACCGTGAGCCAATGGATTTGCGGCGCCTTCCGGATGATTTCGAGCAGCGGCGCCACCAGCCCGTCGGACTCGATCCTGACGCCGGTCACCCGGCCGATCTGCCCGACGAGGATCGATATCGAGATGCCGCTGATGAAGCCGATCAGGATCGGCCGGGACAGGAACGACGCGACGACGCCGAGCTTCAGCACGCTGGCGAGGAGGCAGAACGCCCCCACCATCAGCGCGAGCGCGGCAGCCGCGGCGACCCGTGTCGCCGGATTGTCGAGCGGCAGGGTCGCGAGCGTGGCCGCCAGAACCGTCATCGTCGCGGCGTCGGGGCCGACGATCAGCTTGCGCGAGGGACCGAGCAGCGCATAGCCGACGAGCGACAGGATGCTGGCATAGAAGCCGACTTCGACCGGAAGCCCTGCGATGGCCGGGTAGGCGACGGCGCTCGGAATGGCGACGGCGGCGATCGCAAGCCCGGCCGTGACGTCGAAGCGCAGCCATTCCCAGCTATAGGGCAGCAAACCTTCCGCCATCGGCAACCGGCGCTTCATCGACGCCACCATCCCGCGTTGTCGTCGGCGCCGGCGAACCCGCAGACTGCCCGCGATGGGTCGAGCGGGCCGGCTCTCCGCTATTTCGTCTTCTCGGGCGCCACTTTCTCCCAACCGCGATCAGGATTGAAGCTGTTCATGCGCGACGCGATGGCGCGCGTATTGGGGCCCAGATCCTTCTGGTAGACCGTGCCGGTATGGTTGACGAGGAAGCTCGTGATCCCCGAGCGGGCATAGGTCGCAGGATAGGCGAGGATGCCGAAGCCGCCGATCATGTTGCCGCCCGCGACATAGTCGAGCGCCCCGCCGGCCGCTGCCGGCCCCTGCTTCCTGAGAATCTTGAAGTAATAGCCGTGGTAAGGTTGCCGCGTCTGGCTTGCCACATAGCCTTGACTCGTGGCCCTGGCGGCGAATTCGCCAAGCGGACTGGGCGGCTCGCCGGGGGCAGTCGGCCAGTAGAGTCCGTCATGCTTCTCCGGCTGGCTGATGATCCTTTGCGCGTAGAGGCCGGAACTCCGGCCGTCATGGCCTTTCGATGCGTATTCGAACTGCGCGTCGAGGATCGCGAGACTGGTCTGGATCGCGTCGAGTTCGTTACGGCCGATCCGCCGGGCGAGGAGCTCCCGGCGCCCGGCCTCGACCATGAACTTCCAGCCGCCGCGCGAATGGACGATGGGGATCGGGAACGGGAAGGCATCCTCCCCCAGCAGCAGCGTCGCGGTCCGGCCGGTTTCGACGATCGAATGCCTGGCGTCGTAGGCCGCGATGAAGCGCTTGCGATTATCCGCGTCGCGAAGCTCGTCTCCCGAGGAGAGGATATCCCGCCCCGCCATGCCGAAGATCGAATACAGCCGCGTGGACTGCTCCTCGCGCAGGGCGGTGACCAGTGCCGCCGCGGCCTGCCCCGGAGACTGGAAAATCTCCTGGGCGCGGGCCGCCGTCGAAACGGCACCGACGCCTGCGGCGATGCCGAAAATCAGGCGAAGGAGCAGATGCACCGCTGGCCATGTCAGGATCATGGAACCGCGCCCTCCATTGCAAAACGCTCAGGCCGTCGACGACGTCGTTTCAGAGCTTCCCGGCTGGAATCCGCGCGCCCGAGGCCTTCCAGTGTTCGAAGGTCTGGAACGGGACGCCGATATGGCGGTAGTCGACGCGCAGATAGCCATCGCCGCCGCGATACACTGCGCGGGGCGCGACATCCTGCACCTCCTGCGCGATCACCCCGACATAGGTGGTGGGGGAGCCGCCATAGGCGAAGCGATAGAAGCCGAGTCCGTTCTGCATAACCCCCAGCAGCATGACATCGCTCTTGAGCTGGATGTCGGAACGCCGGCCACCGCCGCCGCGACCGCCTCCACCCCGCCCGCCACCGCCGAAGCCTCCTCCGCCCATCCGTGCGCCGCCGCCGGCATGCATGGCGCGTCCGCCGCCACCAAACCCTCCCCCTCCCGCTCGGGGA
Organism: Hyphomicrobiales bacterium; assembly: GCA_930633495.1. Classification (NCBI taxonomy): domain Bacteria; kingdom Pseudomonadati; phylum Pseudomonadota; class Alphaproteobacteria; order Hyphomicrobiales; species Hyphomicrobiales bacterium. Next base: position 2,133,281 of record CAKNFJ010000001.1, on the reverse strand, counting down.
CCGCCCGCGGGCATGCGGTTCATGCTGGCGTGGCCGCGTTGCGATTGGAGATTGGCGGCCCGGCCCGGCTGGATGTTTCCGAAAGCGTTGTCGCGCGGTGGCCCCGGACGGTTCGCGCCCGGCTGCGGGCGCCGCTGTTGGGTGCCTGCCCGCTGTTGGGCCGAGTTCCGGGCCCGGTCCGCACCCTGACGCCCTCCACCGGCGCCAGCCCGGTCCGCGCCCGGCCGATCGGGCCGGTTTCCCGCCGCGGGCCGGTCGCCGCCTGGGCGGTCGCGCCCGGCGCCGGCGCCAGGACGATCTCCCGCTCCAGGTCGATCTCCGGGTCTTTGATCCGGTCGGGCGCCTGCCCCCGGCCCGTCGCGGCCACCTTCCGGCCGCAGGACCTGATCGCCGCTGCGCCCGCGGAAATCCATCCTGCCCTCGCTGCCGGCGCGAATGCCCTCATTGGAGAATTTCTGCCTGACGGCATCGTTGCGATACTGCACGCCGTGCCGGTGCTGGGGGTTGTGCTCCCAATGCGCCACGCGATTGCGGTCGATATTGATGTTGTTGTTGTTCCAGTTGACGTTGCCGCCCCAATACCCGCCCGAGGTCCAGCGCCCGAGCGCATAAGCGGTGCCGAAGGCGAGACCGGTCGCGAGAACGCCGGTGGCGATATAGCCCGGCGCCGGGAAGTAATAGGGCGGATAGGCCGGCTCGGGCCAGGGGCCATAGACCACGGCCGGGTCGTAATAGGGCACATACACCGTGTCGGGACTGGTCGGCTCGATGACGATGGTCTGCTTGCTGCTGCCACTGGCCGGCTGGACCGTGACCTTCTGCTGCGAGCTCGATGACAGCTTCTTGGCGTCGTAGGCGCGCGTGCGCATCCTCTGGATGCCGTCCATGACGTCGGGCTGCTGGGCGAGGACCGCATCGCCGAGCTTCTGCGTCCAGTCGAGATTCTTGCTCATCATCTCCAGCACGGACGGGGTCGCGACGAGCGATTTCACGCTCGCATCCCAGGGCTGCTTGGCGGCGGCGGCCTGCAGCGGGTCGCCCTTGAGTTTCTTGTTGCCCGCGAGCCAGCGGTCGGCCTGCACCACCTCGAGCGGATAGGTCGAGGCCATCAGCACCTGCGCCAGCAAGGTGTCTGGGTAGAGCGCGATCGGCGCGACGAGCGCGTCGATCTGGGCACCGGACAGAACCTCGGGGGCCTGTATCGCCTGCGTCGCCGGAGGCGCCGGCGGTGGCGAGGCGGGGGGCGTCGCCTGGGCCAGCGCCTGAGAGGCGATCCCGCTGACGAGGACGCTGGCGAGCATGGTTCGCAGATGCATGGGGTCCCCTCGCAACGGCGCCAAAAACACTATCCCAATCTCGCGCCGATGCGACGCTTATCTGGGTGTCGGTCGTGTCCGGCCCGCGGCCTGATCGGCCTGCTGCTGCCGTTTGAAAGCCTGGATGTTCTCCTGAGCCGCGCGCATGTTGTCGGCCATCTGGCCGTCTACCATCATGTCGTGGCCTTCGAGCAGCACGTCCATGGCGCACCCGGCGGTGCGGTTACAGGCCGAGGCCGGCCGGGGAACGGCAGACAGGCAGAGGCCCGCGCCGATCAAGACGGCCCCGGCGCGAATGAAAGCGGTCCTTTTCATGCGGCAAGCTCCGCGCTGAAACACCGAACGATGTCGAAAGCGCGCCCGCTGGCGCCAGGCCGGCGCTCTCTCCCGTTCTCGCCATGACCTCTTCGTCATGAATTCCATAAAACGACGATCGGTCAGAGGATTACTACCAACATCGACATCGGACACCTGTCCCTAAGGACAATACGCCGCTCCCTCTCATTGTGCTGAGCTTGATGGCCGGTTGGCGCCACACGGATCTTGCAGCCCAGGGGGAAGGATTCACGATGGCCTCTCCAGTCCAGGAACCGCGCTCCATCGATCATTTCTTCTCGGCGCCGTCCGGCCGCACCGATCGCTGGCGGGATCTTCATGCCGCGGCGCGGTCCTGGTCGACGGGAGGCAGGAGCCGCCGCGCCGTCGAGGTCGCTCTCAACGAGCTCGGCGTCATCGAGGAGTTTCATGCCTTTCCGGGGGCGGAGCTCCTCGCGGCCCTGCGGGGCTTCCTCCAGAACGACGACGCCAACGGCTTTCTGTCGCTGGCCAAGCGCATCTCGGTCGCGATCATCACCGGCAACTACAAGCACGATTCGAAGGAGTGGCAGTCGGCCGACCTGTCCCTGGCGGATACGGCCGATGTCGCTCTGTCGTCGCTGGGCGAGGCCGCGGCCCATCGCCCCTATTTCGAGATGCTGACGGTGACGCCCGCCCCGGCCGGGCGCTGGCCGCATGTCGCGGCCGAGTTTCGCCGCCTGAGGCGCCCCGAGGATGCCTTCATCTACGAAGCGGTGATGGTCGGCAGCCTGGAAGACGCGGTTTGCGCGGCGGTCCTCAATCCGAACATCGCTGCGGTCGCCATCTATGAAGGCTTCGCGCTCCGGTCCCGGCACGATGCGCCGATCCTGCGCAGCGTGCTCGCCGCCCAGCAGCCCTTCCTCGACAATGCGGACGAGGCCGACATGGCGCTGCGCCTCGCGGTGGGGCTGAAGGCGATCCGTCCCGAGCTCGACATCTATCTGCTCTCGGACCGGCGGGTCGAGAAGCTGGCGGGCGATCCGCGTGCCGCCATGATCCGCCGCGTGATGTACCAGGTCGAGGAGCCCCTGGAGCTGCATCTGTCGGTGCTGGAGGGCATCGAGGCACGCTATGCCACGCCTTTCTTCGACAATCTCAAGGCCTATGCGCAACGGCCGATCGCCACCTTCCACGCGCTTCCGATCGCACGCGGCAAATCCGTGTTCCGCTCGCCCTGGATCCGCGACATGGGCCAGTTCTACGGGATCAATCTGTTCCTCGCGGAGAGCAGCGCCACGACGGGTGGTCTGGACAGCCTGCTGGAGCCCACGGGCAACATCAAGCGGGCGCAGGAGATGGCGGCGCGCGCCTTCGGCGCCGACCACGTCTTCTTCGTGACCAACGGCACGAGCACGTCGAACAAGATGGTGCTGCAGGCGCTGATCGCGCCGGGCGACATCGTCATCCTCGACCGCAACTGCCACAAATCGCACCATTACGGCCTGGTGCTGAGCGGCGCGCAGCCCGTCTATGTCGAGGCGTTTCCGATGACGGAATACTCGATGTACGGGGCGGTGCCGCTGCGCACCATCAAGAAGGCCCTGCTCGACCTGAAGGCCGAGGGACGCCTCGATCGCGTCAAGATGGTCGACCTGACCAACTGCACCTTCGACGGCCATATCTACAACACCCGGCGGGTGATGGAGGAATGCCTCGCCATCAAGCCGGACCTGCTCTTCCTCTGGGACGAGGCCTGGTTCGGCTTCGCGCGCTGGTCGCCCTTCCTGAGGCCGCGAACCGCGATGGGCGCGGCGGCCGACATCGAAGCCTGGATGGCAAGTCCGGAGGCCCTCGGCGCCTACGAGCGGCAGCGCAAGGAACTCGGCCAGAATCCGTCCATGGAAACCTTGCTGGAAACCCGGCTGGTGCCGGATCCGCGGGCGGTGCGGCTGCGCGTCTACCAGACCAACTCGACCCACAAATCGATGTCCGCGATCCGGCAGGGCTCGATGGTGCTGGTCAGGGATGTCGACTTCCACAAGGTCGAGGCGCAGTTTCACGAGGCGGTCTTCACCCACGCCTCGACCAGCCCGAACCAGCAGCTCATCGCCAGTCTCGATGTCGCGCGCCGGCAGATGGAGCTGGAAGGCTACGGGCTGGTGATGAACGCCATCGAAGTGGCGCTGGACATCCGGCGGGAAGTCGCCATCCACCCGCTGATCTCCAGATACTTCAAGATCGTCGGCGCCGACGGGATGGTTCCGGCAAAATACCGGACCAGCGGCTTCGTCGATTTCCTCTCTCCCGACACGCGATGGGACGATCAGCTGCGCAGCATGCGCGAGGACGAGTTCTGTCTCGACCCGACACGCATGACGCTGGTTTGCGGCACGGCGGGCTTCGACGGCACCTCGTTCAAGGGGCTCCTGGCGTCCCAGTACGGAATCCAGGTCAACAAGACCTCGCGCAATTCGGTCCTGCTCCAATCCAACATCAACAATACGCGCAGCGACGTGGCGCTGCTGATCGGCGTCCTGCTCAAGATCAGCAACGAGATCGAAATGCGCCTGCGCCAGGGCGGCGAGGGCGGGCGCCGCACCTTCGAGGCGCGCGTGCGCAGCCTGATGACGGATGTGCCCGAACTCCCCGACTTCAGCCATTTCCATGAAGCGTTTCGTGGCGATGCCGGCAAGAATACGCCGGAGGGCGACATCCGCACCGCCTTCTTCTCCGCCTATGCGGAAGACAAGTGCGAATACCTTCCGATCGACAGCCCCGAATGCGATCGCCGCATCGACAAGGGGCCGGCGCTGATCTCGGCCAATTTCGTCATCCCCTATCCGCCAGGCTTCCCGATCCTGGTGCCGGGGCAGGTCGTGACGCACGAGACGATCACCTTCATGCGCAAGCTCGATGTGAAGGAAATCCACGGATACGAGAAGGCGAGGGGTCTCAAGCTGCTGAGGCCGGATGCGCTTTCCGACAAGAAAGATGTGAACGCCGAAAAGAGTCAGAAGAAGCCGCGGGCGGCCTAGCTGCCCGCCGATCCTGCATGCCAGCCATTGGGGGATTGGAATGTTCGACTGGTTCGTTGCCACCCTGAGAAGCTATCCGGAGATCTCGCTCTTCCTGTCGCTGGCGATTGGGTACTATGTCGGCGGCTTCTCCTATAAGGGTTTCAGCCTCGGCGCCGTCACCTCGACGCTGATCGCCGCCGTCGTCATCGGGCAGCTCGGCATCACGATCTCGCCGAATGTGAAATCGACGTTCTTCCTGCTCTTCCTCTTCGCCGTCGGCTATGGCGTCGGCCCGCAATTCGTGCGCGGCATCGCCAAGGATGGCGCACCGCAGGCGCTGTTCGCGGCGCTTGTCTGCGTCTTCTGCCTGGTCGTCGCCGTGGTGATCGCGAAAATCGCCGGCTACCATCCGGGCTATGCCGCCGGCCTCTATGCCGGCTCGCAGACGATCTCGGCCTCCATGGGCCTGGCGACGGATGCCATCAACCGCCTCGGCCTGTCGCCGGAGCAGACGAAGGAGTACCTCGACGCGATGCCGGTCGCCTATGCGGTGACCTATATCTTCGGCACCGTCGGTTCGGCCGTCGTCCTCGCCCAGCTCGGCCCCAAATTGCTCGGGATCGATCTCGCCAAGGCTTGCAAGGACTATGAGACCCGGCTTGGCGGCGGCAAGGAAATCGGCGGTCCCGGCTCGGTCTGGCGGCGTTTCGAGCTGCGCGCCTTCCGGCTGCGCGAGGGCGCGCAGGTCGCCGGCATGCGCGCTGCGGATGCCGAGGCCCTGGTGCCGGATGCCCGCGTCTTCGTCGAACGCATCCGCCGCAACGGCATCATCGAGGATGCGAGCGCTGACACGATCCTGCGGGAGGGCGACATCATCGCACTGGCCGGCCCGCGCGAGATCCTGGTGAATCTGATCGGCCACAATGCGGAAGAGGTCGAGGACGCCGAACTGCTCGACCTCAAGGCCGAGGGCGTCGATGTCTACGTCACGAGCAAGGCCGTCGACGGCAAGACGCTGACCGAGCTCTCCCATATGCCGACGGCGCGCGGCGTGTTCCTGCGCAAGATCGTCCGTGGTGCGACCGCCGTCTCGATCCCGATCCTGCCGGACACCACGATCCACCGCGGCGACATCCTGACGATCGTCGGCCGCACGCAGGACATCGCCACGGTCACGAAGACGCTGGGCCACGCGGATCGCCCGAGCGACGTCGCCGATGTCGCCTTCATTGGTGGCGCCATCACGCTCGGCGCTCTCATCGGCGCCCTCGTGTTCAAGGTCGGAGGCGTGCCGCTGACGCTGTCGACGGCCGGTGGCGCGCTGATTTCCGGCCTTGTCTTCGGCTGGCTGCGCTCGGTGCACCCGACCTTCGGCCGCATTCCGAGCTCGACCGTCTGGTTCATGAATTCGGTCGGCCTCAACATGTTCATTGCGGTGGTCGGGATCTCGGCCGGGCCCGGCTTCGTCAAGGGTCTGCAGACGCAAGGCGTCGGCCTCTTTCTCTGGGGCGCGCTGGCGACGACCATTCCGCTGATCCTCGCGATGTTTGCCGGCAAATACGTCTTCCGGTTCGACCCGGCGATCCTGCTCGGCGCCTGCGCCGGTGCCCGCACGACGACGGCCGCGCTCGGGATGATCTGCGAGTCGGCCAGCAGCCAGGTTCCCGCGCTCGGCTACACCGTGACCTACGCGGTCGGGAACACCCTTCTGACCATCTGGGGCATGGTGATCATCATTCTGATGACCTGACCGGGCGGAACGCGATCATTCGATCTCACAATCCTATCGGGAGTTTGTCATGGATCCTGTCACCCTGCGGAGTTTCGAGAAGCTCAGCCCCTTCGAGATCAAGGACGAACTCATCCGTCTGGCCAAGCTGACGGCGCAGAATTCGTCGATCTCCATGCTCAACGCCGGCCGCGGCAACCCGAACTGGGTGGCGATGACGCCGCGCGAAGGCTTCTTCCTGCTCGGGCAATTCGCGATCACGGAGAGCCGGCGCGTGATGAGCAAGCCGGCTGGCATCGGCGGGATGCCCAAGGCCGACGGCATCGCCGGGCGGCTCGAAGAGTGGCTGGCAACGCACAAGGATGCACCCGGCGCGACCTTCCTGCGCGATATGGTCGCCTTCGCGGTCAAGAAGTTCGACTTCAAGCCCGATGCCTTCGTCCATGAACTCGTCGACTCGATCATCGGCGACAACTATCCGGTGCCGGACCGGATGCTGGTCCACAACGAGCGCATCGTGCACGAATATCTGATGTGGGCGATGTGCGGCGAGCCGCGCCCGTCGGGCCAGTTCGATCTCTATGCCGTCGAAGGCGGCACGGCGGCGATGTGCTACATCTTCAAGTCGCTGAAGGCCAACCGGCTGCTCAACCCGGGCGACACCATCGCCCTGGCGACGCCGATCTTCACGCCCTACCTCGAAATGCCGCATCTCGAGGACTACGGCCTCAACGTCGTCACCGTCGCGGCGCCGCAGGAGAACCGCTTCCAGTTCACCGACGAGGAGCTGAAGAAGCTCGAGGATCCGAAGGTCAAGGCCTTTTTCGTGGTCAATCCCGGCAACCCCTACGCCGTCGCCCTGAGCGAGGAGACGATCGCCAAGATCGTCAAGCTGGTCGAGACGAAGCGCCCCGATCTGCTGCTGCTGACCGACGATGTCTACGGAACCTTCGTGAAGGGCTTCCGCGGCCTGCTCGGCGCGCTGCCCCGCAACACGATCGGCGTCTACTCCTACTCCAAATATTTCGGCTGCACCGGCTGGCGGCTCGGCGTCATCGCCATCCATCGCGACAACATCTTCGACAAGGCAATCGCGAGCCATCCCGAGAAGGTTCTGAGCGTGCTCGACAAGCGGTACGGACCGCTGACGCTGAAGCCGCGCGAGATGAAGCTGATCGACCGCATCGTCGCCGACAGCCGCGACATCGCCCTCAACCACACTGCCGGCCTGTCGCTGCCCCAGCAGGTGATGATGTCGCTGTTCTCGCTTTCCGAGATGATGGACGAGGCCAAGCTTTACCAGAAGACCTGCATGGAGATCGTGCATTCCCGTGCCCAGAGGATGATCGAGGGGCTGGGCATCGAGGTGCCAGACAACCCGCTCCATGACCGCTATTACGGCCTCGTCGATTTCGAGTTCTGGGCCAACAAATATGTCGGCCCGGAAGTCGTCGCCTACATGAAGCAGAACATCCACCCGCTCGACATCGTGTTCCGGCTGGCGGAGGACCACGGCATCGTGCTGCTCAACGGCGGTGGCTTCCATGCGCCGGACTGGTCGGTGCGTGTCTCGTTCGCCAATCTCGACGACGAGGTCTACAGCCAGATCGGCCGGGCGACGCGCGCCGTGGCCCGTGGCTATCGGCAAGCCTTCGACGCCTACACGCTCGCCCTCAAGCAGAAGACCTGATCCAGTCGCCCCGGGCGCAGCCCGGCCCCCGGGGCTTCTTTCGCCGAATGCCTGACTGTAGCTGCGAGGCAGGGCATGAGTTTCGTCGTCGATGCATTGCGCGGCAATCCCGAGCTGGCGATCTTCCTGACCATCGCCGTCGGCTTCCTGATCGGCCGGTTGAAGTTCGGCAGTTTCAGCCTCGGGATCGTCGTCGGCTGTCTCCTTGCGGGTGTGCTGATCGGTCAGCTCGACATCAAGGTACCTGCCGCCGTGAAGGCGGTGTTCTTCGACCTCTTCCTGTTCACGACCGGCTACAAGGTCGGGCCGCAGTTCTTTCGCGCGCTCAAGCGGGATGCGATTCCGCAGGTGGCCCTGACTGTCGTGCTCTGCGTGGCCTGCCTGCTCACTGCGCTCGGCTTCGCGAAGCTGCTGGGCTACGACATTGGCACCGCCGCCGGCCTGCTTGCCGGCGCCTTCTCGGAATCGACGGTCATCGGGACTGCGGGCGAAGCGATCCAGCGGCTCGATCTTCCTCAGTCCGAACGGACGGCGCTGATCAACAACATCCCTGTCGCCTATGCGGTTACCTATCTCGTCGGCACAGCATCGCTCGTCTGGTTCCTGCCGAAGATCGGCCCCAGGCTGATGGGGATCGATCTCAAGGCGGCGGCCGCCGAGCGGGCCTCGCAGGGATCGGGGCCGGTCAGCGAAGCTGACGGCGTGGTCTCGGCCGCGCGCCTGTTCGATGTCAGGACCTATCGTGTCACCAACGCGCAGTTCGTCGGCAAGACTATCGCCGAGATCGAAGCGCTTCCCCGCGTCGCGCGCGCCTATCTGCTGCGCGTCCGTTCGGACGGCGCCGTGCGGGAGCCAGAACCCGGTCTCGTAATCCGCGCGAACGATGTCGTCGCCGTGATGGCACGGCACGAGGTCCATGCCCAGCATGGCGACCTGATCGGCCCTGAAGTCAGCGACCCCGGCCTTCTCGACATCCCCATCGAGTCGCTCGACGTCGTGCTGACCAACCGCTCTCTCGACGGCCGGAGCCTGGCGGAACTCGCGAATGAGGATTTCGCCCGTGGCGTCTTCCTCGCCAAGCTGATGCGCTCCGGCCTCGCCATGCCGATCAAGGCGGAAAGCCTGCTCAATCGCGGCGACGTCCTCTCCCTCATCGGGCCGATGCAGGCTGTCGAGCGCGCCGCGGAGAAGCTTGGCTACTCCGACAGGAGGACATCGGCGACCGACATGGTGTTCGTCGGTCTCGGCATCTTCCTCGGCGGCCTGGTCGGGCTGTTGAGCATCGTCGTCGGTGGCATCCCGTTGACGCTGACCGCCAGCGGCGGGGCGCTGATCATGGGGCTGGCCTTCGGCTGGCTGCGCTCGGTCTATCCCTATTTCGGCCGGATACCGGAACCGGCGATCTGGATCTTCGATACGCTCGGCCTGTGCATGTTCATCGGCATCGTGGGCCTCGGGGCGGGGCCCAGCTTCATCTCCGGACTGAAGGCGACCGGGCTCAGCCTGGTCGCCGTGGGTCTGGTCTCAGCGCTGCTTCCGCACACGCTCGGCATCCTCTTCGGCCGCTATGTCCTGAAGATGGATCCTCTCATCGTGCTCGGCGCCTGCGCCGGTGCCGGAACGATCACGGCCGCCCTCAGGGCCATCCAGGACGAGGCCCAGAGCAGCGTCCCCGCGCTGGGCTACACGGTGCCCTATGCGATCGGGAACATACTCCTGACGGCATGGGGTCCCATTCTGGTGGCCTTGATGGCACGTTAGCCAGGACACATGGCCACGCGTGCTCCCGCCTATGCGCCTCCCGGCATGAAACCGGCGAGATCTGAACCGGCAACCGGAAGCCGGCGGATGCGATATGGAGCGGAGTGTCGTCTTTCGCGCGATTGCGTGCCACTGTGCGGATCGCGTGCCTCTTGCGCGTCGCTGGGGTCGCTTCGGCTGTCGGGCGTGACGCTAATGCTCGCCGCGACGGGTGAGGCAGGCGCCATGCCTGGACGAAACGAAGCCTGAGGAGCTGGACGAGGGCCATGTCGAGCGAGCCAGCCACCAACCCCTACGACGCCGTAGCCTACCCGGCCCATTCCTTCTCCCAGACCCATCCGACCCGATTGGCGACCATCGCTCATTTTCATGGGCTGGAACCGGCGCCCGCGGCGGCGATGCGGGTTCTCGAACTCGGATGCGGGCGCGGCGGCAACCTGATCCCAATGGCGGCCCAATATCCGCAGAGCGAGTTCGTCGGCATCGACCTCAGCGGTGCCTCGATCCGGCAGGCCAAGGCCGAGGCGGCGGAGCTCGGGCTGGACAATCTCTCTTTCGAGCAGCGCGACATCCTCGCGGTGACGCGCGACATCGGGACCTTCGACTACATCATCGTCCACGGTGTCTATTCCTGGGTGCCGGACCCGGTTCGCGAGCGCATCGTCGCGCTCTTCGGCGAGCTGCTGGCGCCGCAGGGCGTGGCCTATCTCAGCTACAATGCGCTGCCCGGCTGCCGGATGCGCGACCTGGCCCGCGACGTCATGCTGTTTGCGACGCGCGATGTCGCCGATCCCAAGGAGCGCGTGAGCGTGGCGCGGGCGTCTCTCAAGGCGGTGGCGGAGGCCAGCGACCCGGAAAGCTTCCACGGCGCCGCCCTGCGTCAGCGCCTGAAGCAGGTCGATGAGCTGCCGGACAACGTGCTCTATCACGATGACCTCAATCCGGGTGCGCGCGCCTTTGCGCTGCATGAGGTGCTCTCGGTCGCGCAGCGTCACGGGCTGCAATTCCTGGCCGAGGCGTCGTTTCCCAGCCTGGCGGGTGCCAAGGGCCCGGCGCAGCAGATGCTGGCGCAGATTCCCCTGGAGGCTTCGGCGCTGCGCGAGCAGATGCTCGACCTGCTGATCGGCCGGGCCTTTCGCGAGACGTTGCTCTGCCGGGCCGATATTCCGCTGCGGCACGGCATCCGGCCGGATGCGCTGCGGCCGTATTATCTGGCTGCGGATGTGCGGCCTGTTCCGCAGGCCGAGGGTGAGGCGAGGCCGGGCGTCGAGCGCTTCCAGTTCCAGGAGGGCGCGCGTCTCTCCGTGGACCTGCCCCTGTGCAAGGCGGCCCTGGGTTTGATGAGCGCGCTCTGGCCGGCGAGCATCGCCTGGGACGATCTCGTCGCGCATTGCTGCGCGGAGGTCGGCGATGCGCTCGGCCCCGACCGGGCGCGCGAGATAGAACGTCTGGAAGGGGCACTGATCGCGATCTTCAAGGCCGGCCTCATCGACATCCGGCTCGAGCCGCCGACGTTGACGACGACGGTCAACGAGAGGCCGGTCGCGAGCGATATCGTGCGCTGGCAGGCCGAGAGCGCGCTGGAGGTCACCGATCTGCGTCACCGGACGGTCCAACTCGACAGCATCGTGGTGCGCAAATTCGTCTGCCTGCTCGACGGGACCCGCGATCGCGGCCAGCTTCTCGACGCGATGAACGCCTTCCTCGCTGAGGCGCGGGCCGGCGACGCCATGAACCTGCCGGAGCGGGCCACGGCCGAGGAGGTCGCGATGCATCTCCAGGATGTGGCGCGTCTCGGCTTGCTCCGGGCCTGACGATTGTCGCGATCTGCGGCGAAGCGTAACCTCAGGCGAGGGAGTTGGAGCGTCGACAGGCAGGATGAGTGAGCGCTTCCGGCAATTCCAGGCGCTGTATCCGGAGGAAGCTTGCCTTGCCGCGTTGATGCGCCTGCGCCATGGCGGAACCGGCATGGCCTGCCCGGCTTGCGGGCGGGCGGCGCAGTTCCAGCCGCGCCCCAAGCTGCGGGGCTTCGCTTGCAACCACTGCAACTACATCCTCTATCCGGCCGCCGGCACGGCGCTAGAGAGCCGGCGCACGCCGCTGCAGCTCTGGTTTTTTGCGCTGAAGCTGATGACGGAGGAGTCCGGCAAGGGCGTGGTTCAGGCCCTGACGCGCGAGGCGGGCGTGCCGCAGCTCACGGCGCAGCGGCTGGTCGACGAACTGACGGCGCTTGGCGACCGGGCCGATGCCGGCTGGCTCGTCGCGCTGCGCCGCCTCGTGACGGGCGGCCGGGAGGAGGCGGCCGCCGCCGCAGCGAAATCCGCAGCAAGCCCGCCGACGCGCAGGGAGGCGCCGCCGACTGTCGCTGCGCCGAAGCCGGCCGCTCCTTCTCCGGTTGCCGCGCCATCGCCCGTAGCCACGCCAGCCACCGCGATGAAGGCGCAAGCCGCCGTGCCTGAGGCACCGCCCAGGAAGGCCTCGTCGGGCCGGATGGCGATCGCCGCGGTGGCGGCAGGCGCCGCCTGCCTGGCGGCGGCCGTGCTCGGGCTCGCCTATGCGCGGTTGCAGCAGCAGGAGCGACCGACGGCGGATCAGGCCGCGGATGTCGCGACGGGCGACGTTCCGGCGCTGAAGGATGCACCCGCTCGGCCCTCCCTGATCCTGTCGTCGGTCGAGCAGGATCTGGAGGGTGCGCGGCAGGCGGCCCAGTTCGCGCTCGACAACGATCCCTCGCTCGCGGCGATCAAGCCGCAGGACGAAGCGCCGACGCAGCAGGTGCCGGTCAACCAGCTGCAGCTGCCGTCGAACATCCTGCTGGTGCCCCCGAAGATGCAGGGTGCTCCGTCCGGCCCCGTCTCGCCCAGCGGCGCGCCGCAGCCTCCGCCGCAGATCTCCAGCGGCGACCCCGATCAGGTCCTCACCTTCGGGCCGATCAAGATCCGCCGGCATCTGGTCGACACCATCGTCCGCGCCAGCAAGGTCGTCGGCGCCGATCCGACGCTGCTGATGGCGGTCGCGGACAAGGAATCCTCCTTCTCGACGGGCGTGAAAGCAAAGACCTCCTCCGCCACGGGCCTCTACCAGTTCATCGAGCAGACCTGGCTCGGCGTGATCTACGAGTTCGGAACCCGGCATGGGCTCGCGAACGATGCGAAGCTGATCGGCCGCTCGGGGCGGCAATTCGTCGTCGGCGACGCTAATGAGCGCCAGCGTATCCTCGACATGCGCCGCGAGCCCTATATCTCCGCGCTTCTGGCGGCGGAGATGCTGAAGCGCGACACGCTGCGGCTGGAGCGGGCGCTCGGGCGCCATCTCACCGGCGGCGAGATCTACCTGATCCACTTCCTCGGGCCGGATGCGGCGCAGACCTTCATCGAGACGATGGAGGAGACGCCGGGCGTCAAGGCGGCCGAGCTTCTGCCCAAGCCGGCGCAGGCCAACCGGCCGATCTTCTATGCCGATGCCGGCGGCGAGACCAAGACGCTCTCCGTCTCCGAGGTGCACAAGAAGTTCAACGACATGATCAAGGTCAGGCTCGATCGTTACAGCGCGGTCCGGCCGACGATGGGGGCGGGGATCAGCCGACCCCCGCCGAAGAAGTAGAGCGTCGGCCCGGAAGCCGCAGGCCCCGGGAAACAGGAAGGGAGAGAGGGCATGGCCGGAAATCGTTTCGAGCAGGTCGACGAGCCGCAGGCGGACGCGATCACGCTCAGCCTGACGCAGCGCGGCGACGAAGCCCTGGGCCGCGTGCTGTGCCCCGCCGATCTCGCGGCCGGGCATCTCGTCAACGACTTCGTCAGCGACGAGCTGGCGGCCAAGGAGGCGTTTCGCACCGCCGTGCATCTCGCCAACGAGATCAGGGCGCCGGTCGTGGTCGTCGATCCGGAAGGCGTCTGGCAGGACGCCTGGGGGATGCTCTACCGAGAGGAATGACGTTTCCCCGCCATGGCGGGCTGTGCGCTCACTCCACCCGGAAGTACTTGATCGCCAGGCCGAGCTTGCCATTCTGGCGCGCGAGATCGAGCTTGAGATTGGCGAAGAACTCGCCGGCCGGCGCCGGGTTGGGGCCTGAGAGCGCCGGCAGGGGCTCCTGGCTGGCCAGCGCGAGCACGGTCTGCGGCCGTGCCGTGCCGCCGGTCGATTCGAGTTTGAGGTTGAAGACGGCCTTGTTGCCCTCGCGGCGGGTGAAGTTGGCGAGGTTGTAGACCATGCCGTCGTCGCCGATCAGCACGACATCGAGGTTGAGGCCGTTGCCGGCCTCGACCGAGCCGTTCAGCACGTCGCCGCTCTTCATGGTGAAGGCGCCGATCTGGAGCCTTGGGCTGCGGTCGATGGCGATGCCGGGCTGGCGCAGGAAATCGACCATCGGGCATTGCGCGGCGGTGACCGGGCGCAGCTGGATCTGCGCCTCGAAGCCGTTGGCCGCCTTGAAGGCGTTGTCGAACCTGACGAAAGGCTCGGTCGCGCTGCCGAAGCCTTCGACCGTCGCCTTGCGTTCGCCGATCTCGAGCGGCCAGAGGAAGAAGCAGGGCCCACCGTCGAAATTGCGGATGTAGAGCTCGATGCGCTCGCCCGGCTTGAGCAACTCGGGATCGGGCTTGGCCACGATTGCGGGGAGGCTGCTGCCGGCCGGCGGCGATTGCAGGCTGGCGGAGACGGGCGACTTCTCCGCCTGTTGCACGGGAGGTGCAGGCGGCGGCTCGGGAATGGCGGGGGCCGGCTGTGGAGCAGGAGGCCGCGTATCCGTGTTGGTCGCGATCTGGTTCGCGGCAGCCGGAGGCCCGGGGGGCGGCACTGCCGGCTGGGCCGGGGGAGGAGGCGGCGCAGGAGGAACAGCCGGCGTACTGGGCCTTTCCGGGGCGGCCGGTGGCGGCGGTGCCTGTGCCGCTTCCGTCAGGGACGGCGCGTTATTGGTGCTTGCGCTGTTCGCGGGCGCTTCGGAAAGCGGAGGTGGGCTGTCGAGGGCGGGCCGCGCCGTTGGCGCGGCTCCGTCCGATTTCAGCAGGTTCCAACCGTAGAGGCCGCCGATGCCGAGCAGGGCGAGCGCTGCCACGCCGGCGACCAGCGGCAGCGGGGAGCGGCCCTGCTTCTCGGTCGAACGGCCGGTGGCGGGTTTTCCGCCGACTGCCTGCGCCTGCCAGTTGGCGACCTCGGCCATGTCGGAGGGGCGGTCGTTCGGATCCGGCGCGAGCATGCGCGCGAGCAGGGGCCGCAGCCGGGCGTCGACGCTGGAGAGATCCGGCAGGCGGCGGCGCTTGTCGAGGATCTGGACCTGGCTGCCGCCCATGTCGAGCGCGCGGCCGGTCACCGCCTCGGCCAGCACCAGCGCGAAGGAATACATGTCGGAGCGGCCGGTGACCTCGCCGCTGTAGAGGCCGAGCTGTTCGGGCGAGACATAGTTGTATTTGCCGGCGAAGCCGGAGCCGATCACGGTGCCTTCGCCTAGGAGGCTGGAACGGGCGATGCCGAAATCGATGATCTTGGCGCGCGACGGGTCGCCGCCGGGCAGGATGATGTTGTCGGGCGAGATGTCGCGGTGGACGATGCCGAGCCGGTGGGCGGCGTGCAGCCCGGGGCCGACGCGCTGGCGCAGGATGTCGGCCTCGTCGAGCGACAGGGGCTGTTGCTTGATGCGTTCGGACAGGGGCTGCCCGTCGACGAACTCCATGGCGAGATAGGGCGACTCCGTCACCGGGTCGATCGCGAAGACGTAGTAGCGGACGATGGCTTCGTTGTAGAGGTTGTGCAGGGCCGCCGCCTCGCGCCGGAACAGCGCGATCACCGCCTCGTCGCGCGCCATGTCGGGGCGGATCATCTTGATCGCCACCGCGTCGCCGGTCTGGATCGCGCGGCCCTTGTAGACCTCGCCCATGCCGCCGACCGCGATCAGGCTCTCGATCTCGTAGATGCCGTTCAGCCGCGTGCCGATGCGGGCATTGGGGCGGGGGGCGAAGACGGTGCGCTCGGAGTCGTCGCTCATGGCGTGCTGCTCCCTCGCGGAGATCTGTTCGGCATCCAGCGTGTTCTCTCGCTTGCGCCCTGTCGATAGCGGACGACGACGATGGTGACGTTGTCGCGTGCGCCCCGCTCCAGCGTCAGCGCCAGTAGGGCGTCGCAGGCGGCCTGCGCCCCGCCGCCAGCGACCGCCTGCAGGATCTCGGTGTCGGCGACATGCTCCGTCAGCCCGTCCGAGCAGAGCAGGAAGGCGTCGCCATCAACGATCTCGCCGTTCTCCAGGTCGAGTTCCGGCGCTTCATGCACGCCGATCGCATGGGTGATGACGTGCCGGCGCGGCGAACGCCGCGCCTCTTCGGGCGTCAGCAGGCCGCGATCGACCATGTCCTGGACCTCGGTATGGTCGCGCGAAATCTGGGCGATCCGGCCGTTGCGCACGAGGTAGATCCGGCTGTCGCCCGACCAGAGACAGGCAAAATTCCGCTCATGGACGAGCAGGCAGACCAGGGTGGCACCCATCGGCGCGCCGCCGCGCTGGCGGATCTGCTCGTTCAGATCGGCATTGGCCTTGAGCACGCTGCCTTCCAGCATCGCCAGCAGTTCTGGCGCCGAGCGTGCCGCTCCGACCTCCTCCAGCGCCGCGACCACCGTCGCGCTGGCGAGCGCGCCGTTCTCATGGCCGCCCATGCCGTCGGCCACCGCCCAGAGGCCGTTCTCCGGGCGCAGGATGTAGTTGTCCTCGTTCGCCTTGCGCACCTTGCCGGTATGGCTCACGCAGCCGGTCTCGAAACGGGCGCTGCCGCGGGCGCGATCGTTCATGACAGGGCCCTCATCACTCCCGGCGCTCCGGTTCGAGGAAGGTGTCGAAGCGCCCGGTCAGCAGGCCGGAAAAGAGATGCGGGTCGGGCAGGGCGTAGCCGGCCAGCGTCAGGGGTTCGAAATTCGGGCCGCCTGCCGTCCAGAGATAGCAGGCATGGGCATAGGCCTTGGCATGGTCTTCCACGCGCAGCGCCGCGAGCCGCTCGGGAAAGCCGGGGCCAGCGGCCGCGCTGACGATGGTGCCGTCGGGCAGGCGCGCCATGTCCCGCGGCGGGCTGGCGAGATGCCGGTCGTGAGGGTCGGGCAGGGCGGCAAGGCGCTGCGAGACGATGTCGTAGCTCGCCTCCGGTTCCAGCGCATGGAGCAGGAAATCCTCGATCGCCTCGAACCAGGCGTCCTGCGGGTCGAGCTCGGGTGGCGGGATCGCGGTGCCGCGAGAGGCCGTGCCGAAGACCGTGAGCGGGAAATAGCGGCCGATGGCATCGACCGAGGGCATGAACGCGCCGGCCACGCTGTGCCCGCCATGGGCGCCGCCGAGCCAGAAGCGCCAGATCGGCGCGTTGAGATAGGCCTCCTGCCAGCGCTGGCCGAGCGCGAGGCGGCTCGCCGTCAGCCCGCCCTGCAGCCATGCCTCGTAGGGGGTGAGAAAGGCGGCGGGAGCGTTGAGCGCGATGAAATCGCGCTTGGCGGGGAGCTTGCCGAACAGGCCGCAGGGCACGCGTCAGATTCCCGTAGGGCAGCGGATCTCCCGCAGCGCCGGCAGGATCAGCGGGTTCTTGAGCGAGCCGACGCCGAAGGAATAGCCGACCTGTCGGCCGCCGGCATTGAGCGTGAAGCCGACATTGTCACCCTGCTTCAGCACCGAGCCGGCATCGAGCAGGCGGAAGAACGACCAGGTGCCCTCCTTCTCGAAGAGCTTGGCCTCGCCTTGCGGCTGCTGTTGCGAGCCCGAGGAGAAGAAGCCGCCGCCGAACATGCCGCCGGAATTGTTGCTGGCGCCGAGCGTCAGCGTGATCGCCGTCTTGCCGACCCCGCCGCCCGGCCACATCACCGGGGTCGGCGTGTTCACGCCCTGCTGGCTGGTGACGGTGAAGCCGTTGATCTCCAGCTTGGCGTTGGCCGCATCGGCCGAGAGCGCGGTCGGCGTCACCACCATCTGGAACGAGGGCAGGTTGCCGCCGGTCGGGAAGAAGGCTTCCTTGATCTCGGTGGCGCGCTGGAACTCGCGCAAAGTCGTCGGCGAGAGGGCGCGCGCGACGCGGCTGTCGACGCGCCAGTTCCATTGCGGTTTCGAGGTGTCGACGAAAGGTTCGAGCCGCTCCTTGTAGAACTTGTCCATGATGCCGGCGGGCGCGAAGAGCCGGGCGAAATCGGCGAGCGGCACGTCGCGGGCGCTCGCCTTGGTGAAGGGATAGCGGTTGTTCATCACGTCGTTGCAGACACGGGTGACCTGCTCGGCCAGGGCCTGGCGCAGCAGGGCGACGGTGGCGCCGGTGGCATCGCCCTCGAAGTCGTTGACGGCCTGGATGATCATGGCGTCGAAGGGCGCCGGATAGCGCGAGGAGTTGGCCCGCAGCGTCGCGATCAGCGGCACCAGCGCGGCGTTGGCGGCGGCCGATTGCGCCGGGTTGGTCGCGGCCGTGGCCAGGTTCTGGTTGATCTCGGCGAAGGTCTGCAGCAGCTGGTCCACCGGCCGGCGGCCGAGATCGCCGTCGACGAGGACATGGAACGGCTTGAACTGCGTCTCGACATCGGCCCCGAGCGCGCTTTCGGTGCCGCCGGAGAGCACGCGATCGACGCCGGGGGCAGCAAGCGGCAGATTGGCGCCGAGCCGGCCGAGCGCATCGTTGGCGCGCTTTTCGAGCGTCTGGGCCGCGGCGTTGGCGGCGGCCGCCGCGACGGCCTTCTTGGCGTCCGGTCGTTCCTTGGTGAGCTGGGTCTCGTCGCGCAGCGATTCGAGCAGTTGCTTGAGCGGCGAGGTCGGTGCGGCGATGGCGCTGAGCGCGACATAGCGCGGCTTGTCGGCGTTGAGCGGCCTGAGCTTCAGCCGCTTCAGGGCGCGCTGCCAGCTCGCGACATAATCGCGGCTGTAGAGCTTCATCAGATCCTGGAACAGCGTCGCGTACTGGGCCGTGATCGCCTGCTGGTCGGCGTTCTCGCCCAGCACCCAGCGCTCCCGCTCGATCCGGTCGCCGATATCGCCGAGGCGCCCGATGAAAGCGTTCTGGAAGCCTTCATAGGTGTAGAAATAGGGCACGCGGATCTGGTCGAGGTCCTCGCCCGCGACGCCCTCGAAGACCAGCCGGACATCGGAGCCGCCGCGCTGCGAGGCGACCCAGTCCTTCTGGCCCTGGCTGCGCGACTGGGTGCGCAGCAATTCATAGGCGCGTTCCGCGATGCTGAGGCGGCGCAGCGTGCGCTGGCTCTGCTCGATCAGGGACTGGTTCAGCCTGACGATCGGTTCGCCCGTACCCTCGTCGAGATCGAGCATGGCGGTGAGGTGTTCTTCCAGCGCCTCGCGGCCCTTGGCGTTGGCCGGGCCGGGGAAGAGGTTCTCGGCCCAGTCCAGCCGCATCCAGGAGGTGACGAGCTCCCGGTCCAGCTTCGCCTGCCCGCCGACCATCATGTAGACCTTGAGCGCCTCGTAGACGAAGCCGGGATTGTTGGCGTTGGCCTCGAGCTGTTCCTCCAGCCGGAAGATGATGCGCGAGCGCAGCATGCGCTCCAGCGCCTGCTGATAGGTGATCTCGCCGGCGTTCTGCAGGCGCTCGCGCTGGCTCAGGCCGAAGGTGGCGAGCGTCGGTGTCGGCTCGCCTTGCGTCGCGTAGCCGGCGGGCATGTTCCGGAGCTTGTGCAGCAGCGGCAGGACGCGGCTGAAATTGCGGTCGGAGACGGTGGTCTCCTGCAGCACGGGCGCGGCGGCGCTGCGATAGTCGGCGAGGCCGTAATTCGTCGCGGTAATCAGGTCGCTGTTGCGCGAGAAGCTCGTCCACCACAGCCCGAGCGCCGCCAGCGACAGGATCGCGACCGTGGCGAAGCCGGCGACGCGCAGCATGGTCGTGCGCCGCGCGGCACCGAGATCGGTCGAGACCCAGCCGGATTCACCGATGACGACCTTCTGGATCAGATCGGTCAGGAAGTAGCTCTTGCCCTTGCCGGAGAAGGCGGCGGCTCCGGCATGGTCGGAGCCGAAATTGCGCGAGAGAGCGCCGATCAGCTGGTCGATCGGCGTGCCTTCCTGCGTGCCCGAGGTGAAGTAGAAGCCGCGCAAGGTCGCGTTGGCGTGATAGCGCGTCGGTTCGAAGACACGGGTCAGGAAGTCGACGATCGAACGCTTCAGCGTCGCCATCTGGCTCGGGAAGCCGAAGATCTGGGCGCGCGCCGTCGGGTTCGGCTCGTCCTGGAGGCGGTCGGCGAGGCGCTCCGTCAGCCGCTCGATCAGCGCGTCGTATTCGGGCGGCACGTCGCCGATCAGATTGCGGGTCTTGTCGGCCGTCTGGAAGGTATGGCCCCAGACCATGCGCCGCTGCGGCTCGGTCAGCGAGCCGAAGAACTCGCTGAAGCCGGCGATCAGGTCGGCCTTGGTGAAGACGGCATAGACCGGGAAATCGACCTTCAGCCGCTCGTGCAGTTCGAGCAGGCGGGCGCGGATCGCGTCGGCATGGGCGGCGATCTCGTCGGGCGACGCGGTCAGCAGATCCTCGACGCTGATCGCGACCAGCACGCCGTTGATCGGCTGGCGCGGGCGGTTGGTCTTGAGCAGGTCGAGGAAGGAAAGCCAGCTCGCCTTCTCGGCCTTGGTGTCGGTGTCCTGCGTGGTGTAGCGGCCGGCGGTGTCGATCAGCACCGCATCTTCGGCGAACCACCAGTCGCAATAGCGCGTGCCGCCATTGCCGGCGACGGCCGCCGGGGTCGTGCCGCGCGCGAGCGGAAATTTGAGGCCGGAATTGACCAGAGCCGTGGTCTTGCCGGCGCCGGGAGGGCCGATGATGACGTACCAGGGCAGATCGTAGAGATAATCGCCGCCGCCCTTGCCGCGCGCGCTCTTCAGCGTCGCGAGCGCATCCTTCATCGCATTGGAGAGGGCTGCTCCGTCTCCGGTCGGCTCCTCCTTCTCGAGCGCTTCGGTCAGCGCGGCGGTGGCCTTGCGGCGGCGTATGACGATCAGCGCCATCCAGGCGAGCGCGCCGAGCATCAGCAGTAGGACGACCGGCAGGCGCGCCCAGAAGGACTCGAAGGGCCGGAACTCGCCGAGCGCGAGGAAAGGTCCGCCGAACCAGATCAGGGCGGCAAGGGCGAGCGCCCCGACGAGGATGGCGGCAATCCGGAGCCAGGTGGCGAGGTTCATCGGTTCGCCTCCCTAGCCCTGACGCTGGATCAGAATCTCGACGCGCCGGTTCTGGGCGCGTCCTTCGGCCGTGGTGTTCGGCGCGATCGGCGTGTCGGCCCCCTTGCCCTCGAAGCTGATGCGGTCGGGCTTGCTGAGCTTGGATCTCAACATGTCGCCGACCGCCTTGGCGCGCGCCTGCGAGAGCTCGACATTGGAGGGGAAGCGGGCGGTGCGGATCGGCACGTTGTCGGTGTGGCCGACGACCTTGACCGCGCCGCCCTCCTGCTCCAGCACGGTCGCGATGCGTTCGATCAGCGGCTGGAACTCGGCGCGGACCGCGGCCTGCCCCGGTTCGAACAGGGTGATGCCGGCAAGGCGCACGATGATGACGTTCGGCGTCACCAGGCAGACGATGGGCGGCTGCACGGCGCCGCAGACCTTGGGCGGCTGCGGCGGAGGCGGTGGTGGCGGAGGCGGCGCCGAGAAGACCTTGCGCATGATGCCGATCTCGCCCTTGGGGTGGACCGAGAGCAGGGCGGTCGAAGCCGCCTCGGCATTACCGGAAAGCAGGGCCCGGAAGACGAAATAGATGCCGAGCAGCGCAACCGCGGCGATGGCCGCCACCGACCAGACCGGCACCTTGAAGCCCGCGACGGTGGCCGCGATCGCCTGCCCGCGCCAGCGTGGCGACAATTCGGGGTCGGGCTGCTTCACCCGGCGCAGCGTCTCGAACAGGTTGCGCTGGATCATCTGGAGATTGTTGGCGCCTCCGGCGGAGGTCCGGTGGATTCCCTGGAAGCCTAGCGCCAGGCAGGCATGCATCAGCTCCAGCAGGTCGTAATTGACCGACGGGTCGGCCTTGGCCCTGTCCAGCTCCTCGAAGAAGCGGATGCCGCCGGTGCGCTCGCCGAAGAAGCGCGAGAGCATGCTGTATTGCGTCCAGACATGGCGGTCGTCGCCGGGGATGTTCTGGACGATGTCGTCGGCCGTGGCGGCAAGGACGTATTTCGCCGTGCGTGCCGTCTCGGCGGGAATACCGGCGGCGCGAACCTCATGCTCGAAGGCCTCGATGGAATCGCCGACCTGGCCGAGAAGCTGCGCGAAGGGAGCGTTGGAGAGGTTGGCGCGCATCCGCCCAAGCAGGAGCAGAAGCGGGCCTGCGGCGCGCAGCAGCGGGTTGGCGTTCGGCGTCAGGAGCTGGTCGCGGCGCGGCAGGGACTGGCCGCCGGTCGGAGGCGGCGGGGTTTGCCGCTGCGGGGTCGGCGCCGGCTGCGACATCCACTCGTCGCCGGTGCCAGGCACGCCGGGCGACGGCGCTTGCGGCGGCTGATAGGGCTGGGGCGCCTGGGGCGCGCTCGGTGCCGGCGCGGCAGGAGCGGATGGCAGGGGCGCGCGGCGCCCACCTGGGTTCGGCCTGATGATCGTCCGCTCGGAGCGGCCGAAAGGATCTGAGGGCGAACCCGGATCGCTCATCGCCTGCCCTCCAGAACGGCCCAGAGCTCGAGTTCGAGATCGGGCCAGTCACCGGAAAAATGCATGCCGATCGAACTCGCCGTACTGAACTCGGGCCAGAGCGGCGAGGTGCGGTCGAGATAGAAGTATACATGATCCGTGAGCGCGCGGATCTGCGGTGGTGGCGTCGGCAGATGGACGAGGCTGATGCCCGGCAGATGGGCATGGACGATCTCGTTCATCTTCGTGTTGGGGCCGACCTTGAAGAGCTGCGGGAACTGAGCCTGGATCTCGGTCAGCGGCCGGCGCGCCGCCACCTCCAGCACCAGCGTCGCATTGCGCACGAGGCTGCGGTCGCGGATCGTCGACATGAAGGCGTTGGGCGCGCGCTCGACGATTTCCAGCCGGATCGCGCGGCGGCCGAGATTGGCCGAGAGGAAGTCCTGGATGTCGCGCACCACCGGGGTGAAGCAGTTCTCCAAGTCGTCGTGATCGTAGGCCGGATAGTCACGGGCGCGGCGTTCGGCCGTGGTGAAGGTGGCAAGCTCGCCCGCCAGCGCCAGGAAGGTCGAGAACAACCGCTCGGGATGGATGAAGCGCGAGCGGCGCAGGTGCTTCAGCACCGGGATATTGCGGTTGAGGAGCTGCAGCACGAAGTAGTCCGCGCTCTGCAGGCCGCCGCCGGCCGTCGGATCGGCGGCGTAACGGGCGAGCTCTTCCAGCTTGTTGTCGATCCAGCCGATGACGCGGTCGAGCCAGCCCTCGATGACCGGATAGGCCGAGCAGACCAGCACCGGCGGGGCGAATTTCTCGTCGAACAGGATGGCGCGATCGCGCACTTCCAGGATGCGGCCGAGCGCGAGGCCGACATAGCCGGCCTTGCTCGTCTTGCGCAGCTCCAGCGTCAGACGCGGATGCGCGACGTCGATCTCCTCCTCGGTGCGCAGCGAGGCCGTCGAATCGATCAGCATCTCCGTGGCGGGGACATAGCGGCTGGCGGAGCCGTTCAGCGTGTCCTCGACCTCGCGGGTATTGGCGGCGGCCAGCGGCAGGGACAGCCAGACGATCTGCCCGGCCGCGTTTTCCGGCACCTCGATCGCGGCCGGCAGCGGATTGTTGTCAGGCAGGGCGAAGGGCGTCCCGTCCGGCATCACCCCCGCGGCGCGGCGCAGGCCGATGCGGCATTGCTGGGCGAGGTCTCGGTCGATCTCCAGCACGGAAAAGCCCCAAGGGTAGGGCGTGATGGTCCGGACGCGGCTTTCCAGCAGGTTTTCGAGGTAACGGTCGTTCTGTTGGAAGTGATGCGGCCTGAGGAACAACCCCTCCGACCAGACGACCTTGCTGTACCACGACATCCCGGTCTCGCTCACTCAAAGGCAGGCTCGGCGAGCTTATACGGGTCGTGTCCAAGCGTCACCAAACGAATGCTGGAGCCGGGTTCGACCAGGTTGAATCCGACCTGATTGGTGAATCCCGTCTCTCAAGAGACTCTAGCGTTGCATCCGATTTGCGTTGTCATTGACTTGAAGGATGCGGCGGGTGGATTTTCTCCGCAGTCATCGTGTTTGCGATTGCGCTCGAAGATGAGAGGCGTCGATGCCAAAGGGACCGGCCGCGCGTGTTCTCGATCCTGTCCTGCATCCGCTGCCCGGTATGCTTCAGCCCGGGCCCGGCAGCATGAACGTGCTGATCGGCGGCAAGCAGGCCTGGCGCGGCATTCCGGCCGCCGCGGCCGCCGCGATCCAAGCCGCCAAGCAGGCATCCGATACCACGCTTCAGATCGCCGCGGCCGCGACGCTGGCGGCAGCCGGCACGCCGGGCGCGCCCGCTGCAAAGGCTGCGGAGGAGGCCGCCAAGACGGCGGCGCTCGCCGCGATGAGCAGCACGATCACCGGCTCCGCCGGCGGCGCCGACATCCACAACTGCCTGACCTTGATGCCGCCGCAGCCGCACGGGCCGGGCGTGGTCGTCGACGGCTCGCAGACGGTGCTGATCAACAATCTCCCGGCCTGCCGGGTGGGCGATACGATCGTCGAGGCGCTGGGACCGCCGAACAAGATCATGATGGGATTGCCGACGGTGATCATCGGCGGTTGACGAGACCCCGGTTCGGGCGAGCCCGAACCCGTTTCCTCGCGGCGGGCGCAGCATGGGCAAGAGCAGGACGGTTCCGGATCGGGCCGAAGCGAAGATCGAGCGTTTCCGCCATAAGACGGTGCAGCGCTTCTCGACGGATGCGCGCCGCGCTCTCGGCCATGGCGCGGCCCGCAACGACCATGTCGCCGAGGTGCTGTGCCTGATGGCCCTGATCCGCGACCCGGCGCGGCGCCGCCGCCCGATGTCGCTCCAGCCCGCCGTAACCTGCACGGCCGCCGCGCGCCAGTTCTTCAAGGCGCAGAACGGCGAGCAGGCCGCCCATCTCCTGCCGGGGCAGATTTCGGTCGACGGCACCTTTCCCTGGCTCTTCCTGGCGGGTCCAGCGGCCCGGCGCCTGGAAAATCTCTTCGCCTATGTCGAGCCGCTGCATGCCGACTACAACAAGGCCGACTCCGCCGCGGAGGCCAATGGGCTGACCGAAGCCTTCGCCGATGCCTGCCGGCATGTGCTGGTCGGCAAGGGCGATCCGGCGACGGACGTCGCCGCGGCCTATGAGCGGGTCTGGCAGCCCGGCGCGCGCGCTGCGTTCGCCGCGGCGGTGGTGCAGAAGCGCAGCAAACCGGCCCCGCCGGCGATCGAATATGGCGAGCCGGGCGGAGCCGAATACGGCATGATCCTCAATCTCGAGGAACGCGCCGAGGCCTTCCAGGACGAGTCGATCTGGGCGACCTATGAGCAGCTCAGCATCCTGGGTTACTACGAGGCGGCCATGGACGAACTGCCGCGGCAATTGCAGCCGCGCGTGATCCGGGAGGTCTTGGCGATGCCGCCGGCATGAGCGGCCTTCGCGGTCAGCGGCCGCCGCGGTCGTAGCATTCCGCGAAGTAGATCATGAAGGCATCGACCAGGCCGTTTTCATAGGGCGCGGTCTTGGCCTCCCAGCGCGTGACATAGGCGTCCCACATCTTCGCCTTGCGCGATCCGATCAAGCCGCCGAGGCCGCCCTCCGGCGCGGTGCCTTCGGCGATCGCCTGCGGGTCCAGATCCTCCATGAGCATCTTGAGCGCATGCTGCATGGCCGAATAGGTCTTGATCTGATGGGCCTTGAGGTCGCGGAAGCTCTCGTCGAAGGCGCGCCTGGCATCGAGGTAGCCGCTGCGCGGCTGGCCGAAGATGAGCTGCAGCGCATCGTCGACGCTCGGCGAGAACTTCAGGGGGTTGTTGTCCTGCGCCTGGATCATCGTCTGGTTGCTGCTGCGCGCGATGCGCTTGCTTTCGGCACGCGCTGCGAGCAGCGCCTTCAGCTCTTCCGCGATCAGCCTCATCAGCCCGCCGAGCTGCTCCGCGAAGGCGCCGGGGTCCTGTGATGAGAGCGATTGCGGCGAGACGCCGGCCCCCTTGGCAAAACGCTGCAGGAATTCCCCTGCCGAGATGGCCGGCGGCGGGGCTTGCCGTGCGGGCTCGGGTGCTGCTGCCGGCGCGGGCTCTGGCATGGCCGGCATGGCCTCGACCGGCTGCGCTGCGGGTTCGGCCACCGGCTCGTCCCAGGGACTGGCTGCCCGGGGCAGGCCCGCCACCGGGCGGCGCGGCGTCGGGATCGGCGCGACAGGTTCGACCGGGGCAGCCTGTGGCGGCTGCATCGGCGCCCAGGCGAAATCGTCGGCGGGGGCCGGAGAGGACCAGCCGGCCTCGGCGGGGGGCGGCGTGTGCGGCGCGGCTCCCGGCGTCGGGATATCGGCGGCCCAGTCGATGAAGCCGGAATGGACCGGCCGGGACTGGCTCGGTGGCAGCAGCTCGCGCCGCGGGATCGGCGGAGCGGCGTCCTCGCTTGAGGACCAGAGCGTTTCCGGTCGGGCGGCATGGGGCGGCGGCGCTGGCTCGGAGGCTTGCCCGGCTTCCTCGTCGATGGCGACGGCGATGATGTAGTGGCCGATCTCCAGCCGGTCGCCATGACGCAGCCGATATGGCGACTGGACGCGGTGCTCGCCGCCATTGACGTAGGTGCCGTTGGTCGAGACGTCGCGCAGCCAGTAGGCGCCGTCGCGGTAGCGGATCTCGCAGTGACGTCCCGAGACGGCGCGGGACGGGTCGGGAAGTGCCCAGTCGAGATGCTGGTCGCGGCCGATATCGAGCCCGCGTCCGCCGCCGGCGGTCACGCTCAGCGGGCCGCCGTCCGGCAGCGAGGTTTCGTTCTCGATCGTCAGCGTCAGAGCCATGGCGAACGCCCCGGTCCGGCAGCCCGCATCAGCGTGTGCCGGGATCGTCATCTGCCAAACGAATGCATGCTTCCACGCAGCGATGCAATGCACCTGCGCGCTCGCGTGCCGGCAGGCGGTTGATGGCGATGAGGACGGCGATGCGCGCCATCTTGGCGGTCAGGTCGGGCGGGCAGGGAATCGCGTGGCCCTCGGCCATGCTGCCGCCGGAATAGCCGGCCGCCCAGGCGATGAAGGTGCCCGGCTGCGTGCGATCGCCGGACTGAGCCAGCCGCAGCGCATCGAAGCGGGTCTTGTCCCCGGGCTCGCGCACCCAGGCCTCCGCCGTGGCCAGGCCCGGATCCGGCGTGCCGGGCGGCTGCATCGACCGCACCGCCTGGAGGGCCCACCAGACCGTCTCGCGGCGCGGCAGCAGGAAGGCGCAGAAGCCGGCCGCCTCCATCGGCGCCGGTCCCTTGGCGAGCCGGGCGAGGAACGTGAGCGGTGGCTCGTTCGTCGGCGCCAGGCCGACGAACTCCCGGGCCGAGGGATAGGTCTCGAAGACTTCGCGAGCGGTGCTGAAGCGAAGGCGCGACATGGCAGGCTCCCGCCGTTCTCAGTTGATCTGCACCATCTGGCCTTTCACGACGGTCGTGCCGTCGCTCATCACCTCCGTCACGGCCTGGCTTTTGATCGTGATGGTGGGCGAGGTGATCTCGATGCTGCCCGGCGTCATCTTGATCCTGCTCTCGCCGACCTTGAGGTTGATCTCGGTCAGCGCCTCGACGTCGAGCTTGCCGTTCTGGACGTCGAGCTTGTCGTCGCCTTTCTTCAGCGTGGTCTCGCGCGCATAGCTCATGCCCTGATAGCGCTCGCCGATATCGCGGGTCTCGATGTTGTTGACCGTGATCTTGTGGTCCTTCTCGGTCCGGATCTCCAGCACCTCGTTGTCCTTGCGGTCCTCGAACTTGATCTCGTTATAGGTGTCGGAGAAGCCGGCCCCGTCGGTCGATTCCGACTTGATGCCGGACTGAGTCTTGTTCGCCGGCAGATCATAGGGCGGCTTGTGCTGGTCGTTGACCACGGCGCCGACGACGAGCGGCAGGTCCGGATTGCCCTCGATATACTCGACGATCACCTCCTGGCCGATGCGCGGGATGACCTGGCCGCCCCAACCCTTGCCGGCCCACATCTGCGCGACGCGGGTGCGGCAGGAGGTCGAGCCGTCCTCGCGGTCCCAGTGGAAGCGCAGCCAGATGCGGCCATATTCGTCGACGTCGATATCGCCTTCCTCGCCGCGGTTCTTCTCGCCGACGACCTTGGCGGTGTGCGGCCCGTAGACCGTCGGGCGCGGGGTGAGGAGCGGAGCGCGGAAACGCCGGTCGCTCTTCTGCAGCTCGTAGGAGCCGTGATAGAGCGCCTCGTCCTGGCGCCCTGCCGAGCGATAGCTCTGGATGCCGAAGGCATGCGAGGCGCGCACCACGAGGTATTCGCCGTTCTCGGCACCGGTCGGATGGTCCGACAGCTTCATCAGCGCGCCGGGATAGAGGCTCGCGGCGTCGCCGCCGGCATGGCGCCGGTCGTCCGTGGCCTGTTCGGCCTGGGCCATGACGCGGGCGAAATGCTCGCCGCGGTCGCGCTCGGTATAGGCGGCCGGATAATCATAGGCCTCGTAGGTCTTGCTCTTCGGAAAGCCTTCCTCGGCGCGGGCCGTCAGGTCCGATTCCGATTTCTCGAAGTCGTAGTCCTTCAGCTCGAACTTGCCCGTGCGCAGGCGCCGGATCGCCGACCATTGCGTCAGATGCTCGACCTGCGAGCGCGGGAGGCGGCTGCCGCGCGGCACGAAGGCATAGGCCGAGGCGTCCCCCTTGAAGCTCGGTTCGGCGGTGGCGTTGACCGGGTCATGGGCCGAGCGGGAGTCGCACAGCACGAGCTTGTGGTCGCCCTCGGAGTGTTTGAAATAATAGTAAATGCCGTATTGCTCCATCAGGCGCAAAACGAAGTCGAGGTCGGTCTCGCGATACTGGACGCAATAGTCGATCGGCTCCTGCGCCTCGCTGGTGCGGTCGTCGAAGCTCGCCGAGCTCTCCTTTTTGAAGATCTCCTTGATGATGTCGACGACGGTCTTGTTCTTGAAGATGCGGCAGTCGGCGCGCTGCGACAGCAGCCACAGCCAGGGCCTGAGCGTGAAGCGGTAGATGTGGAGATCATCCTGCTTGCCGAACCACTGGGCATCCACCAGCGTGCCGTTCAGGACGCGTTCGCTTTTGTTTTTGAGCGTGAACTTGATCGAGCACTTCTCGCTCATGATGCTTTGCAGGTCTGCGTTCTCAGTCTTGCTGGTCGCTTCGACGTTATAGGTAAATAATTCGCTCAAAGCTTCGCTGGCTTCGAACTTGATAAGCGAAAATTCATCTAGGCCTGACGGCGTCGCAAATGAAGCAGTTCTTTGGATTTGCCCTGGGTTGGAAGACATCAAGGAAATCCTCCGAGGTTGAATGCTATTTTTATATTGACGTAGATGGAGTGAGGAGTCATAATTCGTCCCCTCAATCTTCATGCGCCGGATGGCGTAGATTATCGGGAGAGCTTTCATGCGCAAGCAGCCTGGGATCGCCGCTCTTGCTCTTCTGGCTGGGGGCGCTCTCGTCGCGGCGACGGGGGCCGGGGCCCAGACCTACAAGGCGGACGACATCGTCAAGCATTTCGAGGGCGGCGTTGCCGCCAAGACCGGCGCCACCCGAGGCTTGTGCGTCGGGACCGAGGCGGAATGCGCCAGGGCCGGCCATGTCGTGCCGGCGGCCAAGCCGCCGAGCGCCTTCGATCTCGTCGTCAAGTTCCAGTACAACTCTGACGTGCTGGAGCCGGATGCGAAGCTCAATCTCGACGAGTTCGCCAAGGCCCTGAAGGCGCCGCAGCTCGCCACGCAGTCCTTCCTGGTCGAGGGGCACACCGACGCCGCCGGCAACCCGACCTATAACCTCAACCTGTCGCAGCGGCGCGCGCAGGCGGTCGTCCGGTACCTTGGAGAACAGGGGGTCGACACCGCCAAGCTCCAGCCCAAGGGATATGGCGAGACGCGGCCGGTTGTCGCCGATCGGCTGTCCGGCGACAACCGGCGCGTCGAGACCCGCCTGCGCGGCGAGTGAAGCCTGCCCGTGCGCGGCGCCCGCGGTCCGGCGATGCTCCGCGCCGTCGCGGCGCCATGCCCGATCTTGCAAAGGAACCCGATGCGATAAACTCTCGGTGTCGCATCGTTTTTGCCGTGGCGCGAAGCCGGGACCCCGGCCGAATGCTCCGGGCGCATGAGCAGGAGCAGCGATGACGGCCCTGAATTTCGCGGAATTGTCGAAGCCGGTTTCGGCGGAAGATCCTTGCGGGCCGGATCTGGAAGACGATCTGGACTTCATGAATGTGATGGCGAGGCTCGAGGTCGCTTTGCCGGCTTCGTATTTCCGCCGCGACGATGATGGCCGCCAGGTCGCCTTCGACCGGACCAGCATCGAATTCCCGGCCGCCTTCGCCGATATCGGCAAGCTGCTGGCTCGCTCCCGCGATCTCAGGGCCTTCGTGCTGGCGGCCAAGCTGACCATCCTGAACCGCGACGTGGCGGGATTTGCAGCCTGCCTCTCAGCCATGGCCGACATCCTCGGCAGTGAGTGGGAGGCGATGCATCCGCGGGCGATGGACGGCGACCACATCATGCGCGAGGTCGCCCTGCAGGGGCTCGACGAGCTGGCCACGGTGGTCCTGCCGCTGCAGCACGCGCCGCTCTTCACCAGCCGTCGCATCGGGGCCTTCGCCTTTCGCAGCCAGCTCGTCGCGAGCGGCGAGACACGCCTCGTCGAGGGCGAGCAGCATCCCGATGCCGGAACGATCCAGGCGGCGCTCGGCGAGGCCGAGCCGGACGACCTGACGCGGGTTCTCGGCCAGATCGAGATGGCGCGCGAAGCGCTTGCGCGGCTGCGCGCGATCTGGCTGGAGAAGGTCGGTGTCGATCATCCGCTCGGCTTTCCGCGCTTGGAGGGGCTGCTGGAACAGATCGCCGCCTTTGTTGGCGCAGCGGTCACACGGCGCGTGCCGGGCCATCCGGCTGTCGGCACGGCGCCGGCGGCGACCGATGTCCAGGCGCCGGCAGCGAACATCGCGAGCTTCGGTCCGGGGAGCCTGTCCAGCGTCCTTCAAGTGAAGGATACCCTGGCTGCCTGCCTTGGCTACTTTCGCAGGACCGAGCCTTCGAGCCCGGCGGTCCTGCTGATCGGACAGGCCCGGCAACTGATCGGAAAGTCGTTGATCGAGGTCATCCAGATCATGTTTCCCGAGCATGTCGACAAGGCCGTCTTCGAGATCGGAGAGCCGCGCCGGTTCCGGCTGCCGCTGGAGCGGTTGCCGGTTGCCGACGGCGACGACGCGTTCGACGAAACGGCCGGTTCGGACGATGGCTCAGAGGGCCACTATGGCGGCGACGAGAGCGAGAGCCTGCAGGCGGAAGACGGCGGCGATGCTGCCGAGGTGGCGGCGATGGATCCGGCAGATGCTGTCCCTGTGGTCAGGATCGCCAATCGAGCCGAGGCGGTGAGCGCGATGAAGGCGGTCGCGGCCTTTTATCGGCAGGTCGAGCCGTCGCACCCGATGCCGTTACTGATGGACAAGGCTTGCGCTCTGGCGCAGCATGATTTCATGTCCCTGATCGGCAATATCCTGCCGGAGGTGGCGCAGATGCCGGAGACTGACAACTAGAGAAAATTCTCGCTGTCCGATTGAACCTTTCGCTGCGATGGCGAGACCATAACAGTAGTGGATGAAGCCGGTTGGTTGCCACGCTACGTCAAGTGGCACGAATGCAGAGGGGCACGTCACATGGCCGGGGATTCAGGACAGAAGTTCATTCGCCGCAATAGGCCGCCTCGGGTGCACATCACCTACGAGGATCCCTACAACGCCGAGCAGAAGATCGAGCTGCCCTTCGTGATGGGCGTTCTCGCCGATCTGTCCGGCAACGCCTCGGCGGTGGAGAAGCCCGACATCTCCCAGCGCAAGTTCCTCGATGTCGACATGGATAATTTCGATCAGCGGCTGGCCGCGATCGAACCCGCGGTCAGCTTCAACGTGGCGAACAAACTCGGCGACGACAGCAATGAAAAGCTCTCGGTGTCGCTGAAGTTCTCGAAGTTCGAGGATTTCAGCCCGGCGACCGTCGCCCGCCAGATTCCGGCGACGGCGAAGCTGCTGGAAGCGCGGGAGCAACTGGCCAATCTGCTGCGCTACATGGACGGCAAGATGGCCGCCAGCGACCAGATCAAGGCCCTGCTCGCTGATCCGCAGCTGATGGCGACGCTGAAGGACCGGCTCGGCAAGAGCGAGACGACGGACAACAAGACGCAGAACTGACGGCAGGGCGCGGGTTCGCTGCGGCGGGTCCCGGGGCGGTTAAGCGAGCGAGGCGGCAATGGCAGCGGAATCACAGACCCAACAGCCCGGCGGCGCGGCTGTAGAGACCCGCGAGGTCGACGATTTCTCGGCGATCCTGAAGCAGAGTTTCAAACCCAAGACGGAGCGGGCGGCGACGGAGGTCGAGAACGCGGTCGCCACCCTGGTCAACCAGGCTCTGGCGGACCAGACCCTGATCAAGGGCGACGTTATCGACACGATCGAGGAGATGATCGCGCGCCTCGACGCCAAGCTGACCGAGCAGATGAACGAGGTGCTGCACGCGCCTGAATACCAGAAGATCGAGAGCGCCTGGCGCGGCCTGCATTACCTCGTCTTCAACTCCGAGACCGACTCGCAGTTGAAGATCAAGGTGATGAACGTCTCCAAGAACGAGCTCTACCGCAATCTGAAGACGTTCCCTGGCGCGCGCTGGGACCAGAGCCCGCTGTTCAAGCAGATCTACGAGCAGGAATTCGGCCAGCTCGGCGGCCAGCCCTTCGGCTGCCTGGTCGG
This sequence comes from Hyphomicrobiales bacterium, assembly GCA_930633495.1. Taxonomy (NCBI): domain Bacteria; kingdom Pseudomonadati; phylum Pseudomonadota; class Alphaproteobacteria; order Hyphomicrobiales; species Hyphomicrobiales bacterium. Next base: position 2,100,677 of record CAKNFJ010000001.1, on the reverse strand, counting down.
CGACTATCATTTCAGCCACGTTCCGACCGACGTGCAGCTCCTGCGCGATCTGTCGAAGGTCGCGGCGGCCGCGCATGCGCCCTTCTTCGCCGGCGCCGATCCGACGCTGATGGGCATGGATGCCTGGACCGAGCTGTCGAATCCGCGCGATCTCGGCAAGGTCTTCGACACGCCGGACTACGCGGCCTGGAAGGGGCTGCGCGATGCGGCCGACTCCCGCTATGTCGGCTTGTGCCTGCCGCGCGTGCTCTCGCGGGTGCCCTATGGCGCCAAGTCTGAGCCGGTCGAGGAATTCGCCTTCGAGGAGGACACCGACGGCCATCAGGGCGAGAAATACGCCTGGATGAACGCGGCCTACGCCATGGCGGTGAACATCAACCGCGCCTTCAAGGAATATGGCTGGTGCACACGCATCCGCGGCGTCCAGTCGGGCGGCGAGGTGCTGAACCTGCCGACGCACACCTTCCCCACGGATGATGGCGGCGTCGACCTGAAATGCCCGACCGAGATCGCGATCAGCGACCGGCGCGAGGCCGAGCTGGCGAAATCCGGCCTGATCCCTCTGATCCATCGCAAGAACACCGACAAGGCGGCCTTCATCGGCGCGCAGTCGCTCTACAAGCCCAAGGCCTTCTCGGGGCCCGACGGCGTGGCGGCGACGGCCTCCGACAACCTCTCGGCCCGGCTGCCCTACATGTTCGCGGTCTCGCGCTTCGCGCATTACCTGAAGTGCATGGTTCGCGACAAGATCGGCTCCTACAAGGAAAAGGAGCCGCTGCGACGCTGGCTGCAGGAATGGATCACCGACTATGTCGACGGCGATCCGATCAATTCCAGCGAGGAGACGAAGGCGCGGCGCCCGCTTTCCGATGCGCGCATCGACGTCTTCGAGGACGAGGAGAACCCTGGCTACTATTCGGCCAAGTTCTATCTGCGGCCGCACTTCCAGCTCGAGGGCATGGATATCGGCCTGAGCCTGGTGTCGCGTCTGCCAGCTCCCAAGCAGTGACCGTCATCTGACCCGCAGGTGACGGAGACAACGAGGGTCTTCAGCGTGCTGGCCGTTCGAGGCCGCGCGACAGGAGAGGTGCGTCCTCTATCCGCCCGTGAGAGCGGGCATCCCGACAATCCCTATCATGGAGGTCAAAATGGCTAGCGACTATCTGCTCGAGATCGATGGCATCAAGGGCGAGAGCAAGGACTCCAAGCACAAGGATACGATCGAGATCGAATCCTTCTCCTGGGGCGTCACCAACGCCGGCAGCCATTCGGCGGGCGCGGGCGGCGGCGCCGGCAAGGCGAGCTTCCAGGACATTCATTTCACCTCGGCCGTCGGAAAGGCCTCGCCGACGCTCTCCCTGTTCTGCGCCAACGGCAAGCACATCAAGAAGGCCGTTCTCTATGTCCGCAAGCAGGGCGGCGACCAGCAGGACTACTACATCGTGACATTGGAGGATCTGCTGGTGTCGAGCTACCAGTCCGGTGGCTCCGAAGGCAGCCGCAGCATGCCGACGGACCAGTTCTCGCTGAACTACGCCAAGATCAAATACGAGTACAAGCCGCAGAAGGCCGATGGGTCGCTCGAGGCGCCGGTCACCATGACCTGGGACATCAAGAGCAACAAGGCGTGAGGCGGCGTGCGCCGGTTCCGGACGCTTCCGGAGTCGGCGCACTGCCCGGCTGGCGGTGCCTGAAGCCGGGGACAACGCGGTGAGCGAGCTGACATGGTCGACCCCATCTCGAAGAAGCGGCTGCGGCCGCCATTGATGTTCGCATTTCGGGAGGCGCATCTGGAGAAGGATGCGAAGACCGCGCTCGACCTGCGGGACGAGGGCGGCGAGCGTGTCATCGCGCCGCGCCGTGCCGCGCCGCGAGCCGCGATCACCGAGCAGAAGCTTCGGCGCGAGATCGCCATCGATCTGGAGGCGCTGGTCAACACGGTCAACCTGGAATCGGCCCTCGACCTGACAGGGCTTGAGCATGTCCGTCGTTCCGTCCTCAATCACGGATTTCCGGACCTGACGCGGCTGTCGATCGACGAGCACCGGGTCGATACCATCAAGGAGGATCTGGCCGATGTGCTGCTCGGCTACGAGCCGCGGCTGATCCGCAAGTCGGTCGCGGTCGAGCGCGACGAGACGCTCGACCCGGCCGAGCTGAAGATCCGCTTCCTCGTTCGCGCCGATCTGAATTGCGAACCGCTCAATATTCCCGTCCAGTTCGTCGCCGATCTCGAACTCGACACCGGCAAGATCGCGATCAAGGGGCGCTGATGAATCAGGAGTTTCTCGATCTCTACAATCAGGAACTCCGGCTCTTCATGGAGCACAGCAAGGAGTTCGCCGAGGAATATCCCGGCATCGCCGAACGATTGGGCGGGCTGGCCGGCGAACGCATGGATCCGATGGTCGGCGGGCTTCTGGAAGGCGCGGCCTTCCTCGCCGCGCGGGTCCAGCTCAAGCTCAAGCACGAATTCCCCGAATTCACCAACAACCTGCTCGAACAGCTGCTGCCGAACTACCTGGCCCCGACCCCTTCTGCGCTGCTCGCCGGCCTGACGCCGCCCTATTCCGATCCGGCCTTGCGCGAGGGCGTGCGCATCGCGCGCGGCTCCTACATCGACGCGACCTATATGGAGCGCGAGCGGCGGGTCGCTTGTCGCTACCGATTGGGGAGCGACGTCACGCTCTGGCCTTTCGAGATCGCGGCGGCCGAATACATTCCGGCGCCGGGCCCGCTGCAGGCGCTCGGCCTTCAGGTCGGCGCGCGGGCGCTCGCGGGCTTGCGCCTGTCGCTCACCCATCGCGTGATGGCCGATCCCGAGCAGGAGCCATCCGCCGCGCAGGCGCTCAAGAACCCGGCGAGCTGGTTCGCCGGCTGCCGCACGCGCGCGCTGGATATCCACCTCCTCGGCGCCGAGGCCGATGCGGTCGCGCTTTACGAGCAGCTCTTCTCCAACTGCATCGGCATCCACTTTCGCCATCTCGACGAGTTCGGCGATCCGGTCGTGACGCCGGCCGAAGGCTGCTTCCTGGAGCAGCTTGGCTTCCGCGAGGACGAGGCCCTGTTGCCCGGCGATACCCGCGTCTTCCGCGGTTTCGATCTGCTGCGCGAGCTGTTCTGGTTTTCGCGCAAGTTCCTGGGCTTCCGGCTGGGCGGGCTCGCGGCGGCGATGCCGAAGCTCAAGGCCAAGACCGTCGATGTGATTTTCGTCTTCGACGAGGTCAATGCCCGGCTGCCCGGCGCGGTGCGCAAGGAGATGTTCGCGCTGTATGCCGCGCCCGCGATCAATCTCTTCGAGAAGACGGCCGACCGCATCCCGGTGAAGACCAACCAGCACGAATTCCACGTCGTGCCGGACAGGAGCCGGCCGCTCGACTACGAGCCGCACAGCATCCTGTCGGTCCATGCGCATTATGTCGGTGGGCGCGAGAAGCAGCCGGTCCACCCGCTCTATTCCTCGCCCGAGGGGGCCTCGCCGGTGCATGGGCTGCACTACACGCAGCGACGCTTGCCGCGCCGGCGCTCGGCCGCCGAGCGGCGACAAGGCCGCGCTTCGGACTATACCGGCACCGAGATGTTCGTCTCGCTGGTCGAGCCCGCCGGCATCGCGGATGCGACGTCGGTGGCGGAGCTCAGCGTGCGGGCGCTGTGCTCGAACCGGCATCTCACCGAGCATCTGCCGACCGGGGTCGGCGGCGCCGATTTTCGCCTGATCGACAATGTTTCGCTCGATATCGCCTGCCTGTCGGGGCCGACCCCGCCGCGTGAGCCGATCGTCTCGCAGCTCAGGCTGCGCGCCGGCACGGCGAGCACCGGCGTCGTCACCTGGCGGTTGATCAATCTGCTCAGCCTGAACCAGCTCGGCCTCGTCCAGCGCGGCGCGGGCGAGAATGGCGAGGCGCTGCGGGAGCTTCTCTCGCTCTTCGCCGATCTCGCCGACAGCGCCACGGAGCGCCGCATTCGTGGCATCAAGAGCGTCGACAGTCGCCCGGTCGTCCGTCGCTTTCCGCAGCGGGCCGGGACGGGTGCGGCACGCGGGCTCGAGATCACCGTGCTGTTCGACGAGAAGGCCTTCGAGGGGTCCGGCGTCTTTCTGCTCGGTGCGGTGCTCGATCGCTTCTTCGCCGAATATGCCGCGATGAACCATTTCACCCAGACGGTGATCCGCACCGTCGAGCGCGGGGAGGTGATGCGCTTTCCGCCGCGCGCCGGTTCGAGGCGGATCCTGTGATGGAAGAGCCCACCGCCCCGCTGGAGAAGGCGCCGAGCTATCAGGCGCAGCTCGAGGCCGAGCCGTGGCGGTTCGACTTCTACGCCGTGCTGCGCCGGTTGGAGCGCAGCTTTCCGGAACGCGGCCGGATCGGCGACGTGTCGGCCCGGCACGAGGAATACGTCGCCTTGGGCGAGCAGGCCTTCCTCGATTTTCCGGCGTCCTCCGTCGCGCAGGCCGACCGCGACGGACATGGCCGGCTCAGGCTCTTCGTCAAGTTTCTCGGCCTGCTCGGGCCGCAGGGCGCGCTGCCTCTGGCGACGACCGAGGAGAGCTATCGCTGGCAGATCGCCCATGACGACGCCTTCCCCCGGTTCCTCGACATCTTCAATCACCGCTTCCTGCAGCTGTTCTATCGGGCCTGGGCGGATTCGCGGCCTGTCGCGCAGCAGGACCGGCCCGATCTCGACCGCTTCGCCGCCTATATCGGCAGCATGATCGGGGCCGGTTCGAAGCCCTATCTTGGCCGCGACACGGTGCCGGATGCCGAGAAGCTCGCCCATGCGGGCCTGCTCGGGGCGCAGGCGAAATCGGCCTCGCGGCTCCGGCATTTTCTCGCCGGGCTGTTCAAGGCCGATGTCGAGATCGAGCAATTCGTCGGCATGCGGCTCGTCTTCGACCCTGCCGACCGGACGCGGCTCGGCGGTGCCCATTGCACGCTCGGCGGCGACGCCTTGCTCGGTGCGAGCGTCTACAGCGTCGAGGACAAGTTCCGCGTGAAGATCGTTGCGCGCGATCTCGCGCAGTTCGAGCGCTTCCTGCCGAAGGGCGACCGCTGCGAGCCGCTGGCCGACGCGGTGTTCTTCCATCTGGGCGAGCAATTCGAATGGGATGTCGAGCTCGCCTTGCCGGTGGGAGAGGTGAAGCCGGTGCGGCTCGGGCAGTCCGGCCATCTCGGCTGGACGAGCTGGATGGCGCCGAACTGGGGCGTCGCCGAAGGCGCCTTGCGCCGCGACGCCCGCTTCCATCCCGCCGAAAGCCTGCGCCTCAAGCGAAGCCGTGCCGGCGCGCCCGGCCGGCACAAGACCGGATAGTGAAGGGGACGACCATGGCCGATATCAGCCTCGAAGCCGTCACGGGCAAGCTCAACCGGGTCGGTTACGACACCTTCCTACAGGCTCTCAGGCAGGCCAAGGGCGCTGGCAACCGCAATGTCGAGCTGGCGCACTGGCTGCTGCAGGCTCTGCAGGGCAGCAGCAACGACCTCACCCTCACGGCGGACCATTACAAGCTCGACCGCGCCAGGCTGCTGATGGATCTGGGCAGCGTGGTCGAGGGCTTCCGCCGGAACGAAACCGAGATGCCCGGCATCGCCAACCACATCGTCGATATCCTCGACCGCGGCTGGCACTACGCCACACTGTTCTTTGGCGAGACGCAGATCAGGACGGGCCATCTGCTGGT